>CAYTTS010000007.1:3165-30039 GCA_964440875.1 uncultured Erysipelothrix sp. | reverse complement strand
AAATCTTAGATTGTGTATTGATTAGAGCATCAATAACATCATAATATTAAAAAAGCATCGTAAGATGCTTTTTTAGTCTATTAATTTAGTCATTATTTTTAGTACTTCCTCAATCTTCTCATCGCCGCTGCCTTCTTTAAAAGCATCAGTAACGCAGTTTTTCATATGTTCACGCATTAATTCTTCGTTAGCTTTTTTAAGTTGAGCGATGGTTGCCAGTATTTGATGTGAGACATCAATACAGTAGCGATCATTCTCCATCATTGTCATGACAGCGTTAAGTTGTCCTTGGGCTTGATTTAATAGTTTCTCTGTTTTTTCTTTATGTTTCATTTTATACCTCCAAAATTTATCTTATTGACATAGTTCATATCTGTGTTATACTAGATATGTCACCCCCTCCAGTGGGGGTATGGATATATTATAACATGTATATATAATATGTAAAGCGGAAGGAGTATTTACAATGGAAAAAGTAGTATATGAAGTAACAGGAATGACATGTTCATCTTGTGTGGCTTCTGTTGAAAATAGTGTTAAAAAAATAGAAGGTGTGGACAAAGTAGCTGTCAGTCTTCTTACTAATAGTATGATTGTTGAATTTGATGAAAGTAAAGTAAAAGCTAATGATATAGCTAATACTGTTAATGATGCAGGATATGCTGCTAGTGTTAAAGGGAATGAGAATAGTAAGGAGCAGGGTGAAAACGTCATTGAAAAAGAAATTAAAGAAATGAAGTTTAGACTACAGGTTTCTTTATTCTTTATGATAATTTTAATGTATGTTGCGATGGGGGAAATGATTAATCTGCCAATGCCAAGTTTCTTAATGGGAGTTGAAAATGCTTTAACGATGGCATTTACGCAATTCTTATTAGTCTTGCCAATAATGTATGTTAATAGAAAATATTTTGAGATTGGATTTAAAGCATTAATTAAGAGAAAACCAAATATGGATTCATTAATTGCGATGGGATCAGCTGCTGCAGTTTTATATGGTGTATTTGCTATCTATCAAATTGGTCATGGATTAGCGATACAAGATATGGTTTTAGTACATAAATATTCAATGGACTTATATATTGAATCAGCAGGTACAATTTTAGGATTAATTACTCTAGGTAAATATTTAGAAGTAAAAGCAAAAGGTAAAACATCTGATGCTATTCAAAAATTAGTTGACTTAAGTCCCAAAACAGCTATTGTTCTTAAGGACAATGTAGAGACTGAAGTATTAATTGAAGATGTTCTTGTTGGGGATATCGTTCTTGTTAAACCGGGATTTGTTGTTCCAGTTGATGGTATTGTAATTGAAGGGTCAACATTTATTGATGAGAGTGCATTAACGGGTGAAAGTTTACCTATTGAAAAATCTATTGGAAGTAAAGTTGTTGGTGCAACTATTAACTCTACAGGTTTTGTTAAGATAGAGGTAAGTAATGTTGGTGAAGATACAACATTAGCTAAGATTATTGAATTAGTTGAAAATGCTAATACAACTAAAGCGCCAATTGCAAAATTAGCGGATCAGATTAGTGGTATCTTTGTACCTGTAGTTATTGGTATTTCAATACTGACATTTATTGTTTGGTTTATCATTACTAAAGACTTTAGTGCTTCACTTGCGCCAGCTATTGCGGTTCTTGTAATATCTTGTCCATGTGCACTTGGTCTTGCAACACCAGTTGCAATTATGGTTGGTACAGGTATTGGTGCTGAACATGGTATCTTATTTAAATCAGCTGAAGCATTAGAAATTTTACATAAAGTAGATACAGTAATATTAGATAAAACAGGGACAATTACAGAAGGTAGTTTAGATGTTATTGATATTGTTACTTTCAATAATCACAGTGAAAAAGATGTATTAGAGTTATTTGTCTCACTTGAAAAAGTATCTGAGCATCCACTTGGTGAAGCAATTGTTGCCTATGGTGAAGCTAATAATGTAAATCTAATTAATGTTGATAGTTTTGAAGCTATAGTTGGTCAAGGTATTAAAGGTTTTGTTAATAATGAAGTATACTATATTGGTAATAAGCGCTTATTAGATGCTAATAATATTGAGTTTAGTGAAATCGTCTCTATTGCTGATGATTTTGCTAGAGAGGGTAAAACACCAATTTATCTAGCAAATGAGAAAGAAGTTATGTCAATCTTAACTTTAGCTGATACAATTAAAGAAGATAGTAAAGAAGCTATTATGCAAATGCAATCTTTAGGTTTAAATGTTGTTATGTTAACTGGTGATAATGTTATTACTGCGGAAGCTATTAAGAAATCGGTAAATATTTCTGAAGTAGTTGCAGAAGTTATGCCAGATGAGAAAGAAGCAGTTATTCAAAAATATCAAGATCAAGGTAAGATTGTTGCTATGGTTGGAGATGGTATTAATGATTCAATCGCTCTAGTTCGTGCCGATGTTGGAATTGCGATTGGTGCAGGTAGTGATGTGGCTATTGAATCAGCTGATACAGTATTAATGAATAATCGCTTAAGTGATGTTGTAAGTGCGATAAAAGTAAGTAAGGATACGATTAAAAACATTAAGCAAAATCTATTCTGGGCATTCTTCTATAACACTTTAGGTATACCATTAGCAGCGGGAGTATTTGCGGGACTTGGGTTAATGTTAAGTCCATCATTTGCGGCAGCTGCCATGAGCTTAAGCTCAATTACAGTAGTCTTGAATGCATTAAGATTAAGACTTATGTATAGAAAGTAGGATAATATGGAAAAAGTATTAAAAATTGGAAATATGAATTGTGGACATTGCGAAGCTAAGATTGATAAAGCTTTAAATGCATTAGAAAATACGAGCACAAGCTTTGATCTAGCAAATAAAACAGTAACTGTTAAGACAGACTTAAGTGATGATGTCTTAGTTAAGGCTGTTGCTGACGCAGGATATACAGTAGACGAAATACAATAGTAGTAAGGCCAACTTAAAAGTTGGCTTTTTTATTTAAATGATATAATAATATCAGTGGAGGTAGATTATGTATAAAGGAGTAATATTTGATTTAGATGGAACCCTAGTTAATTCAATCGAAGATATCAAAAATAGTTTAAATAGAGTTCTTAAACAAAATGGTTTTAAAGAAAAAAGTTTAGAAGATTATACAAATAATATTGGTCAAGGATTATATCAATTAACAATTGACTCACTAGATAACAAAGAGAGTAAAGAAGTCGTTGATAAAGTATACGCAGGATTATTAAAAGATTATGCTAGTAATTATTTAATTGATACAAAACCATATGATGGAATGCTTGACTTACTTAATGAGCTAGTGAATAAGAATATTTTAATTGGTGTTAACTCAAATAAGAAGGATGAGTTTACAAAGGATATCGTAAATACATTATTTAAAGATATTCCATTTATCTTAATCTTAGGAGATAGAGAAAATATCAATAAGAAGCCAGATCCATACAGTGCAAATGAGATTATAGATTGTATGAAATTAGCTAAAAGTGAAGTTGTATATATTGGTGATACTGATCATGATATGCAAACAGCAGTTAATGCTGAGATTGACAGTATTGGTGTCACTTGGGGATATCGCAGTAAAGAAGTATTAAAGTCTAGTGGTGCTAAGTATACTGTTGATAGTGTAGAGGAGTTAAAAGATTTATTAACTTGAGGTGAAAAATGAGTATTCTTTTTGATAAAAATACATTGTTAAAGTGGCTAAAGACAAGTAATTTAAATTTTATTACGAGCGGTATTTTAAAAGTGGATGATCCCTTATTCATTACTAAGTGGACTAATGATAAGGCTAAGTTTACATCTGAGACAAAGTATACACAATTAATTGATGAATCTTTTGTAATACCAACCGATGTAAGTTTTAAGTCAATGTCATGGAATCACTTTGGTTTTAATCAATCTTTTTCAAATGATGATTACTTAAATGCGCCATATCATCGTAATAAACATATAGAACTTCATTATGTTAAAAAAGGAAAGTTTACTCTTAAGTTAAATCGTGATTATATCACTTTAAATGAAGGTGATATTTGCATGATTAATCCTGAAACTTATCATAGTGATATAATGCCGACAGATGATTTAGAATTGTATATTATTGGTATTAACGAAGAAATATTAAGTGACTTAGCAAATAAAGATAATTATGAACTTATTAATGCGGCATTCAGTAGTGGTCAGACAAGTGAGTATATTTACTTAAGAAATGTGAAAGCATTAGAGACTTATATCGAAGACTTACTTAGAAACATTAAGTCTAGTAATGTGGATAAGTTTTTAGAAAAGTTATTAGATAAAATGTATAGTCTGGATTATAATTTAATTATTGATACTGAGACGAGTAGAAATACAATGTTATATGATGAGATAAGTCTTTTTATTAAACGTAATTATCAAAGTGTTAGTTTAGATGATTTAGAATTTTATTTTAACTTTTCTAAAGATCATATTAGCCGTATTATTAAGAGTGAGAGTGGTTTAAGTTTTGTGAAATATACACAGAGAGTGAAAATAGAGAAGGCTAAAGAACTACTTTTAAATAGAGATTTATCTATTAATGAAATTATGAAGTTAGTAGGCTATAAAAATGAAACCCATTTTTATAAAGTATTTAAAGAACTTGTCCATCTATCACCAAATGAATACCGAGAAGCTTAGGCTTCTTTTTATTATGTCGGAAATGGTTGGTGTTAATGTAAGCGGTTTGTCTTATACTAAATATGATTAGAGGTGTAATGTGGAAAAATTATTGAAAAAAATGACGTTAGAACAAAAAGCATCACTAATGTCAGGTGAGAACTTCTGGAACACTGTTAGTATTGAAGAATTAGGTATTGATAGCATCATGTTAACGGATGGTCCTCATGGAGTGAGAAAACAAGGTGGTAAAGCGGATCACTTAGGACTAAATAAGAGTCTTGAAGCAACTTGCTATCCACCAGCTGCCACTTTAGCAAATAGTTGGGATAAAGAATTACTATTTGAAGTTGGAAAGCTCTTAGGTGAAGAAGCAGCTCATCATGATGTTTCAGTTTTACTAGGACCTGGTATTAACATCAAAAGAAATCCCTTATGTGGTAGAAACTTTGAATACTTTTCTGAAGACCCATATTTAACTGGAGCTTTAGCAAGCAGTATGATTACTGGTATTCAAGATGTTGGTATTAGTGCATGTGTGAAACACTTTGCGGTAAACTCGCAAGAGCATATTAGAATGTCTGTGGATGAGATAGTGGATATAAGAGCTTTAAATGAAACATACTTAGAAGCATTTAGACTAAGTATCAAAGAAGGAAAAGCTAAGTCTTTAATGACTTCATACAACCGTGTTAATGGGATCTTTGCTAATGAACATCCTTATTTACTTAAAGATGTTTTAAGAGATAAGTGGAATTTTGACGGTTTAGTTGTAACTGACTGGGGAGGAAACAATGATAGGGTAGAAGCCTTAAAGGTTTATAACCAATTAGAGATGCCATCAACTAATGGTATGACTGATGAAGATATTGTTAATGCAGTTAAATCAGATGACTTAGCTGAGTCAGTTTTAGATGAAAATGTCTTGAGTTTACTAAAGTTTATTGATGATGTTAAGAAACCAAAGCATAATATTTATGATAAAAAAGTCTTTGATGATAAAGCTATTGAAAGTGCAAAGGAATCAATTGTCTTATTAAAGAATAAAGATAATATTCTACCATTAGCGAAAAATACATCATTTGCCTTAATTGGTGACTTTGCTGAAAACCCTAGATATCAAGGTGCTGGATCATCACTTATTAACCCGTATAAAATTACTTCATTATTAGATGTTTTAGATGGTTATGATTATTCATTTGCCAAAGGATATCATCGTTTTGGTAAACGTCGTAATAGACTTGAGGCTGAGGCAGTTAAAGTTGCTAGAAGTAAGGATGTAATTGTACTTAGTTTAGGATTAGATGAGTCACGAGAAGCTGAAGTAGTTGATAGAAGTGATATGCGATTAAGCCAAATTCAATATGATTTAGTTGAAAGATTACTTGACTTAGAAAAGCCAATAATAGTTTTACTTTCTGGTGGTGCTCCATTTGAAATGCCATTCCATGATAAAGTAGATGGAATAATTCATGGTTATCTTGGTGGTCAGGCAAGTGGTGAAGCAATGCGTCAAGTATTATTTGGTGAGTATAATCCCTCAGGAAGATTAGCTGAGACTTATCCACTGAAATACTCGGATGTCGTATCTAGTTCTTACTATCCAGGTCAAGAAGTTAATAGTGAGCATCGTGAAAGTATCTTTATTGGTTATAAACAATATGATTACTTAAATCAAGATGTCCTATATCCATTTGGTTATGGTCTATCATATAGTGATTTCAAGATTAATGAGTTTAAAATACTTTCTGATTATCAAGTTGAAGTAAATCTTAGTAATGAATCAGATATTAGTGGAAAGACAGTAATACAAATATATGCATCTAAAGAAGATAGTACTATACTACGTGAAAAGCAGAAGTTAGTTGGTTTTGAAAAAGTCTTTTTAGAAGCAAATGAGAGTAAAACTATTAAGATAGATCTTTATGATCATACTTACAAACACTTTGATATTAAAGCTGATGATTGGTTAGTGGAAGCAGGAGACTATAAATTAAGTGTTGGATTTAACTCCCGTGATTTAAAGTTAAGTGAAAAAATCAATCTGCTAGGTAGTACGTATAATGAAGAAATTCCAAATGCTTACTTAAGTAGTAACTTAAAAAATATAAGTAAGTCTGATTTTGAAGATTATTTAGGGTATAAGATTAGTAATGATAAGTATGATAAATCGAAAGCTTTAGATTATAACTCAATAATATTAGAGACGAGATATCATTCTTTATTTGGTAAGTTTATTAACTGGATTATTGATAGCTTACATAAATCATTATTATATTTTGGTAAGCCAATTGCCGCAAATAATGTTATTTTTGCTCAAAATTTACCGTTTAGAGGTTTAGCTAGAATGTCTAATGGATTATTAGATATGGCAATGACTGATGCTCTTATGGAAATGTTAGGTGGTCATTTCTTTAGAGGATTGAAAAATTTAAATAGTAGTTTCTGGAGGAAGAGAAAAAATGAAAAAAGAAGAGATTAAGAAGCAAGCAATAATTAATGCTGAGAAGGATTATAAGAATAAAATAGCTAAGAAGGATCGTATTAGCACTTATAAAGGATTAATTAAAAATGAAGAAGATAAAAAAGTTAAGAAGGATTTAAAGAAAGAATTAAAGTATTATAAAAAACATATGAATAGAAAGGTGAGATATTCAGTGTGGGTTGTTGTCGCAGTTGCTTTAGCGATATTAGTAGTTCAGTTTGGTCCATTAGTTGGAAATATATTACATGCTATTAAAGGTTCGGATATTACACTTGATTCATCGACGCCTGAAGCTAAACTTGCTTTAGAGCATGGTGATGCAATTTCTTATGAAATGGCACAAGAAGGTATGGTCTTAATGAAGAATGAGGATAAATCACTTCCATTAAACGATAGTAAAGTTAACGTCTTTGGAATTTCTCCTCACTTAATGCGTTTTGGTGGTGGAGGTTCAGGTAACAGTGACCAGTCACGTAAGGTTAACTTCTTTGATAGTTTAAGTGAGAAAGGTATTAATTATAATACTGACTTAAGTGATTTCTTTGCAGAACATGCTGGCAGTAAAGGTTCAAATACTGGTATGGTTCAAATGATTAAAACAATGTTCTTAGGTGATAAGTCAGATGAGATGGCAGTTAGTGATATACCGCAAGATGTAATTGATGCTGCAAAAGATTATTCAAATAAAGCAATTATTATGTTAACAAGTGCAGGATCTGAGGCAAGTGATATGAGTGTTGAAGACTTACAACTATCACAAAACAAGCTTGATATGATTGAAATGGTAACTAATAACTTCAGTGATGTAACTGTAATTATTAACGCGGGTAATACACTTGAATTAGGTAAACTAGCTGATTATCCGGAAATTAAATCAATAGTTTGGGCAGGTACTCCTGGACCATATGGTGCATTAGCACTTGCTGATGTATTAAAAGGTAATGTGAATCCATCAGGAAGATTAGTTGATACTTATGCTTATGATAT
The DNA here is from genome assembly GCA_964440875.1 of uncultured Erysipelothrix sp. Taxonomy (GTDB): domain Bacteria; phylum Bacillota_I; class Bacilli_A; order Erysipelotrichales; family Erysipelotrichaceae; genus JAAZDN01. The sequence goes on along the minus strand of CAYTTS010000007.1, from coordinate 21,937 downwards.
TACTTCATCACCAGGAAGTGAAAACTTTGGTGATTATAAATATAATAATTTAAAGAAAGCATTTATTAATTATGAAGAAGGTATTTATGTAGGTTATAGATACTATGAAACAAGATACGAAAATGATGAAGAAGGATATCAAAAAGCTGTCCAATTCCCATTTGGCTATGGTCTAAGTTATAGTGATTTTGATTGGGAAGTAGTTTCAAGTAATTTAGATAAAGATAGTATTGAGGTAAAAGTTAAGGTTACAAATACTGGAGATATTGCTGGTAAAGAGGTAGTTCAAGTTTACTTTAATGCTCCATATATTGATGGTGGTCTAGAAAAATCAACGACAGTATTAGCTGACTTTGCTAAGTCTAAAGTTTTAGAACCTAATGAGTCAGAGGAGTTAACACTAAAATTTGATGTTAGAGATATGGCTTCATATGATGTAGATAGAGAAGCTTATATTCTTGATAAGGGTGAATATACTATTAGATTAGCGAGTGATGTTCATACAACACATACACCAATATCATATACAGTTGAGAATACTATTGAGTATAAAGAGAATAGTCAAACAAATACTCCATATGAAAATAAATTTGAAACTGCTCATAATGATTTAACATACTTATCGAGAAATGATTGGGAAAATACATACCCTAATAATGATAATATAAATTATGAAGCATCAGAGTTTTTAGTTAATAATATTGATAAAGTTGAAATCGATGAAACGCTAGTTGCTCCTGAGTTAAATCAAGAAGTAAAATTACAACTGAAAGATTTAAAAGGATTAGATATTGAAGATAGTAAGTGGGATGACTTCTTAAATCAATTTACTTTAGATGAACTGATGGACTTTGTTACACAAGGTGCATATAAAACTATTGGTATTGAAAGATTAGGTATCGATCAAAAATTATTAATGGATGGTCCAGCTGGCTATTCTTACGTATTTGGTAAGTATACTGCGGCGGCATATCCAACAGAAATCGTCGTTGCTTCAACATGGAATAAAGACTTAGCATATAGATTTGGTGATGCTGCTGGTAAAGAGGCTGTTGCTTATGGTATTGATGGTTGGTACGCTCCAGCTATGAACATTCATAGAACTGCTCAAGGTGGTAGAAACTTTGAGTACTTCTCAGAAGATCCATATTTAAGTGGAGTAATGTCAAGAGAGATTACTAAAGGAGCTCAAGATGCTGGTGTTATGGTATTCATTAAACACTTTGCATTAAATGATCAAGAAACAAATGCACGTAGTGGTATCGTTGTTTCTGCACATGAACAAGCAATTAGAGAAATCTATTTAAAACCATTTGAAATAACGGTTAAAGGTGGAGATCCTAAAGCAGTTATGTCATCATTCTCATACATTGGTCCTAAATGGGCAGGTGCTAATAGTGAGCTATTAAACGATGTCTTAAGAGATGAATGGGGATTTGAAGGCTTTGTATCAAGTGATGCAGTATTTGGTTTTATGAAGGCTGATAAGGCAGTTGTGAGTGGTAATGACTTAATGTTAGACATCATGTCTAAGCATAAGAATAAGAAGTACTTAAAAGATGCTTATAATAAAAATCCAGGTCAAACAGTTAAAGGATTACAAGATAGTGTAAGAAATGTTTTACACACATATGTTAACTTCTTTGATTATTAAAATAAAAAAAATCAAGAACAATTATTTAGCTCTTGATTTTTCTTTGTGTTTTTTGTAACGCTCTTTGATAAATGCGAAATAAAATACTAATACTGCCAATACATGTAATAATAAGATTGACCAGAATCCACTTGCAATAGATCCAGAAATTATTTGATCTTGAATTGAATTAGTAAATCCTAGTGCTTCCGGTATTGTTTTTAATAATAATACTAGTGAAACTACTAAGTTAACTACCGAGATTATTTTTGGTGCAATCTTTTCTAAAAACTTAAGTGGCTTTAAGAATGATATCAATAATCCAGCTATTGTTGCTAGGTAGTAGAACAAACCAATTCCACTTGCAAACTCAAATAATCCGATTCTATATGTATTATCGATTCTACTAGTAAATACTTTCAAAAATAATACAAGTATTGATAATATATAATAGCTAAGATACAAATAATTTAAGTCTTTAAAGGGTCTAACAAAAGACGTTTTCTCTTTTTCTACAACTACTTCTTCTTTAACTTCCATAATATACCCCTTTCTCATATAAATAATTATAGCATACTGTAGTGGGTTTCTTACTTTTATGAATAATTATCATTTCATTTGTAAATCATTGAAAAGTAGTCAATAGAGTTGTATAATAGGCTAGTGTTATTTAGGAGGAAGAAATGAAAAGAGTCAGATTAGCATTAGTTATGTTGCTAACAGCAGCATTTTTAGTGGCATGTGGCAGTAAAGAAACTGTTACAGTATGTGAGTATCCAGAAGATAATGACTCATATAAAGTATGGAAAACTGAATTTAATGCAAAAGGAGATACAATTGATTCATATGTATGGACTGTAGCATTTGAAGATTTAGATGTTGAAGATATTACTAATGAAGAAGAAGTTAAGTCTAAATTAGCAGTATTAGTAAATGCTAAAAACTTCGTAGATAACGACTTCAGAACTGTATCATATAACATTTCAGAAGGAAACTATGAAATTAGTATTAACTACAAAGGTTTAGCTGAAGCAACTGAAGATGATTTAAAATCAGTTGGTTTAGATGAAGACACAATTAGTTTATCAAAAAGAGTTGCTATGTTTGAAGAAAACGAAGCAATCACTTGCTCAACTAAATAAGATTTATTAAACAATTGGGAGACTAAGGTCTCTCTTTTAAATAAAAAGCGACCTCAGGGTCGCTTTTGTCTTATAGTAATTCACCATATTTTTTAATGAAGTATTTTTTAGCAATACTTACTACTAACATATAGCCAATAATAGTTAATACTAGCCAGAAGTAGTAGATAGGTGGCAGTGGATACATTCCAATTGATGCTCCAAAACCTGTATATGGAATAATGATTGCAATTGAGATACTTATTACTGATAACAGTGTTAAGATACCTGATGCTCTACTTTGTAAGAATGGTATTTTTTCTGTACGAATCATGTGGATAACTAATGTTTGTGAGACCATTGATTCAATAAACCATCCAGCTTGGAAGACTGCTATAAATGTTATGGCAACTGATGCATTTGGTATTGCATTCCAGCTGTAGCCAGTAACTAGTGGTGAGATAACGAAGAACATTAATAAGTAAGTCGTTATATCGAAGATTGAACTTGTTGGTCCAATGATTAGCATAAAGTCTTTAATAGATGATGCATCCCATTTACGTGGTACTTTTAAGTATTCTTTATCTACGTTGTCCCATGGTATTGCGATACATGTAATATCATAAATTAAGTTTAATAGAATTAAGTGTAGTGACTGCATTGGTAAGAATGGTAAGAAGGCACTTGCAACTAAGACTGAGAAGACGTTACCAAAGTTACTTGATGCTGTCATCTTAATATACTTAATCATATTTGCATATGTTTTTCTTCCTTCAATAATTGCTTTTTCTAATACTCCTAAATCTTTTTCAAGTAGGATTACTTCTGATGATTCTTTTGCGATATCTACGGCATTATCTACTGAGATTCCAATGTCTGCAGCTTTCATTGCTGGGGCATCGTTAATTCCGTCTCCTAAGAATCCAACTGTATGTCCGTTATTTCTTAGTGTTGTAACAACTCTGCTCTTTTGCATTGGTGATAGTTTAGCGAAGACGTTTACTTTTTCAACGATATCACTTAATTCTTCATCACTCATAATATCAACATCATCACCAAGTACCATGACTTCTGTAGGTATTCCGATCATATCACAGATTGCTTTTGTAACAACATCGTTGTCACCAGTTAATACCTTAGTTTCAACTCCTAACTCAGCTAGTGAGTTAATTGCTGGTCTTGCTGATTCTTTTGGTGGATCTAAGAATGCTAAGTATCCAATTAGAACCATTTCACTTTCATCTTTAACTCCAAAGTGTCCAACAGGTGATGGATTTGTTTTTTGTGCAACAGCGATTACTCTCATTCCTCTTGAGTTTAAGTCATCAACAGTGTGGAGAATTTCTTTTACAATATCGCCTTCAAGTTTAACCACTTTATCGCCAGTTTGTACATAATCACAAACGCCAATCATTTCTTCTACAGCACCTTTTGTAATCATTTGTGTTTTACCATTTTTATCTTCAACAACAACACTCATTCTTCTTCTTTCAAAGTCGAATGGAACTTCGTCAACCTTATGATAGTTAACTTCTAGATTTCTTAATACTGGTGCATTATTTTTTAATTGTTTAACTCTTTTTATTATTGATTTATCTAGTAAGTTTCTTAGTCCTGTTTGAAAGTATGAATTTAAGAATGCATGTTTTAAGACATTGTGGTTTTCTTGTCCAAAGACATCTAAGTGATACTCTAGAATAATTTCATCTTGTGTTAGTGTTCCAGTTTTATCTGTACAGAGAATATCCATTGATCCAATGTTTTGGATTGCCGATAGGTTTTTTACAATTGTCTTTTCTTTTGACATTGTTTGAGCACCTTTAGCAAGGCTTGTTGTTACAATCATTGGTAGCATCTCTGGTGTTAGTCCAACTGCAACAGAGACTGCAAACATAAATGCTTGTAGCCAATCGCCTTTTGTAAATCCATTTACAAATAGTACGATTGGTACCATTACTAACATAAATCTAATTAATAGCATACTTACTGAATCAACACCGATTTCAAATGCTGTCTTTTCAGCTACTTCTGTAACACTTGCTGATATTGATCCAAAGATAGTATCGTTACCAACTGCGACAACGACTACTTTAGCTGATCCTGATATTACGTCACTTCCCATAAAGGCTAAGTTTTCAGTAGCTGTTATTGCTTTATCTAATGTTGTGACATCGTGGGCAAACTTTTCAATATGTTCACTCTCACCCGTTAGGGCTGCTTGTGTAATAAATAAGTCTTTTGCTTCAATGATTCTAACGTCAGCTGGTATCATATCTCCGGCACTTAAATAAATAACATCTCCAACGACAACTTCAGAAACATCAACTTCTCTTGCTTCTTCATGATTTCTTTTAACTAGTGTTGTGACTTTTACCATTGCGCTTAAAGCTTCAGCGGCATTGGATGATTTTGATTCTTGAACAAATTCAAGAATACCACTAATTAAGACCATTACTATAATAATTATTGCTGTTGTTAAATCTTTATCCCCAACATCTGCCATAATAAAGTCTACAAAAAATGAGACGACTGCTAGTGCGATAAGTATTAATGTAAAGGGATTTATAAAGGACATAAAGAATTTAACTAAGGGGTGAATCTTCTTTCCTGTCTCAATTTGATTTGATCCAAATAAGTCGACATTATCAACTAGGTCAGTTTCACTAATACCATCTTTAGTAGTATGTAGTGATAATAGTACATCATCTATTGAGTTAGCCGCAGCATAAGCTAAACGATCTCTTACTGCTAGCTCACTCATATCATGTGTATTTTTAATCATAATATACCTCCTCTTTTTGTAAATAATTATTTAAATAGCATCCTTTTTAAGAATAACATTTAATTAACTATTTACTTGTAAAAAATAAAAAAACTGTGTTATTGCTAAAACAACACAGTTAAAAGTCATAAAAATAGTGTCGTTCAAGCTTTAGCTCAAGCGGGCATGAAGTTGTGCTAGATTATGCCTTATTGACATAGTCTGTTAACCTGCTAATAATGTCTCCATTATTTCGCGGTGACAACCCGTATCCCCAAGTAGCCTCACCTACCGAGATTAGATTCTTTACTTAATCATAGTATCTAATTATTGACCTTGTGTCAAATAATAGCTCTTATCAATTGTAAAGAAAATTGTTTACTACTTGTAATAATTTATTGAATTTATTGTTAACGATATTTCTTGATAATAGTATTGATAGTACTATTGAGATTAGTAATAATAGGACTAATTGTAAGTACTCATTAACATTTAAAATAAAGAATGAGATTCCTCCAACTAGATAAGTATGTAAGATGTAGACTGGAAATGAATTGATACCAATCTTTGTTAAAAATGTTTCTTTTTTAGTCATTAGTCTCAAAAAGATAATTACAAAGCTAAAGCCTACTATATATAATGCGATTCCTAAACAAATACTTACGAGTAAGCTATTTGAGAAGAAAGAGAATGGACGATCGGCCCATAAAAATTCAGTAGGGTATGTAGTGTGGAATAAAAAGAAATAGTTAAAGGCTAGTGATATCAAAAGTAAGATGATTGATATTGATAAGCGACTCTTTCTAACTCTCTCTAAAGATTCTTTACTAAATAAAAATCCACCGACAAAATATGGGGTAAATACTAGTAGTCTTGATAATGATAGAAATACATTAAACTCACTAAATAGCCTTGATAAAATACCGACGACTAAAACTACTCTAAATATATTTTTAATCTTTAATAAATCTGGAAGTAGTGACTTCCAAATAAACATAGCCAAGATATACCAAAGTGCCCAGCCTGGATTTAAGAATGAGAAAGCTACCGGACTATCAACCGGTATACTGATCATACTTGTTGTAATTACTTGAATGAAATTCCAAATACTATTGAATAATAGGAAGGGAATAAAATATTGTTTAAAAGCATTTTCTCTTCCCTTACTTACATTCTTCGCTAAATAGCCACTCAGAAAGATAAAGACAGGCATGTGAAAAGAGTAGATAAAGTTATATATATAATTACTTAAAAGACTATTTACTCTTAGTAACTCTAAAGCATGACCAAAAACTACTAGAATAATTAATAATCCTTTTATATTATCTAACTGCTTATCTCTTTCCATAAGTTCTCCTTTATACTTCTAGTATTTCGTAAATCTTTCTAATAACACTATTATCATTGTTTGATCCAATTACTTCATCAGCAACTGCCTTTACTTCGTCCGTTGCATCATTCATCGCATAACCTCTATAAGCAAAGTCTAACATTTCGATATCATTGTTGTAATCACCAAAAGCAATAGTTTCATCTTGTTTAATATTTAAACTTTCAATTAAATGTTTTAAGGTGGCTCCCTTGTTTGTATTAGGTGGAATTGCATCAATCCATTTTTCACCTGAGACAACAATACTATGTCTATCTAATCGATCTTGGATAATTTTCGAGTCATATTTTGCTTGTGATCCACTTTGACAGTGAACGCTAAAGCTAACAAAATCTCCATGACAATCCCTTAAATCATCTACTATTTCATAAACATGGTAGTACTCATCTAGAAAACTTAAGTCAATATCAGGGTGTGGTATTGTCACATATGAAGTCGTCGGTGTTGCAACTGCAATAGTAATATCATCAAATGCTTGAAACATATCGACTAAATCTAAATAATCTTCGCGTGAGAAACTATTTACGTGAATTAAATCATCACCTTTTGTAATCATGGCACCATTATCAGATAGTATATATAAGTTATCACTTTGATAACTTAATTTATGTTTGATACTCTCAACACCTCTACCACTTGCTGCGGCAAAAATAATTCCTAAATCATTTAACTTATCTACCATTTCAATAAAGTTTGTAGGTAGTTCATCTTTATCATTTATAAGAGTTCCATCAATGTCTGAAACTACGATTTTTAACTTGTCTTTTGTCATAATTACCTCCTGCCTAATTGTATCATAGTCTATCTTTTTACTAAAGAGAACTAGATCTTATAAAGCACATAATTTTTCTTAAAATGTTGAAGTGTTATAATAATTATATAGAGGTGGATATATGCAAGACTTAAAAGTAATACTTCATGTCAGCGATCAAGAACGCTTTATTAACGCCTATAATAATATAAAAAATATTATTAAAGCAAAAGATAATGTAGTTATACATTTACTATTAAATAGTAATGCGGCTAAGCTTAGTGTTAGTGAAGATAAGCTAAGCGAATTGATTTCGCAGGGTGTAACAGTTAGTGTTTGTCAAAACTCATTAAATAGTTTAAATATTAATAGTGAGAACTTAATTGATAAAGTTAATGTAGTAGCTGTTGGAGTATTAGAATTAGTCTATAAGCAAAATGAAGGTTTTGCCTATATTAAACCGTAGAGGAGGACTAAGTATGAAGATATTTAAACGTGGTGAAGATTTTGGGACAATTGTTGATAGTGTTGAAGTAGGTACACTTGCACCTGACTTTGAAATGGTAAACTTAAATAATGAAAAGGTTACTTTAGAAGATTATAAAGGTGATCTTGTACTATTAAGTGTTTTCCCTGATATTAATACTAGTGTATGTGATACACAAACGAGAAGATTTTTTGCGGATGCAAATAAATTCGAAGGAGTTAAAATCTTAAATGTTTCTAACAATACTGTTGAACAATTAGATAACTGGTGTGCAACGGCAGGTCTTGAAGTAGATATGTTAAGTGATACAGCTCTAAGCTTTGCTAAAGCATATGGTCTACACATTCCAGAAGTTGGTGTTCTAGCTAGATCAATCTTCTTAGTAGATAAAGACGGAAAAGTAGTCTATAAAGAAGTTTTATCAGAAGTAACTGATGAGCCAAACTATGAAGCTGTTCTTGAATTTACCAAAGAATTAGTTTAGAAAACAATAAACACTCAAATCAATTTGATCTGAGTGTTTTTACTTTGTGAAAAATAGTTAGCCACAGGTAATCATCTCGCCAATTAGCCTATGCTAACAAGGTTATTTGACTGTCACTATTGTGAAAGATTAGCCCCAACTAACTTTACTCACCCTATATATAGTGCTATAATTTAATCATTAAAGGAGGATAAGTATGGAAAACAAAAAGAAAATAGAGCTAAATTTATTTAGTGGAGTACTACCAGTTATACTATTTTTTAGTGGTATTGTTTTTTACATTTTAGGCTTAAGTTTAAAATCAAATATCCTTCTGGTAATTTCATTAATCTTAAGTGGTTATGAAATGATTATAGAAGGTTTTCTGGATACGTTTAACGATTCAATCGAAAATAAAAGATTTAGTCCTAATATACACCTATTAATGACAATAGGATCACTTGGTGCAATTGTTATTAGAGAATATGGTGAAGCTGCACTTTTAATGATTATCTTTGCGGGAGCAAACTTATTAGAAGAATATGTAGAAGGTAAGAGTAAAAAAGAAATTACTAGCTTATTAAAAATGAATCCAACATTAGCAAGAAGAGTAACTGCTAATAATGATCTAGAGATCGTTGATGTATCAAGTTTAAAAGTTGGGGATATCTTAAGAGTATTAAATGGCGATCAAGTACCAACAGATGGACTTGTAATTGAAGGAAACTCATCAGTTGATCAATCAGCAATAACAGGGGAGAGTATTCCTGTAGAAGTATTTGATGGTAGTAATGTCTTTGGTGGAACGATGAATCAAGAAGGTGTCTTCACAATGGAAGTTACTAAAGATAGTAGTGAGACGGTATTTTCCAAAATAATTGAAATGGTCAGCCAGGCTCAGACTAATATTTCAAAAACAGCAGCATTCATTAAAAGGTTAGAACCTATATATGTAACAATTGCACTAATATGTGGACCGCTATTCTACTTAATGGGAATGTATTTACTAGATTGGGGACATGATGTTTCATTCTATCGTACAATGGTTTTCTTAATTGGGGTTTCACCATGTGCTCTGGCTGCAACGGATATACCAGCAACACTATCCGCTATCTCAAATTTAGCTAAACAAGGTATTTTATTTAAAGGTGGATCTTACTTATCAAACTTCTCAGATATTAAGGCAATTGCTTTTGATAAAACAGGTACATTAACAAAAGGTAAACCACAGGTTACTGATGTATTATTTTTAGGAGAACATTCAAATCTAATCGATAAATATACTAATATTATCTATTCAATGGAACATGGATCAAATCATCCACTTGCAACGGCAATTATTGAACATTTCCATAGTGGACAATTAATTGATATTGAAGTTAGTAATCATGTTGGAACAGGCTTGAGTGCTACTTTAGATGGTGATACTTATATGATTGCTAAACCATCGGTATTTGAAAACATTGATGAGAGTAGTGAACGTATTAGAGATGACTTTGAAAATGAAGGAAAGACTGTTATCTTCTTTATGGTTAATAATGTCTTAGAATGTATTATCTCAGTATTGGATATACCAAAAGAATCTTCTAAAAAAGCATTAGAATACTTTAATGAAAATGCTGTTAAAACATTTATGCTGACAGGTGATGCAAAGTTAACTGGTGAAGCAATCGGTAGAAATCTTGGTGTTGATCAAGTATATGCAAATGTACTTCCAGAAGAAAAATCAGTTATTATGAAAGACTTACAAAGTGAATATGGAATAGTCTCAATGGTTGGTGATGGTGTTAATGATGCACCGGCACTAGTAACTAGTGATATTGGATTTGCAATGGGTAGTGGAACTGATATTGCAATTGAGTCTGCTGATGCAGTCTTAATGATTAATGATTTAGAAAAGATTACTTATACGCATCGTTTATCAAAAAAACTAAGAAGAGTTGTTATTCAGAATATAGTATTTGCTATGGCAACTGTATTATTCTTAATAGTTGTTAATATCATGGGAGCAGTAGATTTATCGAAGGCTGTTGTTATCCATGAAGGTAGTACGATTATTGTTATACTTAGTGGTTTAAGATTACTGAAAAAATTAGATTAAAAAATCCTCAAATTATGAGGATTTTTTACTATTTAATTTTAACTAATAATTTAACTGCGTCTTCAATATTATCAAGATTGACATTCTCATTGTTTTCTTCAATAACAGCTAATAGATTTTCTGTTGCTGTTAGTGAGATAACTCGGTCAACACTTGATCTTACAGCACTTAGTTGTGTAAGTATATCTGAGCAATCTCTTTCTTCTTCCATCATGTTTAAGATTCCATTAATTTGACCTTGTAATCTTTTAACACGGTTCATAATATCCTTATTACATTTCATTATAGTATAACCACATCATCAGGTCTTACGACACTGTAATAAGAGAATGCGCCATCTAAGTTTCTTGTATCATAACCTAGTGAACGTAGAATTCTTTCTGCATTATAGCTAGTTACTGATGTTTGGCAAGAGAGAATAATTGTTTTACTCTTATCCAACTTATCTAAATTATCTCTTAAATCATTTAGCGGAATATGGATAGAATCTTTTATGTAGCCTTTAGCTCGAGCCAAATCTCCTCTAACATCAACGACGATTGCTCCATTTTTTTTATATTCTTCTAACTCATAGTATTGAATTGATTCACTTAAGTTTAAGATTTGATTCTCAGCAACATAGCCTGCCATATTAACAATATCTTTGGCTGATCCATAAGGTGGGGCATATGTTAATTCTAACTCTTGTAGGTCAGTAACACTATAGTTTGCCTTAATTGCCGTTGCTAAAACGTCAATTCGTTTATCAACACCTTTTTTACCGAATGCTTGTGCTCCTAATATTTCATGTGTACTTGGATCATAAATTACTTTTAAGTAAATAGGGGTAGCATTTGGGAAGTAGCCGGCATGATCATTGGCATTTAGATGGATTGCTTTATTAGCTCTTTCACCTAATTGTCTTTGATTTAATCCTGTACTTGCAAATGTTAAATCAAATAGTCTTAAGATAGATGTACCTAAAGATCCTTTATGTACCTTGTTTAAACCACTTAATATATCAGCTAACTGTCTACCTTGTCTATTTGCAGGACTTGCTAGTGGTATTAAAGCATCATCTTTACTTACGATGTTTTTAACGATGATGGCATCACCAACAGCGTGGATGTTTTTATCTGATGTTTGAAACTTATCATTAACTTTAATACCGCCTCTAAAGCCTAAGTCAATATTTGCTTCTTCAACAACTTTTGTATCTGGTAGTACTCCAACCGACATGATAACAATATCAGCAGCAACTTTTGTACCATCTTCTAAGATTGCGAAATCATCTTCAAATTTAGTAACACTTGTATTTAAGTGTACGTCTACTTCATTTCTTATTAGCTCATTTTCAGCAAACTTAGCCATCTCTTCATCTAATGGTGCTAGTACTTGTGGTGATTTTTCAACAACCGATACTTTTAGTCCACGGTTCTTTAAACTTTCAACCATTTCAAGGCCGATAAATCCAGCACCAATAACAACAGCACTTTTTGGATTGTTATTATCAATAAAATTCATAATCTTATCTACATCAGGAATATTTCTTAGAGTGAATACTCCATTTTTGTTTTCAATATTTTCGATATCAATAAAGATTGGTTTGGCACCAAGTGATAGTACTAATTCATCATAGTTCAATGTATAAGTTTCATTATCACTTAAAACTTCAACAGTCTTATCTTCTTTATTAATTTTTACTACTTCACTATTTACTCTAACATCTAAGTTAAACTTTGTTGTTAACTCTTCTTTTGAGGTAACGATTAAGTCTGATCTATCTGTAATCTCATTTGATACATAATATGGTAGTCCACAGTTTGCAAAAGAAACGTATGGTCCCTTATCAATGACAATAATTTTAGCATCTTCATTTAAGCGACGGTATCTTGTTGCAAAGCTCATTCCACCGGCAACACCACCGACAACTACGATTGTTTTATTTTTCATATGCCATGATACCTCCATTAATACTATATGCATCAATATTTCTTTTTCTTAAAGCATCTACTGCTGATTTACTTCTAGCCCCACTATGGCACATTACATATACCTTCTTATCAGTATTGAAATTTGCGATTGTATCTAGGGGTACATTTTTAACTCCTCTTACATTATTCATTTTGAATTCTTCTTTACTTCTAACATCAATAATAAAATCTTTTTTATCCACTTCTGACCATTCGACTGATGGAACCTTTTTAAATAAAAACATAAACTACCTCTTTTCCGATAAAACAATCATACCCCTAGGGGTATATAAAAGCAAGTCTAATACTTAGGAAAGAATACTTTTAATTATGTTTTGTACTTCTGGAAGTAAGTCAGCCTTAAACCAAGGATTTTTTGATATCCAAATTTGGTTTCTTGGTGATGGATGGATTAGTGGCAGATATTCTGGTAAGTACTCTCTAAATGATTTAACAGTATTTGTTAAGTTAGATTTCATTTTATCACCTAGATAGACTTTATTAGAGTATGCTCCTAATAGAATTGTTATTTCAACATTTTCCATACAAGCTAGTATTCTTGGATGCCATATTTTGGCGACATCTTTATTAGGTGGTAGATCTCCTGACTTACCTTTTCCCGGGAAATAAAAGTCCATCGGTAAAACAGAAATCATTTTTGAATTATAAAAGGTATCCTCTGAGACATCTAACCACTCTCTTAGTCTTTTTCCACTCTCATCTAAAAAGACATTTTTTGCCTCTTGTGTTTTAATACCTGGAGCTTGGCCAATTATTATTATTCTACTTTCAGCATAGACCTGTAAGATTGGCTCCCACCCCATATTGGTATATTTAGGATTGGCTTCTTTGATCTCTTTTATTATATTTTCTAAGTTCTTATTATTCTCAATATTACTCATTAGTCTCACCTCAAGTATATTATATCAATCTTCTTCAAGAATAACTTTTTTAAGAAATTATTGATATGAAATCCATAAGAATTTATTCAAAAAACCTTGAATATAAATAGTGAAATGATATTGTATATATATTAACTTTAAGGCATATGAGAAATCTAAGAATATGGGAGATAATATGAAAAAAAAGATTATAGCAATTATTTTACTAATTACACTTGCTTTTGGATCAATTTTTACTTATTACACTTTAAGTAAAGATAAGGATTATTCAAGCACGATATCCTTTGAACGTGCGACAGACTTAATTGACTATGTTAAAAAAGAGAGTTATGAAGATGACTTTATTTATTGGGATATTCAAGATGTCGAAGAGGAGTTATTTTTAGTTAGCTACTCAGAAGAAAAAATAGTCGATATAAACAAAAGTAAACACTCGTGGATTGTCCAAGATAAAAAAGTCGTATATGAAATAATGGATGGCGACATTGTCTATGGAGATGACTTAGGCAAAGAGATAACTAGTAAATTTAATCATAAGGTAAAAACTTTTGATGATGATTTAGAAGTTGAAGACTTAGACTTTGAAGAGAAGAAGTTAACTAGTGCTAAAGTTGAAAAGGGTAAAACAGTTGTCTACTCCCGTGGAGAAAAAGGCAAAAAAGAAATTACTAATGAGTATTTCTATGAAGATGGAGAACTAATCGATACAATAACTAATGAAGAGGTAGTAAAAGAGCCTGTTGACTCAGTAATACTAACAGGAACATATACACCACCACCTCCACCAGTAGCTCCACCTAAAAAGCCTGTTGTTGATACATCAGTTAAAACAAAGAGAAAATTAAAAGAATATAATGTTAAATTTGGTCCAGGCGGATCAACAGCAAGATGGGCATATAAAAAGTATGGTAAATATACATTCACAGCTTCAGGTTGTGTGCCAACATCAATCGCTATCGCACTATCAGGATATAATAAAACGATCGAGCCAGATACAGTAGGAGACTATTTATACGGGGCAGGATTATTTAATGTCACAAATGTTCCAGGAGTTGGAGGAAAGGGTGTTAACGCTGCCCTTAGCCACTATGGAATGGGATATAATGGATTAACATCAGCCGGAGCAGTATCGTCCGCTCTACAGCGCGGAAACGTAGTCTTAGCGGCAGTACAATCAGGTAAGTATGGAATAAATTCAGGAACTCATATGGTTGTCTTAAACGGATATACTAATGGAAGAACATATATAGTCGACCCATCTTACGCAAATAAAACAGGAACATATTCAGTAAATCAAATTTGGGCAGATAGAAGTTTTGATACTTTCGACTCATCTGAAGGATATGTCTTCTGGGAAGTATTAGGAGCAGGAGTTACTGTAGATCCAGAACCACCTGTAACGGAGCCAGAACCACCAGTTACAGAACCAGATCCAAAACCAGGTGAAGTAATAACCCTTTCAGAATATAAAGGTACAGACTTTGATGAATTCGTTAAAATGATTGAGGCGTATAATCGTGGATTTGAAGCTAAGATTGCTAAGAGTGAAGAATTAATGACAGATGATCCATCGTTAATTGGTAAGACAATTATTAACTCAACAACTGATGGTAAAAAACTAAGTGATATTAGTAAGATTATTAATGTTGATGTTATTAAATATATTGAAAAAGTCGAAGAAACAGAAAAACCAGGATCAGGTGAAGATGGCGGTATAGAGAATGATACTGATGGTAAAAATGATAACGCTGGTGCAACAGCGCTTTACTGGAAGTACTTTAATAAGTTTATTTAACAAGAGCTCTAGATTAAGTAATTTAATCTAGAGTTTTTTATTATATATGTTAAAATTAATCTAGAATTGAGGGGTTATAATGAGTAAGCAAGAGGGGTTTATTGACCATATAGTTACATTTACATGTGAAGAAGTTATAGAGTTTTTAGAGAAGAATCCTAATGAAAAGTTTTATGCTTTTGCTTTTGATGTTAATCCTGATACATATGGTATTTATTTGAGTTTTAATACTGAAGCTGAGTTTAATAAAAAGTTAGATGAATATAAATCAGGGGAGTATTCTGAATATTATAAAGATGTTGATCAAGTGAATCGCCTTCGCTATAATCCTGGTGATTGGAAGTATCAAAACTTTGTTAGTATTGAATTTATTTACGAGGCTAAAATCAAGGAATTGTTTGATGTTGTTTTAGACCCTAATACTGATTCACTACTAAAGTATGCTGAAAGAGCCATGTCAAAATTTAAGAAAACAGAAGTCTATAACAAGATTCCTAAAGAAAAAGATTTCATTGCTTTTTGTATTGATCATGATGAAGATGAATTAGAAGCGATAAAAAGAACAATAAGTATTAATTAAAAAATATTCATATAATCCTTAAATCATTATGAGAGTGATATAATAGTAGTGAGATAAGAAAGGATGGTATTTATGAAAAATGATAAGTTAGAAATGATTGAGCAAAAATTTGATGATGCGAGAGTACAATTACATTTAGCTCAAAAAGATTTGAAAGATGCCTTTGACAATGCAAAAGGTTTATCTGAAGAGAAATTAGCAATTGATCTTGTTAAATTAGAAGCTGCTTTTGATAAAGCAAGGGCTAAGTTTGATGATGCTAAGGTTCAGTTTACTCTAGGTAAAGATGACTTAGAGGATAATGTAGCAAATGAAAGTGCTGAATTAAGAGAAGATTTAGCTATGTCAGTTTCTAAAATGGAAGCACGATTAGATGCCACAAAAGAAAAACTTGATAGAGCTAAGATTGATGCTCATCTAGGTATGGAAGACTTAAAAGATTACATTGAAAATGAATCATATATATTTGAAGAAGAATTTGAAATCTTTAAAGCAAAAACAAAAGCATTCATTGATAAAGTAAAAACAAAATTATAATATGAAAAAAATGAAGTTCTGTATGAAATACAGAACTTCATTTTTATTTTATAATAATATTCTAAACTCTTAAAATAATTGTCTTTAACAATTACAGATAACATTTGTGGTTTGTGATAAATAAAAACACTCATCTATAAATAAATGAGTGTTGAATTATTAATTTGGTGGAGATGAGGGGAGTCGAACCCCTGTCCAGAAGTAGTCCCACATTTACAAGCCTACAGTTTATTCTGTCATATTTACCAGCATTGTTACTGACAGACAAGATACAGTACTGGTTTATCTAGTTAAGTGTCCACAAGATCTCCTAGATTAGATCAAGTGTAGTCATTGTTTTTGACGCGAGTTAAACAACCAATGACAAATCGTTTAGTCGCGCGCAAGTCTTTTTTTAGACTCTATTAGGCAGCGTAAGCCACCGCGTTGTTATAATTTCTGTTTCCAGTTATTTGTTTTGATTGTAGGTAATCACCCACTGCCTTGCAAATCAAACTTACTCCTGTCGAAACCATGACATCCCCGTAGAAGTATTATACCTTAGTAAGGTCTTTAAGTAAAATAGATAAATATAATAAGTCATAAAAGTATAATTTTAATTGTTTGTGCTCTCATTTAATAATCACTTGTGAAAGCGGGCACATTTTATACAAAGTATCACACTTTAAGTTACAATATTGAAAAGGGAGGTACTTATGAAAAAAAATGTTTTTAAGTGTTGCCTGTTTACTATTATTTACGAGTAATTTAATAAGTATTTATGCAAGTGAAAAAGAAGTTTTAAAAAGTAATCCAATGTGTGCTGATATTGATAAATCTGAAATAGAGGATTCGACAACTATTATTACTCAGGGAGAGATTACTGATAAGGATGAAAATAATCAATATCCAAATGCGAAAAATCCTAAGTATACTTTATATGATAACGGTCATCTGGATATTTCAGGTGGAGTTTTTAGGACCAATCAGGCAATTATTAGATTAGAAAATTCATTTCAAAAGAATTTCAATATAAAACTAAGATCAATAACTATCGGTAGTAGTTTACTGCCGGAAGATAAGGTGCTTATTGCTAATGTTAGAGATATCTTTAATTTTCAAAGTCTTTCTGTAATTAAAATTAAGATTGGTAATGTCGATGTTAGTGAAATAAGAGATATGAGTTGGATGTTTAATTTAAACTACTGTCTAGAATCACTTGATTTAGGTGATAATTTTAATACATCACAAGTTACTAATATGCAGGCGATGTTTGCTAGTTTAAGTGAATTGGAAACATTGAGACTTGGAAATAATTTTAATACTTCTAATGTTGAGGATATGTCATCGATGTTTGAAGGCTTATCTAAGCTTAAACAACTTGATTTAGGTGATAAGTTTGATACTTCAAATGTAGTTAATATGTCTTCGGTGTTTGCTGGAATGACAAGCCTAGAAAGTTTAGATTTGGAAAATCTTTTTAATACGAGTAAAGTAATATATATATGCCAGCTTTATTTGCTGATCTAAAAAGCATTAAAACTTTAGATATAGGGGACTTATTCAACACATCGAAAGTTTCTAATATGAGACAAATGTTTTTAGGGATGACAAGTATAGTTAATTTAAAGCTGGGTGATAATTTTGATACAAGTAATGTTATTGATATGCATTCGATGTTTAAAGAAATGACAAAGCTTGAAACTTTAGATCTTGGAGATAGCTTTGACACCGGCAAGGTGGAAACGATGGAAATGATGTTTGCGGGTAATCAATCACTAAGGAAACTGAATTTAAAAGAAAAGTTTTTCTTTAATGAAAATTTGAATAATGACGGAATGTTTAAAGGTGCACACTTTAGAGAAATTGTAATTAATAATCCTATTTACAACTTTGATCGCACTAAACTAGATACAAATATCAATTCTTCAGAATATGGATCTGGTTGGGTTATGCGTGAAAACCCTCGTATTAAATATAAAGGTAATGATGAATTTATGAATGGCTATGATCCTTATAATCCAAATCATTTAGGTACATATGTAAAGCCTAAGACATCAGTTGTAGTGTATTCTAATGATAGTAGTGCTACAGCTCAATATAACTTTGGTGATGTATTTAAAATTAAAACTGGGCCAGTGTATCCTGATTATATATTTACTGATTGGTACTATAATGGTAAGAGTTATTTTGTAAATGATGATTTTATAATGCCAGAACACAATGTTTACTTTCATGCGGGCTATGTAGCTAAAACTTATAAAGTTAGTTTTGTTGGGGTATATGAAGTGAATCAGTATGATGTAAGTTTTATTAATAA
>CAYTTS010000007.1:0-3065 GCA_964440875.1 uncultured Erysipelothrix sp. | reverse complement strand
TTAGTTTTGTTGGGGTATATGAAGTGAATCAGTATGATGTAAGTTTTATTAATAAAGATAATGAGGCACTGTTTGAAACATTAAGTCTTGATTATGGTAGTGAGTATACTTTGCCAAATCCTGAGCATATTAAAGGATATACATTTGTTGGTTGGCTTAGTGAGGATATTATATATAGTGCAAATACTAAAGTAACGCTTTCTGATAGTAATAGAGTTTATACTGCGGTTTATGAGAAAGTGAAGCCTAATGATAGTAGTAATCAAGTACACAAAGAGAGTAGTTCTAAAGTTGTTGATACAGGCATTAGTGACATTAGTGGTTTATTAGTAATAGTAATTTTTGTGTCAGTTTTAAGTATAGTCTTATTAAAGAGAAGAAAAGTAAGAAAATAGTATTAAAAAAGCATTATTTAATTTAATAAATAATGCTTTTAATATGCTTTATCCTAATACGTGTTCTGCGAATTCTTTTGCCCACTCGCTTAATCCTTCTAATTCTGTTTCTGAAGGGTTAAATTTAGCGCGGTAGCCAGGGATAGTTTTCATTCTTAATTGTTGCATACGTCCAATTAAGTTTCCTGCTGCTTCTCCAGACCATCCAAATGATCCAAAGGCACTAGATTTAATGTAGTGGTGTGTAACTGGGAATAGTCTTGCTAAGAAGTCATAAGTTGGGAATACTGCATCTGCTAGTATTGTTGGTGATCCAACTAATAATCCTTTAGCACTCTTTAAGCTTTCTTGTACAACTGCGAAATCATCAACTTCTAAGTCATATAGCTCAGTTGCTAGTCCATATTTTGGAAGTTCTTCGGCAAGAGCTTCAGCCATTACTTTAGTAAATCCATAAGCACTTACGTAGCCGATAACAACTTTATCAACACGTGGTACTTCTTGAGCCCATCCCTTATATGTTTCTAAAAGTTCATCAATATCAGTGTCGATGATTGGTCCATGTCCAACAGCGATCATATCGATATCTCTTTCTTCAACAAACTTAATTCCATTACGCATAAATGAGTTGAATGGTCCTAAGATAACATCGTAATAGTATTTACGTGCTTCATGGTAACCTTCTCTATTTTCTAAGTTACTTAATAACATATCTTCACTACAGTAGTGTGCTCCAAATGAGTCACATGTAATTACAGTTTTTAATTCTTTAATGTATGTGTACATTGTATCTGGCCAGTGCAGTTGAGGTAGTACTGCGAACTCTAATTCATAATTTCCAAGTGATAAAGTTTCTCCTGTTTTTACTGCGATATGTTCAAAGTCTTTATTTGTAATTTCTTTTAAGAAGTTAATTGCGATTTGTGTTCCTACAACAACAATATCAGGGTGTACTTCTAATAATTTAGTAATCATACCTGAATGGTCTGGTTCAGTATGGCTAATAATTAAGTATTTTACTTTATTGACATCTGTAATTTGGTTGATTGTGTTAATGAAGTCATCCGCAAAGGCAATTTTCGTTGTATCGAAGATCGCTATAGCTTCACTACCCTCTAATAAATATGAGTTGTATGTTGAACCAAACTCTGTCGTCATAATAATATCAAATGTTTTTAGACCGTAATCTTTCGTTCCGATCCAATAAAAATCATCTTTTAATTTTAAATAATCCATTATTTCTCTCCCACTATTTTTACAATATTTTTTAATACTTCTACACTTTCGTGCATTTCTTCTACTACAGCTAATTCATGAGGACCGTGGTAATTGTAACCACCAGTACCTAAATTAGGACAAGGTAAACCTTTGTAAGTTAATACCGCGCCATCTGTTCCACCGCGTATTGGTAAACTTACAGCAGTTAAGCCAGCTTCTTCTATTGCCTGTGTTGCAATATCGATAATGTATTTCTTATCTTCAAAGAATGAAGCCATATTATAATAAGAATCAGTAAGAACAACTTCTACTAAGTCTTTATTATATTTTCTATTAATGAACTCTTGTGCTAAGTTCATCATATTTTTTTGAAACTCAAACTCTTCTTTACTGTGGTTTCTAAGTATGTAAGCAAGTTTAGTTTCACTGACATCTCCACTCATCTCATGTAAGTGATAGAAGCCTTCATAATCATCTGTGTACTCTGGTCGCATTTGTGTATGTAATAGATTATGATATTCCATTGCGATATTTAGTGCGTTGATCATCTTTCCTTTGGAGTCACCTGGGTGAATACTAACACCATTAATAGTGATATCAGCATCTGCCGCATTAAAGTTTTCAAACTCAATACTTCCAACTTTTCCACCATCCGCAGTATAGGCAAAGTCAGCATTGAATTTCTCTAAATCAAACTTTTCAGTTCCACGACCAATTTCCTCATCTGGTGTAAAACAAATGGCAACATCTCCATGTTTTAGATCATTATTCACTAGATAGTCAACTAAAGTCATTATCTCGGCAATACCTGCCTTATCATCTGCACCTAGTAAGGTATTTCCGTCCGTAACTATTAGTGTTTTTCCTTTTAAATCTTTTAAAAAGGGGAAAACATCTACTTTAGTACTTAGGCTATCATTTAACATTATATCTAATCCATCATAATTTTCAATAGTTCTAGTGACAACATCTTTACCACTAAAGTCAAATGAAGTGTCCATATGAGCCACAAAGCCGACTGTAGGGGTGTTTTCAACATTTCCTTTGATTCTAGCGTAAACATATCCATACTCTGACATATGAGCGTTGTCTACACCTAAAGACTGAAGCTCTTCAACTAGATACTCTCCAAGTAATTTTTGTTTCTCTGTACTTGGGATACTCTCACTCTTTGGATCTGACTGAGTATCAAAACTAACATACTTTAAAAATCTTTCTACTAACATAAAATACCTCCTAAAAGTCTAAGTGATCATCATGTAATATCAGTGTTACAGGACAGTGATCACTTCCTAAAATATCATCATTTATAATACTATCTTTAATAGTTTCTTCTAAGTCTTCACTAACGACAAAGTAGTCAATTCTCCATCCGATATTACGTTCTCTTGCTTTTGTACGATAACTCCACCAAGAGTATTTTTCTTCATATGGATAAAAGTGTCTAAATGT
>CAYTTS010000006.1:0-32415 GCA_964440875.1 uncultured Erysipelothrix sp. | reverse complement strand
GTATCTGTATCACTTGGATCAAACACCTCATTTACCCACATCAGGGTAACTAAATCTTCATCTAATAAGTTCGCTATATTATGTGTATAGCCAGTTGGTATATCGACTACCTCAAACTTCTTGTCACTCACGATATATTCTATTACTTCATCAC
The DNA here is from genome assembly GCA_964440875.1 of uncultured Erysipelothrix sp. GTDB lineage: Bacteria > Bacillota_I > Bacilli_A > Erysipelotrichales > Erysipelotrichaceae > JAAZDN01. The sequence goes on along the minus strand of CAYTTS010000006.1, from coordinate 32,261 downwards.
TGTAAATATTTCTAAACTTAATTGAAGCCTTTCCTTTTAAAACGATAAACTTCTCATTTTTTGAATGATGCCAATGCTCACCCTTAACTTCAAACGGGGCTGAAACATTAACACTTACTTGACCAAAGCTTTTCGCTTTTAATAATTCTGTAAAACTACCACGACTATCACTATGTGTTAATAGTGGATATGAAAAATCATCAGTAGGTAAATAACTTAAGTAAGTACTATATAACTTTGATGTTAACTCATCACTCATATCAGCTATATATAAACTCTTACGATTTTCTTTAAACTCATATAAAGTATCTCTAATAATTCCTAGTGTTGTTTTATAAGTAGGACTTACTTGATAGTATGTTTCAAAAGTTCTCTCTTCTAAATTTATTTTCTCTATTATATCTTTAACTAAATCATCAATATATAATAGGGTGATCTCATAGTTTTCATCATTAACTACTATTTCCTCATCACGAGCAATACTGTGGCACCATGTCGCAACGACTGAGTTATAGAAAGGACGACTCCATTTTCCAAATAAGTTTTCTAATTGATAAATATATACTGGCACATTATTTTTCTTACTATAATTAATTATTAAGTCCTCACCAGCTTTTTTACTCTTACCATATACATTGTCTAACTCAGCTTGAATACTACTTGATAATAAGATTGGTACTAAATTATTAGCTTCTTCTAAGTAATCGATAATTAACTCAGTTAAACCCTTATTTGTATCATAGAAATCATCACTACTCTCGCTACGGTTTACACCCGCTAAATGAATAACAAAATCAGCTTCTTGACAGTATCTTTTTAAGTCATCATTAGTATTACTACGATTATATAGTAGTAATTCAGTATCCTCTTGATATTTTAGTGAGCTAATTAAATTTTTAGCGACAAATCCATTAGATCCAGTAATTAATAACTTCATACTTACCCCCTAAATATATTTCTTTATTTCATCTTGAATTTCATATAAATCAAATAACTTCTCTTTTATCTCATCAACACTTAACTGATACGTATTATGTGAATTATATTCTTTCTCATCTTCAACTTCTTCACCTTCACTAAAGTACTTATCATAGTTTAAGTCTCTTTGATCCATCGGTACACGGTAGTAATTTTCTAAGTCATCTGCTTTTGAATATTCTTCCTTAGTTAATAGAGTTTCATAAACTTTTTCACCATGACGTGTTCCAATGATTTTTGGCTTAATATCTGACCCTGTAATGTCTAAAATAGCTTGTGCTAAGTCTCCAACTGTACTTGCCGGTGATTTTTGAACGAAAATATCTCCAGATTGTCCGTGCTCAAAAGCAAATAACACTAAATCAACTGCCTCATCTAAGCTCATTAAAAATCTTGTCATATTTGGATTTGTAATTGTTATTGGATTCCCGTTTTTAATTTGTTCAAAGAATAAAGGGATCACTGATCCTCTAGATGCCATAACATTTCCATATCTCGTTCCACAAATAACTGTGTTTTCACTCATTCTTGCCTTAGCAACAAATGTCTTCTCCATCATTGCTTTAGAAATTCCCATTGCATTAATTGGATAAGCTGCTTTATCAGTAGATAAGCAGACAACTTTCTTAACATTATGTAAAATAGCTTCTTCTAAAACATTATCAGTTCCTAAGATATTAGTTTTAACAGCTTCAATTGGGAAAAACTCACAAGATGGCACTTGTTTAAGCGCCGCTGCATGGAATATATAATCCGCTCCACGAACTGCCGCTGTTAAACTTGAGCGATCTCTAACATCTCCAATAAAAAACTTTAATCTATCATCATTAAATTCTTTTCTCATATCATCTTGTTTCTTCTCATCACGAGATAATATTCTTATTTCTTTAATATCTTCTTTAATAAATCTTCTTAGAAGAGCATGACCAAAAGATCCTGTTCCACCTGTTATTAATAATATTTTATCTTTAAACATCTAATTGTCCTTCTTTCATAATCTTTAGCATTTTAGCTACCAAAATATTTATATCAAATTCAGCTTTACTATACTTGTTACCATTATAACCCATTTCCTTTAAATCATTTTCACTTAAAGTTAATCCATATTTTATTACTTCAGATAGATCTAAGGCGTTTCCATCACTAGAAATACCACAATTTACTTTATCGATTAAACGTTTTGTCTCAGGTGATCCACATGACAATATTGGTATACCATATGACATATATGATTGTACCTTAGCAGGTAGTGTTTTATTTAATGGATCAATATCTTTTAATGAGACAAATCCAAAATGATTATCTTTTAAATAATTGATCACTTCTTCTTGTTTTACTCTACCTACGAAGTTAAAATACTTCTCTAGATTTTTCTTTTTAATTATATTTTCTATGTTAACTCTATTTCGACCATCGCCAACCATAGTAACAATTACATTATTAATATTCTCTTTATCTAATATTTCGATACTATCAACTAAGATATCTAAACCCTGAGCACTTCCCATATTACCTGTGAAAACAATTTTTAGATTATTATCTTCTTTACTTATCTCAATTGGTGTAGCTAATATTTCATCTGCGTGTTGAGGAAGGTAAGTAATCTTATCTTCGCTTACACCACGTTTTATTAGTGAATCTTTAAAACTTTCTGAGCCGACAATTATATTATCGAAGCGATGATATAATTTATTTATTTTCTTGTTAAAGACTTTCTTAATAAAATTATTTTCTGTCTTCAATATTGAAAATAAAGACTCAGGCCATAAATCCAATAAATATAAAGTCGATTTCACCTTGTTTCTTTTGGCAAAATTTAAGGCCCCATATGCTAGAAAGATTGGAGATGTAACGTATACATAAACATGATCTGTTTTATCTTTACTAAATCTGCCGTAAAACATAGTTGATAACATATAACTAAGATAGTTTAAGACAAGCATAAAAGAGCTTTGTTTACGTGGGATTGTAAACAAGCGCTTTATTTTAATATCATCGATTACTTCTTCTTTATTTTTTCGATTTGAATAGCCAGGGTAAAAATCTCCATTTGGATAATTAGGAACCTGGCATATTACTGATACATCATTATTTTCACTAAATTTTTTAGAAATTTCATTGATACGAAAACTTTCTGGTTGATAGTGATTTGTAAAGATTGTAATCTTACTCATCTTATTTATTACCTATTTTAAATTTCTTTTTTAACATATTTAAGACATCAAAGAATTCAGGTACTTTCAGTGCATAAATTGCCGCTATATAGACTAGTCCACCTGCTGAAACTGATAATACAATACTTATTGTATTAGATAATACTTTTGAACCAAAGAAATCAACAATAAACACAATTATTCCCATTAAGATTGATGCTATAGATATTTTTATAACTGTCTTTAATAGGCGGCTAGTATGTAATCCTTGTAGTCGCTTATTTAAGATTAGGTATAAAATTACCGTACTTACTAATGCTGAAATACTCGTTGCAAGTGTTAAACCTGGTGCACCTAATATTGGCGCTAATGCTAAGTTTAATCCAACGTTAATTAGTACTGCTATCGCTGATGCGATAACTGGTGTTAGTGAATCATTTAATGAGTAGAATACTCTTATTAAAACATCCTTAATACTCATTGCAAATAGTCCGACTGTCGCACCAATTAGTGCATATTGAATATTTAGAAGTTCAGATGGTAATGAGTTTCCGTCGATATTAAAGAATAAACTAACTATAGGTCCTGATAAAACAATTACTCCAACTGTGGCTGGAAGAACAATAATTGAAATAATATTCATTATTTCTGTTATCGTATTTTTTAAACTTCCAAATTCTTTTCTATTAGCTTGTCTAATAACCGTTGGATACATAACTGTTGTTAGTGATGTTACAAATAGATTAAATACTGCACCACTAATTTTCGAGGCATTATTAACGACTGTAACAGATTCCATTGAAATACTTGAAGCTATCGTTCTATCAATAAGGTTATTAATTTGACTTATTGATGATCCAATTATAATTGGAAGTGCCATAATAATCATTGGTTTAATATATTGATCTTTAACATCAAATACAAACTTATACTTATATTTACCACTGAACTTAGCGACAAATAATGAGAATAATAACTGTAGTAGTGATCCTCCAACGATACCGTAAACTAGAACAATAGGATCTGTTTTATAACTGACAAAGATTGATCCAATAACTACAAAGTTTAAAAAGAAACCTGATACTGGCGCTGCATAAAAGCGTCCTTCAAACTGATGATATCCAGTAAAAATACTGGCAATCCCATTAGTTAGAAGGGCATATAAGGTTACTTTTGTAAATTTAACTGTTAAATCAAATACGTCACCTTCAAATCCGCGTGCACTTAAGTGTACTAATTCTTCAGTGAAAATCAATCCAAATAATAAGAAGACTACCGAAATCATGAAAATCATCGTCAACGTATTATTCATAAAACGTGATGCTCTATCTTTTCCTTCTTTTTCAAGGACTCTACTATATATTGGAATAAAAGTAGAAATTAATCCCCCCGCGATAATACCAAACAAAATATTTGGTATCCCTGATGCAACGATATAGGCACCATTTACTGCTCCTGTACCATAGTAATAATACATTACAGTTTCTCTAACAATACCAAACAACTTAGATAATACCGATAATATAAATATTACTGTAGCACTTTTCTGCATATTAACTTTACTCATAAATTACACAACCTTCTATACTTGGACAATTACAATATCATTTGGAAGGCATACAATTAATTTATCACTGCCTTTTTTCACTTCACCAACTGACTCGCAAATTTTATCGGGACAATCAACATCCTCAACCCAATAAACTTCATTTTCAACTACTATGGTCATATGACCATTCTTAACCTTGATCGTATGACGACCATCTTCATTAAATTCTAATGTTTTAATAACATCATCTTTTTCCCTAATCTCTATTTTTGTTATAGATTCAGCATTTTTACCTAGTTGAATACGTGTAAAAACAATTAATCCTAAAAATAAAACGACTAATGAGCCTATAAATATATATTCTTTATTACGCTTTGACATTTGCCATGTACTCCTCAATCTCATCAACAGTCTTAATTATGAAATGAGATAAGTTTTCATATCCATCTTCTGTAACTAAGATATTATCTTCAATTCTGATTCCGATATTTTCCTCAGCAATGTATAAACCTGGCTCAACTGTAATAATATTACCAGCTTCAAGTTTGTCTGATCTACTTAAGCCAACATCATGAGTATCTAAACCTAGTGAGTGAGAAACTCCATGGTAGTAATAATCTTTTACATCATAACGATCTTTAATTACATTTAGTCTTACTAACTCACTTGCATAGTGATCGATAACAATATTATTTAACTCTTCCATTGTTACACCTGGTTTAATAGCTTGAATAACCATTTCTTCAACTTCAAGTACAAGATTGTATAACTCTTTTTGTCTTTCTGTAAACTTCCCACTTACTGGATAAGTTCTTGAGATATCTGCACAGTAAAGATCTTTTGTTGCCCCTAAGTCAAATAAGATTAAATCATCTTTTTTAGTAAATTCATTATTTGTTACATAATGTAGTGTTGTTGCATTTTTCCCTGATGCCGCAATTGTATCAAAAGCATTAATTACATTTTCTGACTTAAGTTCAAAATCAAAGTGAGCTTCTAAGACACTTTCACGAATATCTGGTTTTAAGTTATCCATGATTCTATTTAAACCACGATTAGTAATGTGTAATGCTTCTCTTACTTTATCTACTTCTTTAGCTGATTTAACACTACGGCTTTTCGCTAATATATCATACGCATTAATTGCCTTTAAATTATGTTCTTTTGCGAACTTCTCAGCTAATGTTTCAAAATGTGAAATTTGATCTACTTCTAAGTCTAAGTAAACATTAGTATAATCTTTAAAAACCTCTTCACTAAAGTCGTCTAAATATTTAATATCAGTAATATTAGATAATTCTTTAGCTTTTTCAATACTTACTTTCGTGCCAATCCACTTTTCAAACATTTCATCACTTTCTTCGATAAATAAATTTGTCTTTTCATTAGTCATTACTAATATTAAGTTTGGCTCATTTATTCCTGTTAAATGATAGAAGTTTCTATTTACAACAAATGGATATTCTCCATCAGCACTACTTTTGATACTATGTCCTGAAAATAAAATCATGACACTATCTTCTGCTAATTGACTAGCAACATTTTCTCTATTTAATTTATATACATTATTCATTTAATTATCCAGCTTTCTATTTATTTGGGTAAAAGATTTTACTTTCACTTTTTTCTTTTCCTGATGATATTGCAAAAACAATTTCACTAACTTCCGATAAGTCTCTTACTTCATTATCTTTAACTAAGATATATATTAATTGCGATGTTTCACTTTCATATGGTTTATAAGGCGTTTGGCCCAAATTATCTGTTGATAAATAATATTTAGGGTCATATCCTTTCTCAATTAAAGCCATTTCGATTCTTTGTTTTTCTTTTAAATCATTATCATAATCATGGGCCTTAAATAACTTTCTATTTAAAAGTCGATTAGATAAATCCCTTAGAACCTTATCTTTTGATTTTTGCATCTCACTGAAGTAATAAATCATAATTGATTCATCAAGTGCCAAATGTGATTGGATGCTTGGTACTTCTTCGGTTAAAAAATCTTTTAAACGTGGATAATCATCCATAATTTCAGTGTTTTTTAAATCATTCATTCTTTGAAATAAACTATATAAAACTGCTTCATACGATCTTGAAGTTGAATGGAAGTAAACATTCCAGTACATATGGTATCTTGCCATTATGTAGTCTTCTACTGCATGAACACCACTCTCTTTTATAACTAGTTTATTATCAACTACACGCATAGTCCTCAACAATCGATTTATATCAAATGAACCATAACTTGTTCCTGTAAAATATGCATCTCTTAAAAGATAATCCATACGATCTGCATCTAATTGACTTGATATTATTTGTGATAAAATTGGGTTTTTATGTGTGTGATTAATTATCGCGCAAACTTCACTTGGTAATCTCTCATCAACCTTACTCAATACTTCATTGATCTCAGTATCTCCTAATATAATCATTTCTGTATATTCTTCATGATTTATTCTGCTTACTGATTCAAATGTATGTGAAAAAGGACCGTGTCCTACATCATGTAGAAGAGCGGCCAATAAAGTTATTGTTTTATCATATTTACTAATGTTTTCTTCTAGATCAGATACCTCGCTTAACATTCTTCTAGCGACTTCATATACTCCAAGTGAGTGTGAGAATCTTGAATGTTCTGCTGTTTGATAAACCTGATGAGAAGCTCCTAACTGTTTAATTCTTCTTAATCTTTGAAATTCTTTAGTGTTAATACAATCCCAGATTACTTGGTCATGAATGTTAATGTAACCATGTATCGGATCTCTAAATACTCTATGTTGTATTTTTCTAAACACGAAATCACTCCTTCTTACTACTCGTCGCTTGCGTCTTGATCTTTTTTACTATTTGCAGAAGGAAGTCTAAATACTTGTTCGCCTTCTTTTGTAATAGAATATTCTCCTCTTGCGTATGATTTAATATAGTTTGGATCTTCGAGTTTTTCTTTTCGCTCTTGTAGGTTTCTCGTTTCGTTTTCAATATCTTCTAATTTAGCATTAAGTGATTGTAGATTACTTGATAAATTGATTGTCATAGCAACCTCTTGAGCAACACTAAATATTAAATATCCTGATATCGCAAACAATATTAAACTTACAATTACTCTTGATGAATTAAATCTTAATTTTCTTTTAACTTTTTTACTTGACATATTACACCTCTGATTCAATCATTTCATACATAATATCAACATCACTTTTTTTAGAGTGTTCTGCTAACTTAAGTACTCTAAATGCTGTTGTATTATTTCTAAATGTTATTTCTATTATATCATTAATTTCAAGCATAGTAGAAGGTTTAGCGATCCTTCCATTTACTTTTATACGCTCAGCATCCGCAAGTTCTTTCGCTACTGATCTACGCTTAATTAGTCTTGTTACTTTCAAATATTTGTCCAATCGCATTATATCACCTTCATTAAATACTTCTCGCTAAATTCTATTGCAGCTAAGTGCTTATCATCTAGTTTAGCTAATTGTTTAAATATAATAAATACTCCAATTATATTTCCTTCTTTAATTATTGGATAAGTATATCCAGCTTTTGTTTCCGTACTGTCAGCAAATAATTGTTCATCATTGAATGAGACAGGATGATATTCTTCTAAGATGTGTCTAAATGATGTCGTTGGTTTACTGTCGACTTGATATTCCATCTCTGGATCAATAAAGTCACTATCATAGTAAAATATTACCCTCGCATCAATTAACTCACTTAAAACCTCACACATATAAAATAGTTGTGTCAATTGTTTATCAATTGGTGAGAATTTCTGTAAGACAATTGAGTCATCCTCAACATATATATCAAAGCTATCACCAGCTTTAATTTTAAAATGCTCTCTAATATCTCTTGGAATAACAATTCGTCCTAAGTCATCAATTCTTCTTTTTATACCTGTCAGTTCCATATGATCACCCCTCTATATTAAGTGCTTCTAGTACCTTCATTATATCACTAATCCATTCACTATCTCTTTTTATTCTAAGACTTATTTTATCATTCTTATAAGAAATCTTGATATTACGATTAATTTTTGAAATATCTGTAAATAGTTTGATACCATCAAGTGTACTTGAGTACTCTGATGTAAAGCTAATATCTGAGAAATCACCAACTTCTTTATACATAAATACTTTTGGATTTGCTAAGAGTATTTCTAGTCGTTTCTTCTCAAATAATAAATCAACATCATCTGGAAGTTTTCCAAAGTAATCACTAACTTCCTTATATAGATTACCTAAATCATTAAATGTCTCTTGTTTATCAATATCTTGATAAAGAGAAATCTTATCATCATCGAATTGAGTGAATTTATCTGGAATATGACCGGCTGCATTAACTTGAATTTTATTTTGAACCTGTTTTTTAACCTTCACACCTTGTGCTTTAAGAACTGCTTCATTTAACATTTCAATATACATATCAATACCAACTGTATCGATAAAGCCTGATTGTTGCGGCCCAAGCATATCTCCGGCACCACGAATAGTTAAATCGCGCATCGCGATCTTATAACCACTACCAAGCTCGGTAAATTCCTTAATAGTATTTAATCGCTTAGTAGCAATCTCACTTAATACTTTCTCTGGTTGATACATTAAATATGCATAGGCAACTTGATCACTTCGACCAACACGTCCTCTAATTTGATATAGTTGTGAAAGCCCAAATGTATCAGCCTTATCAATAATAATTGTATTGGCATTTGGTATATCAATACCAGTTTCAATTATTGTTGTACATACTAATATATTTGTTTCATTTAAGTTAAAACTAATCATAACATCTTCTATTTCATCACGGCTCATTTGACCATGGGCAATCGAAACTTTTGCACCTTCAATCTCATTTTCTAAGCGAAGGGCAATATCAGTAAGATTTTTAACATTGTTATGTAAATAAAATACTTGTCCGCCACGAGCTAACTCACGCATGATTACTTGATTTATCGTTTTAAGATTCTTCTCAATAACATATGTTTGTACTGGCTTACGGTTTCTTGGTGCTTCTCTTAGAGTCGACATTTGTCTAACACCGACTAAGGACATTTGTAGAGTCCTTGGAATCGGAGTTGCACTTAAAGATAATACATCAACATTTTGTTTAATCTCTTTTATAATTTCTTTATGTTCAACGCCAAATCTTTGTTCCTCATCAATAATCAGTAGGCCAAGATCCTTATATACTATATCTTTAGATAATAATCGGTGTGTACCTATTAATATATCAACCTTACCAAGCATTACATCCCTTAATATTTCTTTTTGTTTAGCAGGGGCAACAAATCTATTTAAAACTTGAATATTTCCTGGGAAATTTCTAAATCTCTTTTTAAAAGTTTCATAATGCTGACTTGATAATATTGTCGTAGGACATAAAAAGGCAACTTGTTTACCATTTGCGATTGCTAAGAAAGCAGCACGCATACTAACTTCTGTTTTACCAAAACCAACATCCCCAATTAATAAACGATCCATAGCTTTATCACTCTGCATATCAGCTAGTATTTCTTTGGTTGCTGTTAATTGATCATTTGTAAGGGTAAATTCTACTTCATTATTAAATTCATTTTGTAAATATTCATCTAACTCATATTTAAATCCTGTTTTAAGACTTCTATTACTATATAGTTCTACTAGTCTTCCCGCTAATTCATTTACTGAAGCTTGAACCTTCTCTTTAGTCTTTGTCCATTCATCTGTACCTAGACGATTTAATTTAGGCGCAACACCATCTCGTGATACAAACTTACGAACTAAACTAAATTGATGAAGTGGTACGTGTAATGAATCATTGTTACGATAGATAATTTTTAGAAAATCACGTTTTATTCCATTTATTTCTCTAGTCTCAATTCCGATATATTTTCCAACACCATATAAGTTATGAACTACATAGTCTCCACTCTTTAGTTCAGTGTGCTTATCTAGTATTTGGGCTTTACTAAATTTAGATGAGAACTTTGTGACTGTTATTTTAGTATTAAATATCTCATAAGCAGTATATACATAAAGATCCTCATAGTAGAATCCTTTTATTAAAGGATCGTGAATTAAGTAGATACCATTTTTATCACATATTTCTCGACTATATTGGATCGATCTTTTTCTAAAGTAGTCTTCTAATTCTTTAAGCTCTGACTCACTTAAGGCTAAAACAACAGTATTTTCTTCTTTTGCTTTAATTATATCTTCCATTACATAATCAAATTGGGTAATAGGGATATCAATCTCATGAATTTTTGCGTAATCAGTACTTGATCCTAGGGTATTTCTAACTTCAGTATATTTATGTTTAGCTAAGATATCATCAAATGAATTCCATAAACTCGTAATTAAAGGTAACTTATTGTCTTTATTTAATTCAACTGCATATTCAATTGTCTCAAGATTTAAAAGTTTCTCATTACTTTTTATCGTACTATAATCACTAATAATAAATTTCGCATTATCAGTATAATCAAGTAAACTATATGATTTATCTAAGTAAGCATAAAAATTATACAAACTTGGTATGACAATATCATTTTCTAGATAGTCAATATTCGTCTCTATATTATGGATTAATTCACTTTCATTAGTATTACTTATCTCTGATCTTAGTCTTTTTATTATCGTTTCTTTTTCACTATCACTAAATAAAATATCGCTAGCTGGTATTATTTCAACTTTATCAATCTTATCAATAGTAAGTTGGGTATCAATATCAAAGAATCTAATACTCTCAATATCAGTATCAAAAAACTCAACTCTAATCGGTTTATCATAGTTAATTGAATATATATCTAGTATTTCACCACGAATTGAAAATGTAAGTGGGTGGTCAACTCTTTGGCTAAATTCATATCCAGCTTTAATTAGTCTACTTCTTAAGTTTTTGTAATCTATTTGTTTATCAACTTCAAAAGTAATTAGACCTTCACTAAATGTTTCAACACTTGGTAAATATCTTAATAGGGCTGCTGTATGAGTAACTATTATGGCAGGTGTATTTGATTTTAATATACTTAAAATAGATAAACGATTGGCTCTAAACTCTGGAGATGAGGCTATACTTTCTATTCGTTTAGATTCCTCACTCATATAAATATATACATCATCACTTAAGTGTGATAATTGATCGTATAATTTTTCAGCATGATATAAATTATCTTTTACAATTATTATGGTCTCTTTATTTATATTATATAGTGTCGATATCGAAAGAGCTTCTTCGACAGTCGAAAAGACCTGAGTAGCTTTATCTTCTTTCAGGTCACTTACAGTCGTATAATTTTTTAATTTATCAAATATAAATTGCATATTACTCTCGATTATATTTATTCATAAAGTCACTAAATGGAAGTTCCACAAAATCACTTGGTACATCAAGTAATCTTTTAAATGTTTCACTTAAGACTTTATCATCATCTTTTGAAAACTTTCCAAGTACATAGTCTTTTTGTTCTATTACTTTATTGTTTCCAATTCCAATCCTAATTCTATTAAACTCTTTTGTTTTTAAGTAATCAATAATATTAATCATTCCATTATGACCACCGGCACTACCTTTAAATCTTACTCTTATTTTTCCAGTTGGTAGGGCAATATCATCATAGATGACGATAATATCTTTAACATCAATATTGAAGTAATTCATCATTGATAAAACGGCACTACCTGATAAGTTTACATAGGTTTGTGGTTTCATTAAAATAACTTTTTCATTATTTACTCGAATACTCGTATAAAGACTTTTGAATTTATTCTCGTTAAACTCAACATTATAATGATCAGCAATAGCATCAAGTGCCATAAAACCTACATTATGTCTTGTTTTTTCATATTGTTTACCTGGATTTCCAATTCCTACAATTAATTTCATAATTTACCTCACTAAATTAAAAAAGGCATACGCCTTTTTAATTTTCTTCATCTGCTACATAACGAATGCGTAAACGACGCTCTTTGCCTTCGCCAATACTTTCTGTTTTAATATTTTGCATTCCACTTAAGTAGTTATGAACAACACGTCTTTCATCACTTGGCATGAAATCTAATGTTGCATCAATTTTTGACTCTTGCACTTCTCTTGCAATACGGTATGTCATTGATTCAATCTTTTCATAAATATTAGCTTTATAGTTATTTACATCCATAACAATTTTAATATTTTTTCTAAAATGTGAATTTGTTGCACTACGGATTACATTAGTAAATGCTTTTAATGTTGCGCCATCTTTTCCAATAACAACAGCATTATTTTTAGCATTTACAAAGATTCTGTACATCGAATCTGAATATCTAACATCTACATGAACACTCTGATCTATATTTCTGAAAAATGTTTCTATATAATCTTCAATAAAGTCAATAATATCAGAGTCTGTAAATACGTTAATTACTACTTCATCATCTGTTTTACTTTCAATATTATAGTGGATTAAAGAAGTGTCAATACCAACTTCTCTTGAAACGTCCTCTAAAATCTCCTCAATGTTTGTTCCTGTATATTGTTTCATATTTATCTTTTTTTCCTTGTTTTAGCTTCTTCCATGTCTTTTTGAACCATTAGATCTCCAACAAATGTTCTGATGATGGCCATACCTGATGAGAATACATAGTAAACTGACATCGTTGTTGGTGTTGTAATTGCGATTACAATCATCATTACAATCATCATATTAGTCATATTACCCATTGGGTTTTCTGCTGCTTGTGTTTTGTCATATTTTTTGTATGATCTATCTTTTTCTAAACGTTTGTTAGTTAAGTATTGTGGTAATTTCATTGATAAGAATTGTGTTCCAATCATTAATAAAATAATTACAATATATATCCAACCGTTTGGTCCTGCTTTAAATCCATCAAATGGTTTTAAGTTTAGGTCTGCCCCTAAAACTAAGTTTTTAGGATCAAATAGTGACGCTGAGAAATAAACTGCTTGAAGTACAGCGATTAATAATGGTAATGGTAAGAATGAACCTAATAGTGTCATTCCCATTTTAATATCATTATCTTTATATAATTTTTGAATTTCTTGATTTTTTGCCATTAATGAGTTTTGATCTTTACGACCTTCATATTTTTTCTCTAAAGCATTTAGCTTTGGTTGTAGCATTTGCATTTTACTACTTCCTTTTTGTGAGAAAATCATAATAGGCATAGTAATTAAGTTAATTACGATTGTCGCAATACCAACACCTGCAATAACTCCCCAACCTAATACTTCTACAACATAGTTAATAATGTATGTAATTGGTAATACTACTAAAGCACTAAACTTACTAGTTTCCCAAACTTCTTTGAATGTTGTCGAAAGTGTATATAAATCTTGTGTACTCTCTGGTCTTTGTACACATCCCGTTAATACGATCAGTGCAACAATCAACATAAAAATACGTTTTTGATTTCTACTTAATTGATTCATCAGAATATCTCCTTTTTTCTATTGTTTTAAATAGTTTTTTTAAACTCTTTAAATTTGATTCAAAGTTTCCACGAAAATATTTGTGTCTAACGATAACTACACCATCGAAGGAGAATTCCTCTTCCAATACAGTCTGCAACATCATTCTTAATTGTCTTTTTGTCTTGTTTCTAAAAACGGCATTACCCATTTTTTTCCCCACCGATATACCTACACGATTTTGATTTTCTTTTTTCGCTTGGTGATATACAACAAATTGATCATTAATATCTAATCGTTTATTTTCAATTATTTTTTGAAACTCTTCAGCTCTTTTTATTCTTAAAATAGTCTTCATTATAATATTATAAAAAAGTCACCATGAGGTGACAGTTTTATGCTGATAATACCTTTCTGCCTTTTTTTCTACGGCGAGCTAATACTTTACGACCAGCTGGTGTGCTCATTCTCGCTCTGAAACCGTGTTTTCTTTTTCTCTTACGATTACTTGGCTGATAAGTTCTTTTCATATAATATACCTCCAATTCCCTTTTCTTTATTCATCAATCTACTTATCTATATAGATAGTAATTGCTCATTGATTATACATAAATAATTAACTTAAGTCAATTAATTACAATCGATAAATAAGTATTTTAAATTCTATTTTTCTTTCCACTACTTATACGCAAGAAACCCACATTTTATAAGGGGAGTTATCCACTGTGTGTGGATAACCTTAGTAAGTCCATTTAGGCTTAGTCTGCTTACTTTTTGATATAAAAGTTTTCCCAATTTACTTTTCTACTTATTTTTCTTGTCAACGTTATCCACATATGTTGATAACATTATTTACCTTCATTATTTTTTTTTACTCCTTTAGTCTATATATATCCCCAAAGCATCTTGTGGATAACTGTGGATAAGTCCAAATAACCTTTATATAGGGGATATTTACATGTTGATTATCTGTGGATTATAACTTATCCACCATTTTCTACTTTTAATTAGTCTATATTTATTGTAAAATACTAATAATATAGGTGGTGAAATAAATGATTGACAAAAAATATGATTTTAAACAAGTTTGGTCTGATATTTTAAGCCTTATACAAGAAAATAAGGATAGTTTAGACGAAGTTGTTTACAATACTTATTTCACTAATTCAGAAATATACGATATTACAGAGAATATTATTCAAATAAAAGTTAGACACAATGTCGAGAAAATGGTTTTTGAGGAATATAGATCTTTAATTGAAGATGTAAGTAGAACTGTATTAGGAGCAGATTTTAATGTAGAAATATACAACAGTGATGAGTTAGATGTATTAATAGAAAATATGTCTGATTCAAAAACAAACCTAAAATTACCGCTAGAAATTAGATTAGCTGATAATTTACAACCACAATTTACGTTTAATAACTTTGTTGTTGGGGAGAGTAATAAAGAGAGTCACGCTGCTGCATTAGCGAGTGCTATTAGACCTGGTGAGTTTTATAACCCATTATTTATATATGGTAACTCCGGTTTAGGTAAGACCCACTTACTACATGCGATAGGAAACTATGCTAAAAAGAGTAATAAGGATTTAAAAGTCTTGTATTTAACGAGTAATGACTTTATAACTAAAGTTGTTAATGCTTTTCAAAATAAGACTATTGAAGACTTTAAACAAGATATGTATAACCTGGATATCTTATTAGTTGATGATATTCAGTTTTTAGCGGGTAAAGATAAATCACATGAAATTTTCTTCTATATATTTAATGAATTAGTAAATAATAGAAAACAAATTGTTTTAACGAGTGATAAGCATCCAACTGAGATAAAAGGAATTGAAGAACGTTTGATTAGTAGATTCTATTCTGGTTTATCAAGTGGTATTGACTCACCTGAGTTTGAGGTTGCTTATGCGATCTTAGTTAAAAAGTTAGAACAACAGATGATTAATCCAGAAAACATCGATGATACTGTTATCGCATACTTAGCAACTAACTTTGCAAAAGATGTTAGAAAACTTGAAGGTGCTTTAAATAGAGTTATATTCTATTCTATTAACTTTGGAAATAGTGATAGAATAACAATGGATGTAGCGACAAAAGCATTTAAAAATGAAACTAAACGTCAAAATGACATCGTAAGTTTAGATTCTATTAAAGATGTAGTTGCAACATACTATGGATTAACAGTAAAACAAATCGATTCAAAAAATAGAACTAGAATAATTGTTAACGCAAGACATATATCTATGTACTTAGTTAGAAAACATCTAGATCTATCATATAGCCAAATTGGAAAAGAATTTGGTGGTAGAGATCACTCTACAATAATAAGTGCTTATGATAAGATTGAATCATTTTTAAAGACAGATACAAGCTATCAAGTAGCAATATCTGAAATTGAGAAAAAAATTCTCCACGGATAATTATCCCCACATATTCACTGTATATTAACAGGTAAAAATGTTAAAATGTATAGTATATAAAGGGTATTTGAGACTTATCAACGTTATCCACAGCCCTTATTGTTATTATCACTTAATTAACTAGATAAAAGGAGGAAATGCCATGCATTTTAAAATATCTAAAAAAACGTTTTATCAAGCATTAGATAAAGTAGCTCGTGCTATTTCAGCTAGTTCACCAATTCCAGCATTATCAGGAATAAAGATTGTTATCTTAAATAATCAAATTCAATTAACTGCAAGTGATTCAGATATGTCTATTTATGATGTACTTGAAACTAATGAAGATAATAATCTAGTAATCTATGAAGATGGATCAATCGTAATAGAAGCTAGATATATCTTAGACATAGTTAGAAAAATAGATTCAACAACTATTGAAGTAGAAACAGTAGATGGATCATTAACAAAAATAAGTGGTGGAAATACTGAATTCAAAATTAATGGAGTTAACGCAAGTGACTATCCTTTAATTGACTTTAGTAAACCACAACATAGTTTTACTATTACATCATCTGATTTACAAAAGATGATTTTACAAACTAGCTTTGCAACTACAGATAGAGAAAATAGACCAATATTAACAGGTGTAAATATTACATGTGAAAATAATGATCTAACTTTTGCAGCAACTGACTCAAATCGTTTAGCAAGAAAAACTATCAATATTGATTGCGAAGATAAGATTAACTTTATAATACCAGCATCATCATTAGTTAAGATTGCCAGAATCATTGATAAGAATACTGATGTAGAAATTGCTGTATCAGATAAAAAAGTTCAATTCTACTTTGAAGATATGATTATTCAAAATAGATTAATTGATGGTATCTTCCCAGATACGAATCGTTTTATCCCTGAAACTTATCAGACAATTATTACTTTAGATAGTAGAGATTTATTAAATGCTATTGATAGAGCTTCATTTATTAAGAGTATTGATGGTGTATCAATCGTAAACTTTGATATATCTAAAGATAACTTCATCGTATCAAGTAGATCTCAAGAAGTAGGGTCATCAGTTGAAGAAATCGCTAAGTATACTTTTGAAGGAGATCCAATTAGAATCTCATTTAGTGGTAAATTCCTATCAGAAGCCATAAGAGCAATTGAAGGTTCAAATATTAAAATCTCATTTGAGGGAGATATGAAACCATTTGTTGTTAGAGAAATAACAGATTTAACAACAACGCATTTAATTTTACCAGTAAGAACAAACTACTAAACTAATACATCAGTATTAGTTTTTTTAATCTTCTTTAAAATGGAAATAAACAACGATTTATGCTATAATTTGTAAGTATAGGATGATTGGAGTGGTTTGATGAAGATAAACACAGAATATATAACATTAGGACAATTATTGAAGTTTGCAGGTATCGCTCATTCTGGAGGCGACATCAAATACTACCTTCAAAATACTGAAATATTGGTAAATGGTGAACAAGAAAATAGAAGAGGAAGAAAGTTATATCCAAACGATGTAGTTAAGATTGACGATCAAGAGATAATTATCGAACATGATTAATCATATTTGGCTTACTAATTTTAGAAGCTATGATAATGTTGATTTAAAACTACATAAAAACATCAATGTTTTCATTGGTGAAAATGGAGCGGGTAAGACTAATCTTTTAGAGGCTATTTATTTTGTGTCTAATATTAGATCTCATCGTAGTAAAGATGACACTGATTTAATTAAGATTAATGAAGAATATAGTCGAATAATAGTAGAGAAGACTAATCAAGAAAAAGTTACAGCGATTATTCATAATAAAGGCAAGTACTTTAGTATCAATAATAAAGCTATTAGTAAAACTAGTGAAATACTAGGAAACATTAATACCGTCTTATTCTATCCAACAGAGACAAGATTGTTCTCTGATTCACCAAGTGTAAGACGCAATTTTTTTGATGTAGAGATTGGTAAAGTATCAAAAGAGTATGTAAATAACTTTCAAACATTTACTAAAAATTTAAGAGATAGAAACAAAGTATTAAAAAGTGATAAATTAGATGAAATATTACTTTCAATTCTTACTAATAATATTATTGAGAATCAAATAATAATTATTAAAGAACGCGATAATTTAATCGATTTTATAAATAAATACATCAATAAATATTTACAAATAATAATTAATAAAGATTTGAATATTCACTTAGAATATAAATCAAATTTAAAAGGATTAAGTAGTGATGACTTATTGGCTAGATATAAAAGTAGTTTAAAAAGAGATATCTTTACTAAGATAACTAATGAAGGAATCCACCGTGATGATTACATTATTTACAGTAATGATATTGAAGTTGATAAATTCTTATCACAAGGACAAATTAGAATCGTCCTTTTAGCAATTAAATTTACTTTGGTACATTACATCTATAAAACGACTAATGAAACGCCAATCTTACTCTTAGATGATGTCTTATCAGAGTTAGATCAAAATAATCAAGTTAACTTAATTATGGCAATACCAAATAACGTTCAAACGATTATAACAACGACAGAAGATGATGAAATATTTAATAAATCATATATAAAGAAATTTTTAATAAAAAACAGTCAAATCAAAAATGAGGAGGAATAGAATGTCCGATATTAAAGGAAATCAAATTTATGAAGCTGATGACATACAGGTTCTAGAAGGTTTAGAGGCAGTTAGAACACGTCCAGGGATGTATATTGGAAGTACATCAGAAACAGGCCTTCATCATTTAGCATGGGAAATTATTGATAATGGTGTCGATGAGGCACTAGCAGGTTATGCTAGTGAAATTACGGTAACAATTAATGAAGATGAATCATTAACAGTAAGCGATAATGGTCGTGGTATGCCAATCGATGTTCACGAAAAAACAAAAATATCAGCTGTAGAAACGATTTTTACAGTATTACATGCTGGTGGTAAATTCGGTGGTGGAGCATATAAAGTTTCAGGAGGATTACACGGTGTAGGTGCATCTGTAGTTAATGCTCTATCAGAATACTTAGAAGTTAGAGTGTATAGAGATTCAAATGTATACTTTGTAAGATTTGAATCAGGTGGACAAATTGTTAAACCACTTGAAGTCATTGAAAAATGTGATCCTGATAAAAAAGGTACAGAAGTAAGATTTAAAGCTGATATTGAAATCTTTAAAGAAGGTATCACATTTAACTATGACATTATCTATAACCGTTTAAAACAAATGGCATTTTTAAATAAAGGAATTAGAATAATTTTCGATGATAAGCGTAATGATAGTGAAGCAACAGTCTTCTATAATGAAGGTGGAATTAGTGATTATGTTGCTTATTTAAATAAGAGTAAATTACCAATTCACGAAACAGTAATTTATGCTGAAGGTGAAGATGAAAACGTTATGGTTGAAGTTGCACTTCAATATAACGATACATTCCAAACAACGCTATACTCATTTGCAAATAATATTAATACAGGTGAAGGTGGAACCCATGAAGAAGGGTTCAGAATGGCTTTAAACCGTGTAATTAATACTTACGCGAAAGATAATAATTTAATTAAAAAAGATGAAGAGAACTTAATAGGTGAAGATATTAGAGAAGGATTAACAGCAATAGTATCTATTAAACACCCAAACCCTCAATATGAAGGACAAACTAAAACTAAACTAGGTAACTCTGAAGTAAGAGGTATTGTATCAAGAGTATTCTCTGATCAATTAAGTAGATTCTTACTAGAACATCCTGATCAAGCTAAGATAATAATTGATAAAGCTTTAATTGCAAGTAAAGCAAGACTTGCTGCAAGTAAGGCACGTGAGATTACTAGACGAAAAGGTGCTCTTGAAGTATCAGCATTACCAGGAAAACTTGCAGACTGTTCAAGCAAAGATGCAAGTCAGTCTGAAATATTTATAGTGGAAGGGGATTCGGCAGGCGGAAGTGCTAAACAAGGCCGAGACTCAAAATTCCAAGCAATATTACCATTAAGAGGTAAGATTTTAAACGTTGAAAAAGCCAATCTAAATAGAATATTCGATAACGCCGAGATTAAGGCAATGATAGCAGCCTTTGGTACTGGTGTTGGAGATGAAATGGACTTAGAAAAATTAAGATATCATAAAATTGTAATTATGACGGATGCCGATGTCGATGGTGCCCACATTAGAACTTTAATCTTAACTTTCTTCTTTAGATTTTTAAAACCATTAGTAGATGGCGGTTATGTTTACATAGCTCAGCCACCACTATATAAAATTTCTCAAGGAAGAAAAGAAGTATATGCATATTCTGACGAAGAGATGGAAGAAGTAAGAGCAGAAATGGGAGAAAGAGTAAATCTTCAAAGATATAAAGGTCTTGGAGAGATGAATCCTGAACAATTATGGGAAACAACTATGTCACCTGATGATCGCGTACTAATCCAAGTAACAGTTGAAGATGCAATTGTTGCAGATCAAGTATTTGATATGTTAATGGGTGATGATGTTGAACCAAGAAGAAACTTTATAATTGAAAACTCGAAATTTGTAGAGAACTTAGATATCTAGGAGGATAAAGATGGCAGAAGATAATAGAAAAAATAACCACGGAGTAATTAAAGAACGTGATATATCTAAAGAAATGAAAACATCTTTCTTAGATTACTCAATGTCGGTTATCGTATCACGTGCACTACCTGATGTTAGAGATGGTTTAAAACCAGTACATAGAAGAATTTTATATACAATGAATGATCTTGGAATGTATAGTGACAGACCATATAAAAAATCAGCCAGAATTGTTGGGGACGTTATGGGTAAATATCACCCTCACGGTGACTCAGCAATTTATGAATCAATGGTTAGAATGTCTCAAGACTTCTCATATAGATATGAGTTAGTTGATGGACATGGTAACTTTGGATCAATCGACGGTGATGGAGCAGCGGCAATGCGTTATACAGAAGCTCGTATGTCTAAAATATCAATGGAGATGTTAAGAGACTTAAATAAGAACACTGTAGACTTTGTCGACAACTACGACGGTGAAGAAAGAGAACCATCAGTATTACCATCAAGAATACCAAACTTATTAGTTAATGGTACAACAGGTATTGCGGTAGGAATGGCAACAAATATTCCACCACACAACTTAAAAGAAACTATTAATGCGACAATCGCAATTATGGAAAACCCAGAAATTACGATTAGAGAGTTAATGGAAGAATATATATTTGGACCAGACTTTCCAACAGGCGGATACATACTAGGAAGATCAGGTATCAAAAAAGCCTTTGAAACAGGCCGTGGTTCGGTAATAATGCGTGCGAAAATAGAAACTGAGACATTAAGTAGCGGTAGAGTACGTTTAATCGTTAAAGAAATACCATATCAAGTAAACAAATCACGTTTAATTGAAAGAATTGCTCAATTAGTAAGAGATAAGCAAATAGAAGGTATTACTGATTTACGAGATGAATCAAATAGAAATGGTATAAGAGTTGTTATTGAGTTAAGAAGAGACGTTCAAGAAGATGTTATTTTAAATCAATTATATAGAATGACTCCATTACAATCATCATTTGGTGTAAATATGTTGGCATTAGTTAATAATGAACCACAAGTGTTAAATGTAAAACAAATATTAGAACACTATATTAATCACCAAATTGAAGTAGTAACAAGAATGACTCAATTTGACCTTAATAAAGCAGAAGATCGTGCTCATATATTAGAAGGTTTAAAAATAGCTCTAGACAATATTGATAGAATTATTAGTATTATTAGAAATTCAAGTGACGATGCAAGTGCATCAGCAACTATGAGTGAAGAATTCGGTTTAAGTGAAAGACAAACAAAAGCAATCTTAGAAATGCAATTAAGAAGATTAACCGGCTTACAAAGAGATCGTATTGAGACTGAGTATGAAGGATTACTTGAATTAATTGCTGATTTAAAAGATATCTTAGCTAAACCAGAACGTATTGAACAAATAATTAAAGATGACTTAACAGAAATAAAAGACAAATTCGGTGATGATAGACGAAGTGAAATATCAAACGCTGAAATTGGACTAGAAGATGAAGATTTAATACCAGTAGAAGATATATTTGTAACATTAACTACAAATGGCTACATTAAGCGAGTTAATGAAGATACATATCGTACACAATCAAGAGGTGGACGTGGTATTAAAGGTATGTCCATGAATGATGATGATGCAATTGATTCAATCATCAAGATGTCTACTCATGACGACTTAATGATCTTCACTAACAAAGGAAAAGTTTATAGAATTAAAGGATACCATGTACCAGCATCAAGTCGTACTGCAAAAGGTATACCAATTGTTAACCTAATAAATATTGAAGAAGGTGAAGTAGTTAATACAATCTTCGCATCAAATGATGAAAATACTAAGTATATAGTATTCGCAACAAAACAAGGATTAGTAAAACGTGTTCACGTTGAAGAATTTGAATCAATTAGACAAACAGGTAAGATTGCTATTGCCCTTAAAGATGATGATGAGTTAGTCGCAGTTAGAGAAACAACTGGCGATGATGAAATTATTATTGGTGGAGCTAATGGTAACGCCGTTAGATTTAAAGAAACGGACGCAAGAGCAATGGGGAGAAATGCCTTCGGTGTAATCGGCTTTAATGGTGATGGATCAGATGTAATCGGAATGGCTACTAATAAAGCAGGAGAGTACATACTATCTATAACTGAAAACGGATTTGGTAAGAAAACACCATTAGATACTTACCGTTTAACAAAACGTGCAGGTAAAGGTGTAAGATCAATCCAATTAAATGAACGTAATGGTGAACTAATCTCACTAAGAGCAGTTAAAGGTGACGAAGATCTAATGATTATCTCAGATGATGGTATTATCATTCGTATATCACTTAAGGATGTTGGAACTTATAGTAGAAATACTCAAGGTGTTAAACTAATTAACTTAAATGAAGGAAGTAAAGTATCGGCAGTAGCAGTAATTGAAACTGATATAAATGGTGAAGATGAAAACACAGAAGAAAGTGTTGAAAATATTGAAATTGATAAGGAATAGAAATTGTAGTATAATTCCTTTATAGCAATAAGAAAGACAAGTATATTGTAAACAATGTTTAGAGAGGTAATGTTTGGTGAAAATTACTCATTGTCCAATAGAATTCTACTTTCTTGCAAGGCAATGCCCGGTAGTACCGTTAAAACTTTGAGGTTGTTTCACGTGAAACAACAAAAAAGGGTGGCAACACGAGATATCGTCCCTGACGATATCTTTTTTTATTTTAAAAAGGAGAGGTAATATGTTAGATATTAGATTTATTAGAGAAAACCCGGAAGCAGTAAGAGAAAACATTCGTAAGAAGTTTCAAGACGAAAGACTTCCATTAGTAGATGAAGTATTAGCTTTAGATATTGAGTTAAGAGAAACACAAACAGAAGGAGACAAATTAAGATCTCAAAGAAACACAAAGAGTAAAGAAATTGGTGGCTTGATGAAACAAGGTTTAAAAGATGAAGCTGAGAAAGTTAAAGAAGAAGTAAAAAACATCGGAGATAGATTAATAGAGTTAGAGGCTGACTTAGTAAGTAAACAAGAAAGATTTAAAGAAATTATGTTTACTATTCCTAATATCATGGATGAAAGTGTACCTGTAGGAAAAGATGATAGCGAAAACGTAGTTATTGAAGTCCATGGTGAGATTGTTGATAAAGGTTTTGAAGTTCCATATCATGCTGATATTATGACAAACTTAGGTGGATTAGATTTAGAGAGTGCTAGAAAAACAAGTGGTTCTGGTTTCTACTACTTATTAGGGGACGTAGCACGTGTCCATACAGCAGTTATCTCATTTGCTCGCGAATTTATGATTTCAAAAGGATTTGAATACTGCATTCCACCATATATGATAAGACAAGACGTAGTTAGTGGTGTAATGAGTTTTGAAGAGATGGATAATATGATGTATAAGATTGAAGGAGAAGATCTTTACTTAATTGGTACAAGTGAACACTCAACAATTGGACGTTACATGGACACTATTATGGATAAAGAAACTCTACCGCAAACACTAACTAGTTTCTCACCATGCTTCAGAAAAGAAGTTGGAGCACATGGAATTGAAGAGCGTGGAGTTTACCGTGTCCACCAATTTGAGAAACAAGAGATGGTAGTACTATGTGATCCTAAAGATAGTAAAGAATGGTTTGATAAGTTATATAAATATTCAGTAGAACTTTTCTTAGAATTAGATATTCCAGTACGTGTAATTGAATGCTGTAGTGGTGACTTAGCTGACTTAAAAGTTAAGAGTGTTGACGTAGAAGCTTACTCACCAAGACAAAAGAAATACTTTGAAGTTTGTAGTGCATCTAACTTAGGTGAAGCTCAAGCAAGAAGATTAAAAATTAGAGTTAATGGTGAAGATGGTAATTATTATCCTCATACATTAAATAATACAGTAGTTGCTCCACCTAGAATGTTAATAGCGTTCTTTGAGAATAACGTTAACGAAGATGGTTCAGTTAATATACCTGAAGCACTAAGACCGTTCATGGGTGGTCAAGAAATTATCTTACCTAAAAAGTAGAATAATAAATGATCTGTATTACTATATTTCAATAAAACTAATGTTACACGTGTAACATTGACATATCATTTGATTTAATTTATTAAAAATTATATAATGATTAAGGCACAACAGATATATTGTAACCAGGTCAGGTCCGGAAGGAAGCAGCCTTACTCAATCCCTATTTGTGTGTGCCTTTTTTATTGTCTAATATGCTACAATGTAAGGGCGCAAGAGGTGATATTTATGATTAATGACGAGCACTATATGAGTCTTGCATTAGAGGAAGCTAAGGTAGCTTTAGCTAGTGGCGAGATACCTGTTGGGGCTGTAATAGTAAGGGATAATGAACTTATCGCTAAGAGTCACAATCTTAAAGAAACACTACAACAAGCAACTGCACATGCTGAAATACTAGCAATTAACGAGGCATCAAAAAAAATTGATAATTGGCGCTTAGATGATTGTACTTTATATGTAACACTTGAACCATGTTCAATGTGTGCAGGGGCAATAGTACACTCAAGAATTAAACGAGTTGTTATCGGTGCTTTAGATAATAAGGATGGTGGGGTTGTCTCATCACTACATATATTTGAAAATAACCATAACCACAAACTACTAGTAAAAACAAAAGTACTAGAAGCAGAGTGTAATGATATATTAATAAAGTTTTTTAACAAAAAAAGATAATAAGGTTGGTGTTAATAATAATGGATAAATTATTACTAATAAATAAAGAAATGGATATGACTTCTCACGATTTAGTTAATATCGTTAGAAGAAGTACGAGGATGAAGCGAGTAGGTCATACTGGTACTTTAGATCCAAATGCGACAGGATTAATGCTTGTTGCGATTAATAAGGCAACAAAATTAGTTAACTATTTACAATATGATGATAAAGAATATATTTTTGAAATGAAATTAGGTTTAATGAGTGATACCTTAGATATATGGGGAGAAATTACTGAAGAAGTTGAACCAATTAAAGTAAGTGAGCAAGAAGTTATTGAAGTTTTAAATAGCTTTCTTGGTAAGAGTATGCAAACTCCACCAATGTATTCAGCACTTAAAGTAAATGGGAAGAAACTATATGAACTAGCTCGTGAGAATATAACGATAGAACGTGAAGAACGTGAGATCGAAATAAGTGAGATTGAACTCTTAGATATTGGAGAGACTATCAAAGTTAGAGTTTCTTGTTCAGCAGGGACCTACGTAAGGTCACTAATAGTTGATATTGCTGAAAAACTAAATACGATTGGTATTATGACATCATTAGTTCGAACTAGAATTGGTGAGTTTCATTTAGAGGATGCAAGTTCAGTAGATGATATTAAAAATTTAAAGTTTAATTTCATTGATCCGGAAGAAGCCCTAAATCACTATTTTAAACTAGAGTATCCTGATAAAGCAGATATATTTAATGGAAGAAGGATTGAGTTAGATACTGAAGAAGATTTAGTACTAATAACAATAAATAATAAAAGCACGGCTTTTTATGAGCGTGAAGAGAATAATACATTTAAATGCAAGCGAGGACTATGGTAATGAGAATAATAAATTACGAACTTGGAAGTTTATTAGAAAAAGAGATTGCGGATAGCGTAAGTGCTATTGGTTTTTTTGACGGTTTACATGAAGGTCATAAACAATTAATAAAACGAGCGATAAGTGAGGCAAAGGCAAAAGGAATCAAAAGTTCAATGATTACTTTCTCACCTTCACCTGCATCAGTAATTACTGGAAATAAAGAGGAGTTACTGACAACAGTAAATGAGCGTGTTAAGATTGCTGAAAGTTTAGGTGTCGATCAATTTATCATATTAAAGTTTACAAGAGAATTATCGTCATTAACACCAGATGAGTTTCATCAAGAGGTAATTGGTAAACTTAAGATTAAACATTTAGTTTGCGGTGAAGACTTTAGATACGGTACTAAGGGTTCTGGATCAGTTGAAACATTAAAGAATGTTGAAGGTTTAGACTTAAGTGTAATAAATGATTATAAAGCTAATAATAAAAGAATTAGTTCAACACTAATTAAAGAGTCACTAAAATCAAGTAAAGTTGAGGATGCTAATGAACTATTAGGATATCCTTATTTTATTGATGGTTTTGTTAAACATGGTAGAAAAAAAGGTAGAACTATTGGTTTTCCAACGATTAATTTAGATTACCCTGAAAATAAAATATTATTATCAGATGGTATATATATCGGTATAACGACAATAGATAATAAAAATTATGTATCTACGATTAATGTTGGACATAATCCGACAATTAATACCGTGACTAAGAAATCAATAGAATCGTTTGTTCACGATTTCAATAGTAATGTCTATGATAAAAAAGTACGTTTTAGTTTTATAGTTAAAGTCAGAGAAGAATTAAAGTTTGATAATGTCCAAGAGTTAATTGATCAAATGCATAAAGATATAGAAATTTCAGAATTATTCTTTAATGAGGATAATAGAAGGAGATATAACATTGAAGCTGTTTGATTTAATAGATGAAAGTGCTGAGTTATTACTAAAAAATCAAAAAGAATATGAAGAACTTGAAAATGAACTTACTCAATTTTTAACTTCTTTAGTTGATGTTAATGATAACTACATTGGAGTATCATCACGCGTTAAGAGTGAAAATAGTTTAAGAAGTAAAATTATTAAACGAAAATACTACCTTAAATACGATAATGCAGAGGATATCATTAATAATCTTTCGGATATTATTGGTATTACTTTAGAGTGTCGTTTTAAAGAGGATGAGATAAAACTATATAATCAAATCAAGCACTCTTTTATCGTTTCACATAATGAGTATTTTAAATCGAAAGTGAACGGTAATATCTATATGAACTTCAATATGGAACAACCACAAAGCCAAAGTAATGGTTTTGATATATATCGCATAGATGGCTATATATTAAAGGATAAAGTGAGAATAAATTTTGAACTACAAATTAAATCACTTATCAATACATTTTGGTCAGGTATTGAACATGAAGTAATGTATAAGAATAATAACTTTCTTATGTTTGATAGTTTCTTAAAAGAACTATTAATATCAGTAAAAAGTAATTTAGACATTATTGATAGTCAGTTAACACAAATATATACAGAAATGACGCATAAGAGTAATTATAGTATCGGTATGGATGGGACAAACTTTAAATCATTCTTAGGTAAAGAGATAAATAACTTATTTTCCCATAAACTTAAAGAAACGGCAGAAATTGATATTGATATTAAGAAGTTAAGTGCCTTATTAAGCCATTACCTATATATAGAAGACTTTGTTAATAATTCTTCACCGCAAATAGTCATGCTAGATTATTTCGAGAAGTTAGATCTTTTATCAAAGACAGATATGGACTTTACTAGCCGTATCGATATTGTTGAAGATATAAGTAATGGAGATAGTTTCCAGTCTGAATTTGGTAATTATTGTTTAGAGGTATTAAATGTTGATTTTGATTGGCATGTACTATTCTCAATGTTATTTATCCTTCAAGATAATGAAACGGTTGTGAATTTCAATAAGTTTATCACATTTATTAAAAAGTTATTGTTTGAACCAAGATGGTACAGTGAAAAGACAGATAAACTGAGTAAAATTAAAGGTTTAGAAAATATCAAAGAAGACGTATATTCACTAGTTGCTCAAAGCTTAATTAAGTGTGAAAGTGTTTCTGTAATCTATGAAGAAAATCTTTATGGAATTATGATGATAATAAGGAGATTCATAGATAACTTATTACAGTTAAGTGATAAAGAAGAATTAATTGATATTGAAGGTAAATATGAGCAGCTAAGAAATGATATTTCAGAAGTTTTTAATAATTAAAAAGATTAAGTATAATATAAGAGGAGGTATTTATGTCATACACAGCTTTATATAGAAAATATAGACCACAAACTTTCGACGATGTCGTAGGACAACAACATATAGTAACAACACTAACAAATGCATTAGAGCAAAACAAATTAGCACATGCATATTTATTTAGTGGTCCAAGTGGAAATGGTAAAACGAGTATCGCTAAGTTATTTGCGAAAGCAATAAACTGTATTAGTGAAGATGAAATGATCTGTGACACTTGTGAAAATTGTGAAGCTACGCGACAAGGAATCCATCCTGATATAGTTGAGATTGACGCCGCAAGTAATAATGGTGTTGATGAGATTAGAAGTTTAATTGAAAAAGTAAAATATGCACCATTAAATGGTAAGTATAAGGTATATATAATTGATGAGGTCCATATGTTATCACTGGGCGCTTTTAATGCTCTTCTTAAGACATTAGAGGAACCTCCTGCACATGTTGTCTTTATTTTAGCAACTACAGAACCTCATAAAGTAATACCGACGATAATTTCAAGATGTCAAAGATATGATTTTACTCGTGTTCATAAAGAAGATATAAATAGAAATATCACTAAGATATTAAATAGTGAAACTATCGCTTATGAAGATAAGGCTATTGGGTTGATTAGTGAGTTAGCTGATGGGGGAGTTCGTGAGAGTTTAAGTATTTTAGAACAAACTATCGCTTACGCAATTGATAATATTAAATTAGAAGATGTCAGACAAATATACGGTATTGTAACTAATGAAGAGAAGTTAGAACTTTTAATGAATATCTTTAGTAAGGATATCCAAAGTACCTTAAATAATTTAAACAGAATAACTGATCAAGGTAATAATTTAGAGAGATTAACTTTAGACTTAATTAAAATGTTAAAAGAAACAGTTATTTACTCTTATGCTAAAAATTCAACATTACTTGAATTTAATGAAGAAACTCAGGTTAAAAATATATTAGACTTAGTTAATAGTAATGAGTTATTAGCCATGATTGATGTATTAATGGAAATTACAACATTGAAAAAGAATATATCAGATTTACATGCTTATTTAGAGCTAGGATTCATTAAAATGATTAATTTAGTATCTAATACTAATCAAGTAGTAAATAAAGAAGTGAAAAGAGCATCAATTGAAAGTCCAAAAGTTGTTGCTGATGTAGTTAAGAAGGAAGAACAGCCAGTTATCGAAGAAGTGGTAGTAATTGATAAAGTAGTTGAAAAGAGTGAAGAGATCGTCACTGAAACTACTTTGGAAAAAGAAGAAATAAAAGAAGAAGTTAAAGAAAATAATAAAATAGTAGAACAGGTAGATTCAGTCAGTAAAGATGTAAAAGAGAGTGTCACTAAAGAGTTTGAAGGTCCTAATATTGAGAAATTAGATGAAGAGACCTTACTATCACTCTTAGCATTCGCTAATAAAGATAAGCGAATTCAAATAGATACTAAGTGGTCAACAATTAATAATTTCATTTTAGATATCGAATTTGCGAAATATGCTCATAAGTTAAAATTTGCGAAAATCATTGCAGTTGGGGAAAATTATTGTTTAGTATGTGTTGAAAACCAGATTGTTGCTGATGATATAAATAGTGAAGATAATCAGATAGGAATAACTAACTTTATAAACGAAAAGTTAGGTGAATACTTAAAAGTATTTGCGATTACCGAAACTGTTAGTGCTGATTTAATTCAAGAATTTAGATTAAGAGCAGCGAATAAAACACTCCCGACAACAATTGATGTTAAAGTCCCAGAGTTAAAAAAAGATGATAAAGTTGCTACAATAGAAGAGAAGGCAATTAACTTATTTGGCGAAGATAATTATGTGATGGGGGAGTAGAATGATATATCCGAAGTCATTAGAAGAATTAATAGAAAATTTAAAAATGTTGCCAGGTGTTGGCCAAAAAACAGCTGAGCGTTATGCCTTGAAAATAATATCGATGGAAAAAGATGATGTTAACGATCTTGCAAAAAGTATAAAAGATGTTAAGGTGAAAATTAAACATTGTACTAAGTGTGGAAACTTAGCTGAGAGTGAGTTATGTACTATTTGTAGTGATGAGTTAAGAGATAAAACTACGATATGTATTGTTGCAAATACAACAGATACAATTGCAATGGAAAAAACTGAGAACTATCATGGTTTATATCATGTTTTAAATGGATTAATATCTCCTTCAAAAGGTGTATTACCAGATGATTTGAATATTGAAAGTTTAAAGAAGAGATTAAATGATTCTAATTTAAAAGAAATTATTATTGCTACAAACCTAACAGTTGAAGGTGATACAACAGCTCTATATCTATCGAAATATATTCAACAGGAAAATAGTAAGATAATTGTTTCTCGTATTGCACATGGTCTTCCAGTGGGAGGACACTTGGATTATGCTGATGATTTAACTATTATTAAAGCTATGGAAGGTAGATTTAAAATATAGGAGGGCTTATGAAGTATACAATTGTTAATAGAAGTGATGCTTTATCAAAAGAAAAGGCAGAGTATATAAATAATAAACTATTAAACGCTGGACTAGAACGTGATGATATTAATCCTAAACTATGTATTGTCGTAGGCGGAGATGGTACATTTTTAGTCGCGGTTCATAAATATTTAAAGACCATATCTGATATCTTAATGGTTGGAATTCATACAGGAACATTAGGTTTCTTCGCAGACTTCCAATTGGATGAGGTCGATTATTTAATCGAATGTATTTTAACTAAAGAACCTGAAGTTAGCACTAAGCGTATCTTAGAAGTTAATATTAAAAATAATGATGATTCACATGAAACATATTATGCATTAAATGAAGTTAGAATTGAAAATATATTAAAGACACAAATATTAGAAGTATTTATTAATGATGTATATTTAGAAACATTTAGAGGTACTGGTCTTTGTATATCAACACAACCAGGGTCTACTGGCTACAATAGATCGCTTAAAGCGGCAGTTATATCGGATGAGTTAGAGTTATTACAGATGGCGGAGATAACAGGTATTCACCACCGTCTCTTCCAATCACTTCAAGTTCCATTAGTTCTACATCCAGATGCTAAAATCTTGCTTGAGAGTCCTAGTTATACAAAAGCAATATTATGCTACGATCATTTAAGTGTTCCAATTAGTAATGCTAGTGAAGTCTTAACAGTACTATCTAAAGATAAGAAGGTTAATTTTGCTAGATATCATAATAACTTAACTTATATTCATCGTATAAGATCATTATTCTAAGAAAAAAGTATTTATCATTTGATAAATGAACTGACCTAGTTCAGTGGTACCAAATAAAAAAAGAATACTTCTATC
>CAYTTS010000005.1:0-33868 GCA_964440875.1 uncultured Erysipelothrix sp. | reverse complement strand
TGTCTCACAAAATAATACAATTATTAACTCAATGTCGGATAAATTTAGACAAATTAATAAGTATATTGAGTTAGTAGATGACTTAATAAAGAATGATAATTTAGATAAGTTAAAGATTGTTGACTTTGGATCAGGTAAATCATATTTAACATTTATTTTATATGAATATTTAAGTAATACATTAAAATTAGATGTTGAAATGATTGGTATTGATTTAAAAGCGGATGTTATAGAAGATAACCGTAAATTAGCCATAAAATATGGATATAACAATTTGAAGTTTATTTGTGGAGATATCAATGATGTTGAAATTAGTGATGTTGATATGATGATATCACTTCATGCGTGTGATATTGCGACAGATCTTGCTTTAAATAAAGCCTTAGAGTGGAAAGTTAAATACATTGTAAGTGTTCCGTGTTGTCAGAATGAATTATATACACAATTGAAATCAGACACTTATAGTAAAATGTTAGACTTTAAGATAATAAAAGAGCGTATGAGTGCTCTTTTAACTGATACAGTACGCGCTAATGTACTTCAGTATAAGGGTTATCAAACGCAAGTTATTGAATATATAGATAGTTCTCATTCACTAAAGAACTTAATGATAAGAGCTAGATTTACAGGCAAGTCTGATGACTTAGCTTTAGAAAATATTCGCTCTTTACAAAAAGAGTATAATTTCACACAAAAGTTACTAGAATTACAGAAAATTAAATAATTAGTCTTCGAAAACAACAATATTATTGCCTAGTCCATTATCAATATTAAGGACTGGGCTTTTTGTTTGATTAAGTGACTGGGCGACACTACCGAGCCCAAAATCATATATCTTTGAGTTTTCCACTAGATACTTATGGGTTGTATGACCAATTATGGTTGTTTTATTCGTATTAAATCCTGTATGCATAAAGTCACGATCCCAAACATCAATAATTCGCTCTTCATTAATTGAAGCGTGGGTAAAAATGTAATTGTCAGTCTCGTAATAATCATCAACAATAGCTTCAAAGTCTTTTAGTCTTAGTAAAGCTTTCTGTTTAGATTTTGTATAACGCCCCTTATAAGGTCCAAATAATTGTCTTATCGTTATATCTCCGCCATTACGTAGCCAACGATCTAAGTTTTCTTCATTGTGAGTAAGTTTATTTTCAAAGTCAACATTATCCTCAATATATTTAATGAAGTTAAAAACAAACTCATCATGGTTTCCTTTTAATGCGATAAATCTATCCTTTAATACTTTTTTATACTTTTCAATGAATCTTAAGACTAAGAGATTTTTATCATTACGGTCAAAATAATCACCAACTAAGACAATAATATGATTTTTATTTTTTAAATCAAATCCCTTATCTTCAAACATACTTATATTAATATCTCGGCCATGAATGTCTGAGAGTGCATATATTTTTTTACTCATAGTTCCTCCTTATAAAAAAAGATGATTACTCATCTTTTATTTGTTGTCTGCTGGAAATACTATACCACATATATTACGAGCTTCTGTTAATATTTCGTGAATATCAAGACTTAGTTGATGTGCTCCCTCAAAGACTTCGATCTTATTGTTATTATAGGCATTAGCGAAATCGATAAATTCAAATAACATAGGTTGAACTTCAAAGTCTTCATATACTACTTTTAATTCTTCTTTATTAAGCTGAAGGCTAATCTGGTCAACTAAACTTATATGATTAATTTGAATGACTCCATCCTCACCTTGTATCTCAGGTTTTAAGATTTGATTATTAATCTTAGAGTGAGTTATTATGACATCTTTCGTATCATAGTGTAGTAAGATCGTTCCTTTACCATCTACTTTTGATTCTAGCATAAATGCACTTGCGCTAATTTCTCTTGGTTTTCCAAATAAAGCGATAGCTACTGATAGCGGATATATCGCAATATCCATTGTGGAACCATTTGATAAACTGTTCTTAAATGCATTTAAAACGACACCATCACGGTATGCATCATAACGGGATGAATATTGATTCATCGAAAGTATTGCACTTCTTACTTCACCAATATGAACAAGATTATCCTTGATAGCTTTAAAACCATCCGTATAGATTGGTACAATACCTTCCATTAGAAGTGTATTGTTTTCTTTTGCTAAATCAATCAACTCTTTAACCTCAGTATAATTACTTGCCATTGGCTTTTCACAGAAAACAGCAATCTTTTCATTTAAGAAAAATTTAGCGATGTCAAAGTGTAAAGCATTTGGTACCGCTATATACACTGCATCTAAATCATACATTAAAAAATCCTCATACTTGTCAGTAAAATTATCTATCCCATGTTTATTAGCGAAATCTTTAGCATTGGCGATATTTCTACTACAAACAATTTCTAAATCATATAACTTACTTGTTCTAGTTGCTTCAACCATATTATCACTAATAAAGTTTGTGCCGATTATTCCAATTTTCATACTAACACCTACTTTCTAAGTTAATTATATATTTATTATTCATTATGTTCAATTATTTAGGCTCTTATCTATTATAATGTATAGTATAGAGTAAATATTTGCTATAATATTAAAAGAAGTGAGGTAAGCTATGTTAAAGAGAATATTTAGATTTTTATCTAGTAGATTGGTACTAGTTGCACTATTGATTTTATTACAATTATATATCGTAATTGAAATCTTTGGTGGACTTCCACAGATTATCGATGTTTTATTATCTGCAATTGGTTTATATATAATTGTTGAATTAGTCAACTCTGATAAGAATCAATCATTTTCTATTGCTTGGGTAATAATTATCTTATTTCTACCAGGATTTGGAGCTCTTTTATACTTACTATTTGCTAATAAGCAAATACCTAAGGAGTTAAGAAGTTTGAATGAGCAAACAAATTTAGAAGTGGAACGACTTTTACCTCAAGATGATGCAGTATTAAATGATATTTCAAAACAATCAAAATCAATGTTTAAACAGTTTGATTATATATATGAAAATGGGTCATTTCCAGTTTATAATGATACATTAGTAGACTACTATTCAGTTGGTGAAGATAAATTAGCAAGTATGTTAGTTGAATTGGATAAAGCTGAGAAATATATATTCCTTGAATATTTTATTATTAGAGAGGGAATTATGTGGAACTCCATGCTTGATATCTTAATTAAGAAGGTTCAAGAGGGAGTCGATGTTAGAGTAATGTATGATGATGTCGGAACTATTAGTAATCTTCCTAAGGACTATCACAAGACTTTAGAAAGTTATGGAATTAAGGTACATGTTTTTAACCGCTTAAGACCATTAATGTTGGTACAAATGAATAACCGTGATCATCGAAAGATATTATCGATTGATGGAAAAGTAGGTTATTTAGGTGGTATTAACTTAGGTGATGAGTATGTTAATGCTTTAGAAAGATTTGGTCATTGGAAAGATTCTGCGATTAGACTTGAAGGGGCAGCGGTTTGGAGTTTAACGGTTATGTTCTTACAATTTTGGAATTACTTAACAAAGACTGTCGAAGATCTTGAGAAGTATAATCCAAATTACAAAGTAGAAGCTAGTGGATACATACAGCCTTATTCTGACAGCCCAGGTGATGCAGAAGCTCTTGGCGAAAACATCCATTTAAACTTTATTATTAATGCAAAAAAATACTTATATATTATGACACCCTACTTAGTTCCAAGTCATGAGATGAAGAGAATGTTAATACTAAATAGTAAAAGTGGTGTTGATGTGAGAATAATTGTTCCCCATCACCCAGATAAATGGTATGTACATGCGGTAACAAAATCAAACTATGAAGAGTTAATGAGTAGTGGAATAAGAATCTTTGAATATAAACCAGGATTTGTCCATTCCAAAAACTTATTAGCTGATGGAAATATAGGAATAGTTGGTTCAGCTAACTTAGATTTTAGGTCCTACTATTTAAATTTCGAGAGTGGGGCATTGATGTATAAGACAGATGCAGTTAAAGATTTAGAAAGAGACTTTAATAAGACCTTTGAAGAGAGTATTGAAATATGTTTAGAAGATGTTAAAAAAACACCGGCATATATTAAATTCTTTAGACAAGTAATAGGTATGTTTAGTCCATTGTTATAGTGAGGAAGATTATATGAAGATTGGTTTAGTATTAGAAGGTGGCGGCCTACGTGGTGCTTATACGGCGGGTGCGCTAGCATGGTTTTTAGATGAGGGTATTAATTTTGATTACGCAGCTGGGATATCATCGGGCGCACAACATTTAGTTAACTTTATGATGGGAGATCCAGACTACCTGAAACAAATTGCTGTCGTTACAGGTGCCGAAGAGTTACGTGTTGGAATTGAACCTTTATTAAAAGAGGGTCAGTTAGTAGGATATAATCGTTTATTTGACGAGGCTCTTGTTAACATAGCTCCAATAGATTTTAAAAGACTTCGCGCTAATAAGCATATAGGTGAAATTGGAATCTTTGATTTAGAAGCAGGTAAAACACGTTGGATAAGAACTAGTGACTTGGATGAAAATTATCGAATGCTAAAAGCAGCATCATTAATTCCATTAGCAGGTAAACCAGTCGTTATTGATAATATTAAGTATATTGATGCAGGTGTTGAACATATGATCCCAATTAACCGCAGCATTGAGCTTGGAATGGATAAGCATTTAGTAATAACGACAAAACCACAAACTTACGAGAGATCAAAAACAGGACTTGCTACAAGAATATTTATGAAATTATTTTATGGTAAGTATCCAAAGTTTAGAGAAATGGTTAGAGATCGTCGCGAAATTTATTACCAACAAAAGAACTTAGTAAACAAATTAGAAAAAGAAGGTAAGGCATTAGAGTTGTTTCCATCAAAGTCATTCGATATTGGAAGATTTGGTGGCGACACGACACAACTATTAGGTCTATTTGAATTAGGTTATAATGATTGTGAAGCTAAACGTGAAGAAATATACAAGTTTTTAGAGATAGAAGCTAAGTAGTAAAAAAACGAACAAATTTACTGTTCGTTTTTTAAGTAGAATTTATTCCACAAACCAAACTTTGGTGGCTCAATCTCAAATAACATCTTTTCTTTTAAAGTTGGGTGCTCAATTTCAAGTTGATTGGCAAATAGTTTGATCTGTGAATTATGTTTAATATTTTTATTATAACGATGATCACCAAAGATTGGGATATTTCTTGAGGCAAGTTGAACACGTATTTGATGTGATCTACCAGTTACAAGGTCAATCTCCAATAATGATTTATTTGACATCGATTTAATTGTTTTATAATGAAGAATAGCTTTTTTAGCATTCTTGCTATCTTTAGAAACGACACGACTAGTATTAGTTTTACTATCTTTTGCTAGATAATCTTGCAGGGTTGCAAGGTTTTCTTTTGGTTTATTATCAACTATTACTAAGTATTTCTTTTTCCAAGTATTTAATCTTATTTGATTAGATAATCTTGAAGCCGACTTTGAAGTTTTAGCAAAAACAACAATTCCTCCCGTTACTCTATCTAATCTATGTACCATACCAAGATATACATTACCTGGTTTGTTATAGGTTACTCTAATATATTCTTTCATTGCTGAAAGTAAATCAGTATCATTTGTGCTATCTGATTGGGTTAACATATTTATTGGTTTGTTGACAACTAATAAATGATTGTCTTCATAAATTATTTCAATATTTTTATAGATTTAAATCACTCCTTAAACTTTACTACTCCAGCACTACCGCATGGAAGTAATCTTTCACTTTCACTCTCTAAAAATAAGTCATAAGTATCAATATTACCTTGGAAATACTTAGCTAATAAATGCTTTAATTCATTTTTCTTAAAGTTATTTGTATAAGTACTAATTATTACACATAATGGATCTTCTAATAACTCGCTACATAAACTTAAAAGTTCATCAATGTTCTTATCAAACTTCCAAATTTGATTTTTTGGACCTCTTCCAAAACTAGGTGGATCCATAATAATCACTTGATACTTGTTACCTCTTTTAATTTCTCTTTTTAAGAAAGTTATTACATCATCATTCATATATCTTATATTTTTATCACTTGTATTTGAAAGTTCGCTATTTTCCTTAGCCCAATTATTTAACTGTTTTAATGCATCGACATGTACAACTTCACTTGCACCATTTTGAGCTGCGTTAATTGAAGCGGATCCTGTATATGCAAAAAGGTTTAATACTTTTATATTCTCTTTATTAGCTACTTGTTTACTTATATAATCCCAATGATAACTTTGTTCAGGAAAAACTCCAATATGTTTAAATGTTCCCAATTTTAATTTAAGTTTTATATCTTTATACTCATAAATCCAATCTTCTGGTATTTCTTTAATAATATCAAAATGACCTTTACCCGCTTCTTCGTTATATTGAGCAAACAAATCATTTTTTATATTTTCATCTTTTAGTTTTCCAAAAGCATTACTGTCTGGCCTTTTAATTAAAATATCATTAATACTTTCATATTTGAAACCTTCTTCAAAGTCTATTAATTTATAATTTGATTCTTTTGTGTTTTTTACAATCTTCATAACATCACTCCTAATAGGACTAGTATACCATTTAAAAGTAGATAATAATATTGATAAGAGCGCTAGTTAATGTGTAATATTTTTCATTATATTAAAAAAATAAAATACATAGATATGTTATAATTGAAAGATAAGGATGTGAGAAAATGGTTGAGCTTATTGATGTTTCAAAAAAATATCCAAATGGTGTTCATGCCTTAAACGGAATTAGTATGAGAATAAGTAAAGGTGAGTTCGTTTATGTAATCGGAACGACAGGTTCTGGGAAATCAACTTTAATAAAAATAATAAATAGTGAAGAAATACCAACTGCTGGTGTTGCTAATGTTTTCGGAATAGATGTTGGTAAACTAAAGCATCGAAATGTTCCTAAATATCGTAGAAATATCGGAGTAGTTTTCCAAGATTTTAGATTATTACAAACAAAAACAATTTTTGAAAATGTATATTTTGCCCTAGAGGTTATTGGGATGAATAAAAAAGAAGCTCGTGCAAGAGTTAGAGAAGTATTACGATTAACAGATATTGCTGATAAAGCTAACTCATTTCCAAATGAGTTGTCTGGTGGTCAACAACAAAGAGCTGCAATCGCTAGAGCTATCGCAAACAAGCCAAAACTCTTGATTGCCGATGAGCCAACAGGAAACTTAGATCCTGCGATGTCAAAAGAAATTATTGCCTTACTTGAGAGAATCAATGAAGAGGAAGAAACAACAATTATTATGGTTACACATGATAATAATATTGTTAATACTTATAAAAAACGTACTATTATTCTTAATAGTGGCTATATTGCAGCTGATCTTGAAAAAGGCGGTTACTTGGGAGAAGGGTATGGTTTTGAAATATGATAAATAGATTTTTTCGCCATATAAAGGAAGGGTTTACTAATACTTTCAGAAACCTAGCTATGACAATATCAAGTATTACAGCAGTTACAATAACTTTAATACTTGTTGGAGTGTTCTTTATAATTTCAGCTAACATTAGTTCAATCTCAGATAGTATTAAAAGTAATTTAAATATATTAGTTAAGATTGACCGTGAAGTGAATAGTGACGATATTTTAGTTTTAAGAGAGAAGATTGAAAATATTGAGTATGTTAAGTCGGTCGAGTACTCTAGTAAACATGAAGAATTAGAGAAGCAAATTAATCTATACCCACAACAAGCAGATTATTATCGCCGTCATGAAGGAGAGAATAATCCTCTCTTTGACGTCTTCATTATCGAAGTAGATAATGCTGATTACTTAGCTGCGGTTAATGATCAAGTTGCAAACTTAAAAGGAATCCACAGTGCTGAGCAAGGTGGAGAGGGAGTTGAGAGTTTAGTTGTTGCCTTAAACTCTGTTCAAAAAACAGGGTGGATAATTGTAATAGTACTATCATTCTTAGCGATGTACTTAATTTCAAATACAATTAAGTCAACTATTTATGCTCAACGAGATGAGATTGGAATAATGAGAAATGTTGGGGCAAGCAATAATTTTATTAGAGCGCCATATTTAGTTGGTGGAATAATTATTGGTGCTTTTGGTTCAGTTATACCAATATTAATAATGTATTTTGGATATAAATATTTATATGATGTAACTGGTGGAATCTTAATGTCTAAGATGTTTACACTACAGCCAGTATATCCATTTGTATTTGTCCTATCAGCTTTACTATTATCAATTGGTGTAATTGTTGGTTTAATAGGTAGTTTTGTATCAGTGAGTAGATATTTAAGGTGGAAACGATAATGAAAATGAAAAAAATTGTAGTAGCGATATTAACAATAACTTTATCAATATCACTACTTAGTATCAACGCAGAAGACTTTTCAGCAAATGAAGCTTACTATCAGCGACTATGTTCATCTAGTGCTGCCCGTGATAAGGAAAACAAATTAACTTGTCAAAAGTTTAATGTTTACTTAGAGCAAAAGATTAGCAATTCAAAAGATGAAGCTAATAAGTATAAAGGTGAAATGGAAAAATATAAAAATGATATGAATAAGCAAATTGAACTTGCTGATGAGTATCAAGCTAAAATAGATGGTTTTACTGCTGAAATTTCTAAACTTGAAAGTGAAATTAGAGGTTTAGAGGCGAGTATTAAAGTTATTGAAGCTGAAATATTAGCCCGTGAAGAAGAAATTGCTGAGAAGGATCGTATTATTATTGAGAGAATGCGTAAGACACAATCTGATATGCGTTTTGGATATGAAATAGATTTCTTATTTAAATCAAAAGACTTCTCAACGTTAATTGCAGCGGCTTCAATAGTAAATGATATTTTAGATTTTGAATCAATTCAGATTGAAGAAATTAATAAACTTATTGAACAACAAAAGGTTGATCAAGAAGTTATGTTAACTCAACAAGCTACAATTGAACTTAATATTAACACTATAGAAGTAAGCAAGAAACAGGTTGAAGTACTAAAGTCTGAAGTAGATATTGCCGTTAAGAACTATCAAACTTTAATGAATGATATGAACTCAAAGATGGCTCAATCAAATGCAGATGCAAATGCAATTCGTAAGCAACTTGAGAAAAATAAGTCGGCACTTGAAGAAGTACCATCATCAGGAGGCTTTACGCGTCCAATATCAGGTGGTAGAGTTTCAGCTCGTGTATGGAATTATCCACCACCATGGAGTGCAGTTCATTTAGGTTATGATTATGCTTCAGGTATAGGAACGCCGATTAGGGCTGCTGCAAATGGTTATGTATTATCCAGTCGTGATGGCTGTCCAACAAATGGTTATTTAGGTAATCAATGTGGTGGCGGATCAGGTGGATTAATAATGGGTGGAAATCAAGTTCACTTATTAGTAACTGTTGGTGGTATCTTATATGGTATTAGTTATTCACATATGCAATTAGGTACTCCGATCAAATCAGGTCAAATTGTAAGTGCTGGCCAACAGATTGGAGCAGTAGGAACTTCAGGAAACTCAACGGGGCCACATGTCCACGTAGAAGTTATATACTTAGGAAGTCGTTCTATTAATGATTATATTAATTCATGGAATGGAAACTTATGGCATAATGTTGGTTCAAGTTTAAATAATAGATGTTCTGTAAAAGGATTTAATGCTCCATGTAGAGTTGATCCTGGGACAGTTTTTGGACGTAATTAGTTAGGAAGTGTTTTTATGGAAGATAAAGATGTAATAAGTAATGATCAGGTAAAGATTGAACGTCATAAATGGCCTGACGAAGTAAAAGCGGATAAGAAGCAAAATAGAAGTCGTAAAATAACAATCATTACGGTAGCTTTTGCCTTCTTTATTATGGGGATGTCTTTTAGTAAAACATTCTTAGGCAGTGGTCGTGGTAATACAAATGATAAGTCTGCTTTAATTGAGCAAATCATGAACTCTGAATGGTATTTTGGAAAAGATATTGAAGACTTAGAGACTAAGGTTCAAGATAATGGGTTCTATGGAATGACTAGTTTTGAAGTAGATCCACATACAACGTATATGTCAGCTGAGGAAATGTCACAGTATACGACAAACTTAAGTGGAACATATGTTGGTATTGGTGTTCAGTACTATGAATTTGAATCAGGTAGTTTTATCATTCAAAGAGTATTTGAAAATTCACCAGCGCAAAAGGTTGGCTTAGAAGCAGGAGATATAATGATTGCTGTTTCTGGAATTAGTATAGTTGGTGAAGATATTAAAGAGATATCAAGTATGGTTATGGGTAATGAAGGTACAGAGGTAACAATAACAATACTTAGAGATAATAAAGAAATGGACTTTACGATGAAAAGAGGTAAAGTTTTACACTCAGTCTTTGGTTTAGAATTAGAAGATAATATCGGATATATCGAACTTGATCAATTTGGTGAAAGTACAGCTGAAGAAGTATTGAACTATTTAGAAAAATTCGAAGGTAAAGATTCACAACTAATTATTGACTTAAGAGATAATGGTGGTGGATATTTAAATAGCGTCGTCGATATCGCTTCATACTTCATTGAGAAGGATAAGGTAGTCTTAATAACTGAGGGTCGTAATGGAAGTCAGGTTGAACAAAAAACAAACTCAGATAAACAATTTACATTTGATGAAATTGTTGTCTTAATTAATGGTGGAACTGCAAGTGCAAGTGAAGTATTAACAGCAGCATTATCTGAACATTTAGATAATGTAACAGTCGTTGGTACATTGTCATATGGTAAAGGTACAGTTCAACAATCACGTATGTTTAATGACAATAGTGCTATTAAGTATACGACAGCAGAGTGGCTAACTCCAAATGGTAACAAGATTCATCGAGTTGGAATTACACCTGATGTTATAAGTGAACTACATCCAATAATTACAAATGGCTTTGCTGCCTATATTGAGGATTCAACTTTTAAATATGATAGTGTTGGATCATCAGTTCAGGTTATGCAAGAAGCATTAGATTTCTTAGGCTTTAAGGTAGATCGTCGTGATGGTTACTTTGATAGAAGTACAGAGACAGCATTAAAAGAATTTCAAGCTAGTGTGAACTTTGCAAGTGATGGAGTATTGACACAGGATGTTTATGACTCATTAACAAGTCGAGTTATTAGAGAATGGACAGCAAATAAAAATAGCTACGATATTCAATTAGATAAAGCGATTGAAATATTAGGTGATAAATAATGTCTGAAAAGTTTAAACTTGTTTCAAACTTTACTCCAAAGGGTGATCAACCTGAAGCTATCAAACAATTAGTTGAAAATATAAAAAATGGAGTTCATCATCAAATCTTACTTGGTGCAACTGGAACAGGTAAAACTTTTACTGTAGGAAATGTTATTGAACAAATAAACAAACCTACGCTAGTCTTTGTTCATAATAAAACATTGGCTGGACAACTGTATAGTGAGTTTAAAGAGTTGTTTCCACATAATAACGTTGAATACTTTGTATCTAACTTCGATTTCTATCAACCAGAGGCTTATATGCCGAAATCAGATACTTATATTGAAAAGACAGCGATGATTAATGAAGAGTTAGACATGTTGCGTTTAGCAGCTGTCAATGCTGTATTAAGTCGTCGTGATACAATCATTGTTGCCTCTGTTGCAAGTATCTATGGTAGTAGTGATCCAGAGGTTTATCGTGATATGTTCTTTACGATTAAAGTTGGAGAAATAATTGAACGTGATGAGCTATTAAGAAAATTAGTTGATCGTCAATATCGTCGAAATGATATTGAACAAAAACGTGGTACTTTCAGAGTTCGTGGTGATAGTATAGAAGTTTCACTAGGACATAAGGATGACTTTGTCTTACGTATTGAAATGTTTGATAATGAAATTGAACGTATAACAGAAGTAAATGCACTAACGGGGGAAGTTTTAAATGGATACACTGTCTATAATGTTTTCCCTGCTAATGAGTATGCAAGAGATAAAGAAAAGATATTACTTGCAGCTGAGCAAATAGAAGCTGAATTAGAAGAGCGTTTAAATTACTTCCATGCTGAAGGTAAGTTGTTAGAGTATCAAAGATTAGAAAACAAAACTAAGTATGATTTAGAAGCATTAAGAGAATTTGGTATGGTTTCTGGTATTGAAAACTATTCTCGACACATGGATGGTAGAAAAGAAGGGGAGCGACCATTTAACTTATATGATTACTTTCCAAAGGATTTCTTATTAGTTATTGATGAGTCACACGTTTCTGTTCCCCAGATTCGCGGTATGTACAATGGTGATAGAGCTAGAAAGCT
Organism: uncultured Erysipelothrix sp.; assembly: GCA_964440875.1. GTDB lineage: Bacteria > Bacillota_I > Bacilli_A > Erysipelotrichales > Erysipelotrichaceae > JAAZDN01. Next base: position 21,626 of record CAYTTS010000005.1, on the reverse strand, counting down.
AACGCTTGTTGAACATGGATTTAGACTACCGAGTGCACTTGATAACAGACCTATGAAGTTTGAAGAATGGGAAGAGGTCGTCAATGATGTTATCTATGTTTCGGCAACTCCAGGAAACTATGAGTTAGAAAAGACGCCAGACCACATTGTTGAGCAAATTATTCGTCCGACAGGACTGCTTGATCCTAAGATTATTGTTGTTCCATCTAAGGGACAAATTGATGATTTAATAGCTAGGATTAATCAGAGACTTGCTGTTGGTGAACGTGCATTAATTACAACTCTAACCGTTAAGATGGCTGAAGAGTTAAGTGATTACTTGCGTGTTATGGATTATAAAGTTAAGTTTTTACACCATGAAGTTAAAACTTTGGAACGTATCGAGATTATTCAAGAGTTTAGAAAAGGTAAGTATGATATCCTAGTAGGTATTAACCTATTAAGAGAAGGATTAGACTTACCAGAAGTCTCGCTGGTCGCAATATTGGATGCTGATAAGGAAGGTTTCTTAAGATCTGAGAGATCCCTAATTCAAACAATTGGACGTGCAGCTAGAAACGTAAATGGTGAGGCAATACTTTATGCAGATAAAATTACAAATTCTATGGAGAAAGCGATAAGTGAAACAAATCGTCGTCGTAAAATCCAGGAAGCGTATAATATTGAACATAATATTACTCCGCAAACAATAATAAAAGAAATTCATGACACAATCAGAGGTAAAGAAACGCAAGAGATGGCTACCAACTATCTCAAGAAATCGGTTAAACATAGTAAAGAGGAGAGAGATATCCTTGTTGCAAGCTTGAAAGAACAGATGAATCAGGCTGCAAAAGAATTAGATTTCGAAAGAGCAGCTGAGCTTCGTGATATGATGTTAGAAATAAAATCAGAATAAATGACCTTAATTTTAAATTAAGGTTTTTTAATGTATAATTAGAAGTTGAGGTGGCTTATGAATTCAAGAAACATTATTATAAAAGGTGCACGAGAAAATAACTTAAAAAATATAGATATCGAGGTACCAAGAAATAAATTAGTTATTATGACAGGAGTATCAGGTAGTGGTAAAACATCACTTGCTTTTGATACGATTTATGCCGAGGGTCAAAGACGCTATGTGGAATCACTTAGTGCTTATGCTCGCCAGTTTTTAGGTGGAGTTGAGAAGCCAGATGTTGATAGTATTGAAGGTTTATCACCATCAATAAGTATTGATCAAAAAACGACTAGTAACAATCCGCGTTCAACAGTAGGGACAGCCACAGAAATTTATGACTTTCTAAGATTAATGTATGCACGAATTGGAACTCCATACTGTCCTATCCATAATACAAAGATTGAGTCTCAAAGTGTTAAACAAATGGTTAATGCTATTTTTGACTTAGAAGAAGGTGCTAGACTAATGATATTAGCACCGATTGTTAAAAGAAGAAAAGGTAGTCATCAAGCTCTATTTGCGCAGCTTTTAAAAGATGGCTATGTACGTGCTATTGTTGATGGTGAGATAGTACTTTTAGAAGATAAGATTGATTTAGATAAAAATAAAAACCATGATATTTCGGTAGTAGTTGATAGAATTGTTCTAAGGGAAGATAATCGTTCCCGTTTAAATGATTCACTAAACTTAGCTTTAGAATTATCAGATGGTGTTGCTGAAGTTATGGAGAACGATAATATTCATATGTTCTCATCAAATTATTCATGTGATATTTGTGGATTTTCACTTCCTAGACTTGAACCGAGATTATTCTCATTTAACTCACCTTTAGGTGCGTGTTCAGACTGTAATGGTCTAGGCGTTTCTCAAATACTAGACATTGAACTATTAATACCTGACTTTGACAAAACGATTAATGAAGGTGGAATTATTTACTATAAAAATATGGTGGGAAGTGACAATATCGAATGGCAGACTTTTGAAACATTAGCTAATCACTATAATATAGATTTAGATAAACCATTAAAGAAATTCACTAAAAAAGAGATGAATATAATTTTAAATGGTTCAACAATTCCAATAAGAAGAGAGATAGTTTCCAGAAGTGGTAATGTTAGAATTACTAACGATCCAATTGAAGGAGTAAAAACTTTAATTGAAAGAAGATTTATGGAGACAAGTTCTGAATCAAGCCGTAAATGGTATCAAAGTTTCTTATCGGAACAATCATGTGGTAAATGTGGTGGAAAACGATTAAATGAAATGGCCTTATCAGTTCGTGTTGGCGGTAAAAACATTTATGAGTGGACAAGTATGAGTGTTGAAGAAGCAATTGTATTTATGGACAACTTAGAGTTAAGTAAAAATGAAGAAGAGATTGCTAATTTAGTTTTAAAAGAAATATCTGATAGACTAAGGTTTTTATTCGATGTTGGTTTAAACTACTTATCGTTAGAACGTGTCGCTGGAACACTTTCAGGTGGAGAAGCGCAGAGAATACGTTTAGCAACACAAATAGGTTCAAGTTTAATGGGAGTTCTCTATGTATTAGATGAGCCTAGTATTGGACTTCACCAAAGAGATAATGACAAATTAATTAATACTTTAAAATCAATGAGAGATTTAGGTAATAGCGTTCTAGTAGTTGAACATGATGAAGATACGATGTTAGCATCTGACTGGATTATTGATGTAGGACCTGGAGCAGGAGTTCATGGTGGTATGATTACTGCTGAAGGAACGCCTGAAGAAATAATGAAAAATGAAAATTCACTTACAGGTAGATTTTTAAGTGGTAAAGAATTTATTTCTTATCCAAAAGAGCGAAGAGTTGGTAATGGTAAAAAAGTAAGTGTTATCGAAGCAAGTGAAAATAACTTAAAAAATATTTCGGTTGATTTTCCACTAGGTGTCTTTAACGTTGTTACTGGTGTTTCAGGTAGTGGGAAATCATCACTAGTTAATGAAGTATTAAGTAAGTCGATAATGAAAGAGTTAAGACGTGTAAGAATTAAACCTGGTAAAGTTAAGAAAATTAAAGGTCTAGATAATATAGATAAAATAGTTAATATTGATCAAAATCCAATTGGTAGAACACCAAGATCTAACCCAGCAACATATACTGGTGTCTTTGATGATATTAGAGATTTATTTGCCTTATCATCAGAAGCTAAATTACGTGGTTATACGAAAGGTCGTTTCTCTTTCAACGTTAGTGGCGGTCGCTGTGAAAAATGTCGTGGAGATGGAGTTAAGAAAATATCAATGCACTTTTTACCAGATGTATATGTCAAATGTGAAGAGTGTGAAGGTAAACGCTATAATGATGAAACACTTCAAGTTACATTTAAAGGTAAAAACATATATGATATATTAGAAATGACGGTAGAAGATGCGATTGTATTCTTTGATTCAATTCATAAAATTAAGCATAGTCTACAGATTTTAGAAGATGTTGGCTTAGGTTACATTAAGTTAGGTCAATCATCAACTACATTATCTGGTGGAGAAGCTCAACGTGTAAAACTTGCTAGTGAACTTCAAAAGCGAGCTACGGGTAAAACAGTATATGTTTTAGATGAGCCAACAACTGGATTACATAGTTATGATGTTAGAAAATTATTAGTCGTTTTACAACGTATTGTTGATGAGGGTGATACAGTTATTGTAATTGAGCATAACTTAGATATTATTAAAAATGCGGATAATGTAATTGACTTAGGACCTGAAGGTGGTAGCGGTGGTGGTACTGTAATTGCAGTTGGTACCCCAGAAGAAGTAGCGATGGTAAAAGAGAGTTATACAGGAAAATACTTAAAGAAAGTATTAGATTAGGAGAAAATCATGTTTGAATTAGAAAAAGTAGTTACAGTAAGAGAGTTAAAAGATCATTTTGACTTGAAATTAGTTTGCGGTGATGAAGATAGTTTGGACCGTGTTGTTTTAGTTCCTGATGTTAATAGACCAGGTCTTGAGTTGACGGGATACTATGTGCACAGTGATAAAAAACGTTTAGTTATCTTAGGTGATAAAGAGATATCATTTATAAATATTATGAGTGATGAAGATCAGGAAGAAAACTTTAACTTTATTACAAGTGCAACAACTCCAGCAATTGTTGTAACGCGTGGTCATAAAATTCCGCCAATCTTAAAAAAGATTGCCGATAAAAAGAATTTCCCGGTACTTAGTACGGATATTAAGACAGGTAGATTAACTGTTGAAATGATTGCGTACTTAGATGCGATATTTGCTCCACATACATCACTACATGCGACACTTATGAACGTCTATGGAAAAGGTGTACTAATTATGGGGGATAGTGGTGTTGGTAAATCAGAGTTAGCCTTAGAACTTATTAAACGTGGTCACGTTTTAGTTGCTGATGATCGTGTTGTTACATATAATGTCCACAATAGTATTGTTGGTAAATCACCAGAAATATTAGAAGGAGTACTTGAGGTTAGAGGTATCGGTATTATTAATGTCATGCAAATGTTTGGTGCCAGTTCAATATTAGAATCAATTCAGGTAGATGTTGTTATTTACTTAGAACAGTGGGATGGCGTTAAGGATTATGATCGTTTAGGAGATATTAACCTTAAATATATGGACATCTTAGGAATTGATATTCCTAAATTAGAGTTCCCAGTTAAAGTTGGTCGTAATATGGCGGTTTTAGTTGAGACAGCAGTTACAAACTTTAGTTTAAAACAAAGAGGTATTAATAGTGCGGCCGATTTCAATGAACGTGTAATGGAATTTTTAAAGAAGAAAAAAGCGGCACAGGATAAATTAGAAAAGTAGGTAGATTATGAAATTTTTCCCAGATTCAAAATCTTTTGTAAGTATTTTTGGAGTTAACATTGCTTGGTATGCAATCATAATTTTAATTGGAGCACTTGTTGCTTTACATTTAACTAAAAAAGATGCAGAAAAACGTGGTATAAATCCTGATGATATCGAAGATATCTTTTATGGAGTATTATTATTTGGAGTTTTAGGAGCAAGACTTTGGTATGTATTATTTCATCCAAATTTAATGGGCTATTTAGCAAACCCAGTAAGTATTTTTGCTTTTAGAGATGGTGGACTTGCTATCCAGGGTGGACTTGTTGCAGGTGCTCTTTACACATATTATAAAGCAAAAAAATTAGGTATTAATTTTATGGACATTGCTGATAGTGCAATGCCAAACGTATTATTATCGCAAACGATTGGTCGTTGGGGTAACTTTGTTAACCAAGAAGCCTTTGGTGAAGTGGTAAGCGAAGCTTATTATAAATTCTTCCCAGAATGGTTTAAAAATAATATGTATATTAATGGTGAATATAGACAGCCGATGTTCTTTTATGAAAGTGTCTTAAATTTATTAGGATTCTTCCTAATTAAGTTTGTCCTACCTAAATATAGAGAGATGAAGCGTGGAGATTACTTTTATTCATACTTAGTTTGGTATGGATTTGTTCGTATCGGTATTGAACACTTTAGAACTGACAGTTTAGTATTCTTTGGTCTAAAATCAGCCCAAGTAACTTCTGTATTATTTATCATAATTGGACTATTAGGTTTCAAAGGACTATTTAGAAAAAAGAATGATAAAGTATTAGTTTTATTTGACTTTGATGGTACGATTGCTGATACAGGACCTTTAATACTAAAATCATTTGATATGGTATTTGAGAAACACTTCCCAGAAATTGAGTTAAGCGAAGATGATCGTTTATCATTTATAGGACCAACTCTAAAGCACTCCTTTAATAAATATACCGGATTAGAAGATGTTGAACTATACGTTAATGAATACAAATCAATAAATATGGTTATGCAAAAAGAGTCACTTGAAGAGATTACAAACTCAACAAAACTTCTAAGTAATCTACATAATAAAGGTATGCAGTTAGGTGTAGTGTCTAGTAAAATGAAAGACTCACTACAACTTGGTGTGGACTTATTAGGCTTTGATAAGTATTTTGATATTATTATTGGTGGCGATGAAGTTAAAGTTCCTAAACCAAATCCAGAGGGAATCTTAGATGCTAAAAAACAACTAAATAATAAATCAGTGTATAATTATTACGTAGGTGATACTGCGACTGATATACTTGCGGCTAAAGCAGCTGGCTTTGTATCAATTGGTGTAGTAACAACAAAAAGTTTTGAAGCTCCAATGCGTGAAGCGGGAGTTGATTATATTGTTTATGATTTAATGGAAATAGAAGATATTATTGAGGTGAATATTAATGAATAAATATGATTTAATTATTGTTGGTGGTGGTCCAGCTGGACTAACTGCGGCAATATATGCAGTAAGAAGTGGTTTGAAAACAGCTTTTATTGAAGCGGATGCGCCAGGTGGTAAATTAACTTTAACTAATGAAATATCAAACTGGCCAGGTATTCAAGAAACTCATGGGGCTGATTTAGCCTTAGATATGTTTAATCATGCAACAAGTCTTGGGGCAGAATATATTTATGGTAAAGTTATGACAATCCAAGAAGATGATTACGGTAAAAAAGTAATAAGTGATCAAGATGAATACTTAGCACGTGCTGTAATTGTTGCGACAGGAACAAAAGAGCGTTTATTAGGTATCGAGAATGAAGTTGAATATGCAAGTCGTGGAGTTTCATACTGTGCTATTTGTGATGGTGGATTTTATAAAGGAAAAGATGTCCTAGTTATTGGTGGTGGAAACTCTGCCTTTGAAGAGTCAATCTATTTAGCTGGTCTAGTTAATCATGTTACTATCGTTGTAAGAGGCGAAAAGGCACGTGCTGAAGCTCGTATAGTAAAACTTGTTGAAGAATTAGATAATGTAACTATTCTTTATAACCATGAGTCAGTAAAAATGTTAGCTGATGGAACACATATTACAGGATTAGCTGTATTTGATAAAGTTGAAGATAGAGAGTACGAAATTGCTGGTGAAGCAATCTTCCCGTATATTGGAGCTGACCCACTAACTTCAATGTTAAAAGGAGTTTGTGATTTAACAGAACGTGAATATGTAATTGCTAATGATCAAATGGAAACTAGTGTTAAAGGAATTTATAGTGCTGGAGACATTAATGATAAACATTTACGTCAGGTAGTTACAGCATCTAGTGATGGAGCAATTGCTGCTCAAGCAGCTTTTGAATATATTAGCGAAAACTATCCAAGATAGATAAAAGACAAATGTTCTAGCGACATTTGTCTTTTTATTTGCGCTCGTATAGGAAGAAAAATATCAATAAATATGCTAATATTAACTTGAGGTGGTTACATGAAACTAGTTTTACAAAAACAAGGGTTATTTAATGAAGATGAAATAAAATATATTGAAAGTTTAGGATATGAACTTGCTTATTATAAAGATGAGCCGATTGAAGGGGAAGTATTTGTTGGCTTACCAAAACCAACATTAGAAGAGTTAGATAATATATCAGGTTTAAAATATATTCAATCAGTTATTGTTGGATATGATTCACTTGATATGGATAAAATAAAAGATAAAGGAATAACATTTGCGAATGCATCAGGCATTGGTAGTGCACCAATTGCTGAGTATGTAGTCTTGAAGATTTTAGATTATTATAAAAAAGCGGAATATTACCGTCAACTTGAAAGTCAAGGAGTTTGGGGTAAACGTGCAGAGTCAGATTCTATTATTGAAGAACTGTATAAAAAGAAAGTCTTAGTCTTAGGTACTGGTAGTATCGGTGTTAATATCGCTAAAAGATTAAATGCATTTGATTGTGAGATGATAGGTGTTAATAGTAGTGGAAAACTTGTGGATAACTTTTCTAAGACCTATCCTTTAAGTGAAGTTTACGATGTTTTAAATGATGTGGATGTTGTAGTTGGAGCACTGCCACTAAATGATGCGACAAGAAATCTATATGATGAGAAGTTCTTTAATCATATGAAGAAAGATTCTATTTTTATTAATGTTGGTCGTGGACCATCATTAGTAGTTAGTGATTTAGAGAAGGCTTTAGAGAATAATTTAGCGCACGCATATTTAGATGTGCTTCCAATTGAACCTTTAGCTAAAAACTCTCCACTATATAGAAATCCTAAGTTAAGTATTACTCCACATAACTCATCAAGTTCCAAGATAGTTATTAATCGAGTTAAGGACTTAGTTATTAAGAATTTAGAAAATTATCGTAATAATGATCCACTAATTAATAAGGTTATATAATGAAGAATGTAGTAGTTATAGGTGGTGGAAGTGGTGTTGCCGCAATACTGAGTGGTATTAAGAATGTTAATGATATTAGCATTAAGGCAGTAATCACGGTATCTGATGATGGTGGTAGTACTGGTCGTTTAAAAACTAAGTATCGAATACCAGCTGTTGGAGATATTAGAAACGTCTTAGTTGCCTTAGCTGAGTCAGAAACATTATTAAAAGATTTAATGGATTTTAGATTTGTTGGTGATTCTGATGTTGGTGAGGATGTTGATGGTCATAGTTTAGGAAACTTAATATTGGCATCTCTGACACAAACTACTGGAGATCTTATGCAGGCTATCAAAACACTTGAGAAGATTATGAGAATAAAAGGTAGTATTATTCCATCAACAATCTCAGTGGTAGATTTATTTGCTGAAATGAAAGATGGTTCAATCGTAGCTGGTGAAACTAATATTAGAGATACAGATTTAGAAATATGTAATGTATTCTTTAATCAAAATGTGTTTGCGACAGAAGAGGCGATTACAGCGGTATTAGAAGCTGATTATATTATATTAGGTATTGGTAGTCTTTATACTTCAATACTCCCTAACTTAGTCATTGAAGGTCTCAGAGAGGCTATTAATGAAAGTAAGGCGGAGATTATTTACTTATCAAATATAATGAGTGAAAAAGGTGAAACGGATAACTACAATGTTAGTGATCATATAAATGCTATTGAGAAGCATTTATTAGGTAGAGTTGATACAATAGTTTATCCAAGTAATATTATTCCTGATTATGTTTTAGAGCCATATCTTTTAGAGGGGTCTAAAATAGTTAAATTAGATAGAGGAAGTTTAGACTTTGATTATAATATCGAGGAAGTTGACTTGCTGAGTTTTAACAGTAACCAAGCTCGTCATGATTCAGATAAAATTAAAGTTTGGTTTAAAGATAAGGTAGTGAGGTAATGTCGTTTTCAAAAGCAATTAAACATGAGGTATCTCAAAATGTTTTATTTGAGTGTTGTCAAAAGAGTCAGCTAAGTGCCTTAATATTAATGTCGTCAAAATTGTTAATTAATAATGATGGAATATCATTACAATTTTCAACACAGAACTCTTATATTGCGAAAAGAGTTTGGCAGTTAGCAAAAGAGTTATTTGATGCAAATCTAAAATTGGATGTTAAAGTAAAACAACAATTCCAACAAAACAAAGTATATAAGGTAACACTTGTTGGAGATGGCTTAGAGGTATTAAGACAATTAAATTTATTTGATGATGAAGTTGGTCTTTTAGAAGTAATTGATGATAGTGTTTTAGCCAAGGAGTGTTGTGAAAGAGCATATCTTGCAGGAGCATTTATGGCTGGTGGAAGTGTTAACTCACCAAACACGAGTAATTATCATTTAGAGATAGCCTCAGACTCACTGAAACAAGTTCAGTTAGTTCAAAGGTTGATGTTAAAATTAGATTTAGATGCTAAGTTAGTAGAACGAAGAGAAAAACATGTCGTTTATCTAAAGCAGGCAGAAAATATATCAGATTTTCTAAGGGCAATAGGATCATCTAATGGTGTAATGGAATTTGAGGAAACAAGAATTCAAAGAGATTTTGTTAACAACTTCGTTCGTTTAGATAATTGCGAGCTAGCCAATGAAGTTAAAATATTGACTGCTGCTAAAAAACAGTTAGATGTTATCGAGAAGTTAGAAAAAAGAAATTTAATAAAAACTTTAAGTGATAAACATTTGGAGGTTATTGAGTTGAGGTTGAAATATCCTGATCACAGTTTAAATGAGTTAACTGATTTGTATGAAGAAATGTACAATAAGAAAATTACAAAGTCAGGTTTAAACCATCGGTTTAAGCGTATCGAGGAAATAGCTAATAAATATTAGTGTAAACTCAAAGTAGGTAGTCAATATGTGGAATAACATTTATTATTGATGTAGAAGGCGGGGTTTTTATATGGAAAATGTAGGGGCTAATCCACTAAAACAAGTTTTTGGGTCAAATATGCGTCGGCAACGATTAAATTTGAATATTTCCCAAGAGGAATTATCATTTAGAGCAGGTTTACATCGCAATTATATTTCGGATGTTGAGAGAGGAACAAGAAATGTTTCGATCATCTCAATGGAAAAAATTGCGAATGGTCTAGGCGTAGACGTACATGAACTGCTAAAAGACAACACTACAAGTTTGTAGTGTTTTTCTTTGCTTTTATTGACACCTTAACTACTAAGTGTTAATGTTTGTATCTAAGGAGTGATACTTTGAACTTCGTATTTAAAGATAGTATAAGTGAGGAAGATTTTGATAGTTTTTCCTACGAACATAAGAATTCTACTTTTTTTCAAAGTAGTAATTGGTCAAAAGTAAAACTAGAATGGAAACCTATATATACAGGTGTATATAGTAATGATGAATTGATTGGTGTTTGTTTAGTATTAAAGAGAAATGTCTTTATGAATTTTTCATTAATGTACGCTCCAAGAGGTCCAATCATTGATTTTGATAATAAAGAATTATTAGATTTTTATTTGAAAAGTTTAAAAGATTTAGCGAAAAAAGAGAAGGCGATGTCATTCACAATTGATCCTTATATAATAAGATCAGAATATCCAATGCAAGATATTATGAGTGATAAGATAGTACCAAACTATGATGATAGTTTACTTTCGCTAATCGAAGAAACAGGATTTAAACATAGTGGTTTTGTATTAGGTTTAAATGATAGTTTTCAACCACGATTTACCCCGTACTTAAAATTAAATGAAAAAGCAGATTTTAATAAGAGTAGAGCGTATGTTAATGCTGAAAAAGCATTAGCAGGATCAGTGAAAATACGTCGTGGTGACTTAAGTGATATTGATGATTTTGTAAAAGTTATCAACATGACTGAGGATTATAAAGATATTAGTTTAAGAAGTAAAGAATACTTTGTTCGTTTAAAGAAAGAGTTTAAAGATGACTGTTTAATTAACTTCGCTTATATGGATTTAGAGGAAGAGTTAAAGACTCTGAAACTTCGTTATGAAGATTTAATGAGTAAATTAGCAAATCCTAAATTAAGAGAAGGAAGACGTCGTGAATATGAGAGTCAGTTGAATAAACTTCAAAAAGATATTGATTTTGTAAGTAATGAGCTAACAAAGCATTCTGTAGTCGATATTGCAGTCTTACTAGCGATTAAGAATAAAGGCAAGGCTGAATTATTATATGCAGGTATGAACCGTGATTTTCAGAAATACTATGGTTCTAACGTATGTTATTTAGATTCAATTAATTGGGCTTATGATAGTGGCTGTGAGATTGTCTCATTTGGTGGTTGCTCAGGTTCATTTGACCACGGTATTGACCGCTATAAAGTTACTTTTTCACCAATTGTTACAGAGTATCTTGGAGAGTTCGTTTTTGTTAATAAACCATTTGTGAATAAAGTCTTTGAAAAGGCTTTGGAAATTAGAAGAAAATAATTAGTATTTTCGTGAAAACAATGTGAAACTTACCTTGTTGAGACTTAATGTATATTGATAATATTTCAAATCAGTGTATTATATATGTAGTGAGGAGGAACATCTATGAATTCTTGGATGATTATTCTACTTGTATTAGTTGTTCTAATTGTATTAATTGGTATTTACGCTGCAGGTGTTTACAACAGCTTAATTAGATCTAGAAACCAAGTTAAGGAAGCTTATTCAACTATGGACGTATTACTATTAAAACGTTCTGATTTAATTCCTGACTTAGTGGCTACTGTTAAGGCTTCTGCTGCTCATGAAAGTGAGACACTACAAAATGTAGTTGAAGCAAGAGCTAAGGCGATAAGTTCAAATGATCAAGAAAGTCGTTTAGCGGCTGAAAATCAATTATCACAAGGCATTAGTAACTTACTAATCGTTGCTGAGTCTTATCCAGAACTAAAGGCCAGTTCTAACTTTATTCAAATGCAAAATGACCTTAGATCAATGGAAACAGAAATTGAAAATTCACGTAGATATTATAACGGTACTGTTAAGTATCACAATAATGCTGTAAGTGTATTCCCGGCAAATATCTTTGCTGGAATGTTTAATTTCCATACTGAAGCTCTATTTGTTGTTGAAGATGAAGCTAAAAAAGAAAAACCAAAAGTAGAATTTTAATTAAAAGGGTAGTTAATACCCTTTTTTATATGGAGGACTTATGAATTATTATTATAAATATGAAAGTAAAATTGGAGATATTTACTTACTTGCAAATGATAAATATTTACTTGCACTAAGTTTTGAAGAGTTTGATGAAGGACGCTATTTTGAAAATGAAATAATTAAAGAGGCATATAATCAAATTAATGAGTACCTTGATAATAAACGTAAGAAATTTGATTTACCACTTTTAATAACGGGTAGTGATTTTAATGTCGCTGTTTTAAATGCTCTTTATAATAGTGATTATGGAACTGTACTTAGTTATAAGGATTTAGCAATTCTTGCTAGTAGTCCAAAAGCTTATCGTGCTGTTGGTAGTGTCTGCAATAAAAATCCTTATCCGATTATTATTCCCTGTCATAGAATAGTTAAAAATGATCGTAAATTAGGTAATTATGCTTATGATATTCAAATAAAAAAAGACTTGCTAAAGATTGAAGGTGTAATTATTAAGGGGGATTCAATAATTACCAACAATTACCAGTAAGCTAAATAATCGTCACTATGTACCATCTTAAAAGGTTTTAAGGACTTATTGTTAAAGTGTACTTTTACTAAACTATGATAAATTTGAATTAATTATTTAGATTAGATATCATTAGTTAGTAAAAGGAGGGCAATATGAATCATCCCTATATAAAAACGGTATTCTTAACATATATCGCGGTAATGACTTTTATTGGTCTATTCACTAATAATATTGATGTTAAAGCTGAAGAGATTGATGTAAGAGTTACTGAAGAAGTTAAGAGAGTATACCAATTAGAAATGAATCGTGCCGATTTCACAGAAATTAAAAAAGATATCTTATTAAAAGATGTTAAATATATGGCTTATCCAGAGAAGTTTATTAACGATTTGAGTTTAAGCGAAATTGTAATAAGCGGAGTTGACTATGCTAGTACTGAAGTTCAAAGAGCTAGCGCTAAATTAATTAAATATACAGACTCAAAAGAAGGTAAACAAGTTTTAGATACTGTTGAGCTTGAAGTTGATATTCAATACAAAGATACCTTAGCTCCAACACTTAACTTAAGTAGATCTAGTCTTGAAGTTCAAGAGGGTGGAAAGTTTGACCCAAGTAAGTATATTGAAGTTCTTGAAGATAATGATTTTGTTGAACCTAAATTAAGTATTGATAATTCAGTAAATCTAAATAAGGTTGGAAAGTATAATGTAGTTTATACGGCGAGTGATGCTTCAGGTAATACTGTTAGTGAAACTTTAGTTGTAAATGTTACTGAGAAACCAAAACCAAAAGAAGTTGCTCCAGTTGTTAAAAAGAATACAGCAACAACTGCTATGCCGAAGCCTGCAGGTGGAAGTGTAGTTGAACAGACTTTATACTATATTAATCAGTATCGTGCTGCAGAAGGGAAGTATCCACTAAAATTAGGCGGTCCTTCAGAAATGTCTGCGACACAATTAAGAGCTCAAGAAGCTGTGGGTTATAAATCTCACACAAGACCAGATGGTAGAAGCTATAAGACGGCGTTTACTGATATTGGTCTATCACATGAAAATGTGGTTGAGGTATTAGTATTTGGCCTTGGTGGTCCTGCTGAAAAAGTTAAAGTATGGATGAACTCACCAGTACATAGAAATGTTTTAATGAGAACGAACATTACTCATATAGCATTAGGTGTAAGTGGTAGTCTATACGCAGGAATAGTTTATAAATAATATTTAACTGAACATTTTAATAAGTGTTCAGTTTTTTTTTTTTTTAACATAGTGTAAACATAATTTTAATGTAATATTTAAGCTGTATTTAATGATAGTAATTACTTTTAGTATGTAATTATTTGATATAATGAAATAGTAAGTGGTGAAGTAAATGAAAAAGATTTTAATGATAATTATGACTGCGATAATCTTAGTTGCTTGTAGTAAAGAAGAAGAGATGTGTACAAGTGAGAATATTGCGGTATGTGAAATTGAAAATATAGAAGATTTTATTATTGAAGAGAACGCTAAAATTAAAATAGCGGTTTTTGAAGAGGCGTTTGGAGAAGCTCTAATATCAAGTTTAGACTCAATCTATCCAGGCGTTTACTCATATGATGTTATTGATGAGAATGATGTTGAAAGTATTAGTGATTATGATGTTTATCAAACAAAGCTAGAAAATGCATCATTATTATTTGATGATATTGCACCGATGTCTAATAGTTTTGAAGCCATCTTAAATAATGAAAATATTAGTAATTTTACAAAAGTTATTAATCAAGATGAGTATTACTTTATGCCATTTGATATAAAGGGTCTACTCTTTGCGTATAACGAAACATTTTTAAAAGAGTTGTCAGTTGATTTAAGTGATGAAAATAATGATGGATTAGCTGATAGTATAGATAGTTTTGAAAAGATTGGTGAATTAGCTCTTAAGTGGAAACGTGAAAATGCGACTTATTTAAATAAACCATTAGAAACCATTTTTTCATTTCCATTTAATGATCAATTGGCAATGATTAGTTTTATTGAAAATAGTAATTATAAATTAGTGACAGGAGTAAGTGGGGAAGATATTGACCTTGAAGATGATTTACTTACTGCTTTAGCTGCATATAAAGATTTAGCGAAATATCCTTGGTCATTTGACGAAGAGAAAATTGTTGATATGGTGTGGAATTATGAAGAAGTATTAAAAGATCAATCAGCTCCATTTCTGTTAGTAGGTAACTGGATGTTTTATGAACAATATCAAAAAACGCAAGCTTATAAATTGAAGTTCACAAAACTCCCTACTGTTAATGAACAGGAGATATCTAGTTTAAGTAATATAACAGGTTTTGTTTTAAATAAGAATAGTGACTTTGTTAACGCTCAAAACCAGGTTATTAAACATATAAGATCATTAAATAATATTGAAGATATGATTAACTTAGGAATGATACCTCTAGTTGATCCGCTTCTTCTTGATGAAATTGAATTAGAAGAAGATTCAAATATAAAGGATCAAGTAAGAGCTTATACTTATTCGCATCCAATTGAACTTCAGGCATTTGATAAAAATCCAATGATACAAGCATATGAAATATACTATGAAGTAGATTTTAGGGATATCTACCATCGTCTATTTTTAGCTGACTTAAGTGTTGAAGATGCACAAAAAGAGATAAAAGAGCGTGTAGCAGTTTGGTTAGATGAAAAAGATTTAGAAGTAAAGGGGATAAATGATGAGTTGGAAGAAGATAATAGCGAGTCAGAATAATGAGACTTATTTTAAAGAGTTAAATAGTAATTTAGAAAGTATATATGAAGATAGTATTGTTTATCCACCTAAAGAGGATCTATACCGTGCCTTTACTTTATGTGAATACTTAGATACAAAACTTGTCATAATTGGACAAGATCCATATCATGGAAAGGGTCAGGCTAATGGTTTGGCTTTTTCAGTATATAAAGATACTAAAATTCCGCCAAGTTTACGAAATATATATAAAGAATTAGAAGATGATTTAGGTGTAGTTAAAGTTGATGGAGAATTAGAAGGTTGGGCAAAACAAGGTGTGCTTTTATTAAATAAGATATTAAGTGTTGAAGAGGCTAGTCCAGCATCACACAAAGATTTAGGTTGGGATGAATTTACAAACTTCATTATTAAAAGTTTTGATAAGCATCCTGACAAAGTGATTTTTCTACTTTGGGGTAATCATGCTCGTAAATTAAAACCATTGATTGCAAGTAAGCATATTATTATTGAAGGAGTTCATCCATCACCACTGGCAGCTTATCGTGGTTTCTTTGGAAGTAAACCATTCTCTAAAATAAATGAACACTTAATTGCCTTAAATAAAGAGCCAATAGACTGGAGTAAATAATGTTTGATAATATTAATGATGCGATTACTTATATCGAGTCTAAAAAAATAAATAGTACTAGTTTAGAAGATTTTAAATTGATTTTTAAGAAGTATCAAAACTTTCAAAATGAAGTTAAATATGTCCATGTTACTGGAACTAATGGTAAAGGTAGCACAAGTAAAATGATAAGTGATATAGTCTCTTTGAATAATTATAAAGTTGGCTTGTTTACATCTCCACATATCTTGGTATCAAATGATCGTATTAGAATTAATGACATCAATATTAGTGATGAAGATTTACTAGGATATATTAATTATTTTTATAATGATATTGAAGAGTTTAAAATTAACTTCTTTCAAATATATACTTTGATTGCCTTAAAGTATTTCTATGATCGAAACTGTGACTTAGCAGTTATTGAAGTTGGTATTGGTGGCTTATATGATAGTACTAATGTAATAGATGCGATAGTTTCGATAATAACTAATATAAATATTGATCATACCGACAAACTAGGTAGTAGCCTTAGAGAAATAGCGTATCAAAAAGCTGGTATTATAAAGTTAAATAAAGATGTAGTTGTTACTGTGAAAAATCAAGAAGCACTTTCGGTAATAAAAAAACAATCTGAAAAACTAAATGCTAATTTAAAAATAATAAATAGTGTTGAGAGTAATCTTTTGAATAATAAGTTAAACTTTAATTATAAGAGTAATGACTATAGTTTAAATTCACTTGCAACATATCAAGTTGATAATGCACTTTTAAGTATTGAGGCGGTAAATATATTAAAGAGTAAATACGGCTTTAATATCGACTTAGCTAAAGTTAAATTAGCATTAGATAATTTTGAGTGGATCGGAAGATTTGAATTAGTTTCAATTAATCCGGAGATAATCTTAGATGGTGCTCATAATATTGCGGGAATTAAAGCATTAATAAATAGTGATGACCAAAATAGTGTTGTTATCTTTAGTGCTTTAAAAGATAAAGATTATCATGAGATGATTAAGCTTTTAAAAAATCGTTATGATGAATTAGTTTTCTGTGAGTTTGATTTCTATCGTAGTTTAAAAATAACGGATTTATCTGAATATGATTTTATGAAGTTTACAAATATTAACGATAGTCTCAATTACTTAAAAAATAAGTATCCTAATCGCAGAATTATTATTTGTGGATCACTATACTTTATATCTGAAATTTCAAAAATGTTAAGGGGGAAATAATATGATTCAAATAGTAAGTATTTTATTTACAGTAGTTTTGATTGCTTTTATATTACATAAATATAGTGAACCACTTTCACTTCGTAAAATGACACTTACGGGAATCTTTTTATCAATAGCATTAGTTCTAACGATGTATTCGATTAATTTGATGATATTTGGCGGTCAAGTTGTCGTTAGATTTTCACAGTTAGCATTAATTATCCTGGGGGCAAGTTTAGGTCCTGTTTATGGTTTAGTAGGTAGTTTGGGCTTCGATATCTTAAACTTAATGATTTTTCCGCTTGGTAGTTTTTATTTTGGTTTTACGCTAACAAATATAATGGTTTCGCTACTGCCGGCTTTAGCATTTCAGTTTATGAAAAAGCATAAAGAATCATTTAACTTAAGTATTATGATTTTTACAGGGCTTGCGTATATTGTCTATATAATTACAGTCTTAATCTTATCAATAGTTAGCCTTAATGTTGAAGACCTTACTGCGAAGGCTATAAGTACAAATGTTATTGGATTTGTTATTATCTTTTTACTAGTCTTTATGGGGTCATTATTCTATATTAAGAGAAAAGGTATTAAATTAAACAATGACTTAATTATGTTTATTACCTCGGCAATATTAGTTGAATTTATTGTCCAAGGATTTTTAACGCCACTTTGGCTACATGATATGTATCAAACTCCAATCATTATTTCTATGCAAATACGTGCCATTAAGGGCCTGATCATGGTTGCCTTAAATAGTTCTCTAGGTTATCCAATTTATAAACTTACTAAAAAAATAGCAGTTAAGTAAAGTGTATTCGCTTACATAATAGATTATGTGAAATAAGTAACTAATCATTAAATTTTCGTTTACTATATCTGATTACTTTGTTATAATTAGATAGATAAAAGGAGGATGGTTTAATGGCAAAAAGAACTGTAAAAGATTTAGATGTTAATGGAAAAAAAGTAATTGTACGTGTTGACTTCAACGTTCCGCTAAAAGATGGCGTAATTTTAGATGATAATCGTATACAAGCTGCTTTACCTACAATTAATTATTTAATTGAAAATGACGCTAAGATTGTATTAATGTCACACTTAGGAAAAGTAAATCACAAAGATGCGGAAGCATTAAGTAAAGATTTAGCAACTAAATCACTAGCACCTGTAGCTAAACGTTTAGCTGAGTTAGTGGATACAAATGTAGTATTTGTAAATGAAACTCGCGGGCAAAAGCTTGAAGATGCTATAAATAGTTTAGAAGATGGAAACATCGTAGTAGTTGAAAACACAAGATTTGAAGCTGGAGAAACGAAAAACGATACTGAGTTAGCTGAGTATTGGGCATCATTAGGTGATTTATTCGTAAGTGACGCATTCGGAACAGTACACCGTGCGCACGCTTCAAACAATGGAGTAGCAAAAGTATTACCATCAGCATTAGGCTTCTTAGTTGAAAAAGAAGTTGAAATGTTAAGTAAAGCTGTATATGACGCAGAAAAACCAGTAGTTGCAATTATTGGTGGAGCGAAAGTTTCTGATAAAATTTTAGTTATTGAAAACTTATTAAACTCAGCTGATAAGATTCTTATTGGTGGGGGAATGGCTTATACATTCTTTAAAGCGCAAGGTCTTGAGATCGGGGATTCTCTTTTAGAGGAAGATCGTTTAGATATTGCACGCGAAATTCTTGAAAAAGGAAAAGGTAAAATTGTTTTACCTGTAGATAACGTAGTAGCTAATGCATTTAGTGATGCAAGCGAAGTTTTAACTGTTGGTGTTGATGCAATTCCTGAGGGATTCATGGGATTAGACATTGGACCAAAAACTCTTGAACTATTTAAAGAAGAGTTAAGTGATGCAAAAACTGTTATTTGGAATGGACCAATGGGAGTATTTGAAAATCCTGATTATGCAAAAGGTACAATTGGAATTTGTGAAATTATCGCAAAACTTCCAGGTGTAATGAGTGTTATTGGAGGAGGAGATAGTGCTTCTGCTGCAATTAACAACGGATTTGCAGATGACTTCTCACACATCTCAACTGGTGGCGGTGCGTCATTAGAATTTATGGAAGGGAAGGAGCTTCCTGGAATCGCAGTTATCCAGGACAAATAAAAAAATGAGAAAACCTATTATTGTTGGAAATTGGAAAATGAATAAAACTAATACAGAAGCTATTGCTTTTGTAAGTGAGATAGAAAAAGTATTACATGATGAGGCTGACTTTGGAATCGGTGTACCTTACACTGCTTTAAAAGATGCTCAAAGTAATGCGAAAAACTTAATCATTACATCACAAAGTGTTCACTATGAAGATAGTGGAGCATTCACTGGAGAAATCAGTGTTGCGATGTTAAAAGATATTGATGTTAAATGGGCAATTGTTGGACACTCAGAAAGACGTGAAATGTTCAATGAAACAGATGAAACTGTTAACAAAAAAATTAAACAATTAACTTCAAACGGATTAAATGCAATTGCATGCTGTGGAGAAACTTTAGAACAATTTGAAGCTGGTTCAACTGAAGAAGTAGTTAGAGCTCAAGTTTCAGGAATGTTAGAAGGAATCGACGCTGCTGTAGTTTCAGAATTAGTAATAGCTTATGAACCAATTTGGGCTATCGGTACAGGTAAGAGCGCTACTATGGAAATCGCTCAAGATACTTGTGCAATCGTTAGAGACCAAGTTAGAGTTTTATATGGTGATGATGTAGCAAGTAAAGTTAGAGTTCAATACGGTGGATCAGTTAACCCAAGTAACATTGCTGCTTACATGAGCCAAGAAGATATTGATGGAGCACTAATCGGTGGAGCTTCACTACAAACTGAATCATTTACAGAAATCGTAAATGCTGTTAAATAAATAGAAAAAAGGAGAATAGATATGCCAATTATTATTGATGTTTTAGCAAGAGAAATTATTGACTCAAGAGGAAACCCAACAATCGAGGTTGAAGTATTAACTGAATCAGGTGCATTCGGAAGAGCAGCAGTACCAAGTGGTGCTTCTACTGGATCACGTGAAGCATTAGAGTTAAGAGACGGAGACAAATCACGTTTCGGTGGAAAAGGTGTTTTAAAAGCAGTTGCAAATGTTAACGATATTATCAGACCTGAATTAATCGGATTTGATGTTACTGATCAAGCTGGAATTGACGCAATGTTAATTGCATTAGACGGAACTGACTTTAAATCTAACTTAGGAGCTAACGCAACATTAGGTGCATCATTAGCTTCATTAAAAGCAGCAGCTGATTACTATGGTTTACCACTATACCAATATATCGGTGGACACAACGCTCGTACTATTCCAGTACCAATGATGAACTTCATCAATGGTGGATCACACGCAGACTCATCAGTAGACTTCCAAGAATACATGATGATGCCTGTTGGAGCAAAAGATATTAACGAAGCTTTAAGAATGGGTGCTGAAGTATTCCACGCATTAAAAGCTATCTTACAAGAAGAAGGACACGTTACTGCAGTTGGTGATGAAGGTGGATTCGCTCCAAACTTACCAAATAACGAAGCACCAATTCAATACATTTTAAAAGCTGTTGAAAAAGCTGGTTACAAACCATACGATGACGTAGTTATCGCATTAGACGTAGCTGCAAGTGAATTCTACAACGCTGATGAAAAAGTTTACGAACTTAAAAAATCAGGTGGTGGAGTTAAAACAGTTGATGAAATGATCGAAATGTATGCTGAATGGGTAGAAAAATATCCATTAATCTCAATTGAAGATGGTTTAGCTGAAGATGACTGGGACGGATGGAAAAAATTAACTGAAACTTTAGGAGATAAAATCCAAATCGTTGGTGACGACTTATTCGTAACTAACCCAACATTCTTACAAAAAGGTATCGATACAGATACAGCAAACTCAATCTTAATTAAGATTAACCAAATCGGAACTATGACTGAAACTATGGACGCTATGGAATTAGCTAAACGTCACGGTTACACATGTGTAGTTTCACACAGATCTGGTGAAACAGCGGATACTACAATTGCTGACTTAGCAGTAGGATTCAATACAGGACAAATTAAAACAGGTTCTATCTCAAGAACTGACCGTGTTGCTAAATATAACCAATTAATCAGAATTTCTGAAGAATTAGGCGAAAACGCAATCTATAGCGGTATGTCAACTTTCTACAACTTAAAAAAATAATTTAAGCAATAGAGAATACAAAGGTCATAACAATTGTTATGGCCTTTTTCTATGTTTGTTAGTGTCAAATAGTTGTGGGTGTTATGTTAGATGAATGGATTTAAATCCAT
>CAYTTS010000004.1:25298-34028 GCA_964440875.1 uncultured Erysipelothrix sp. | reverse complement strand
GCCCATAGATAAGGGCTTTTTGATTGATAACGATAAGTATAAATTAACGTTTTGAGAATTGTGGTGCTTTACGAGCGCCTTTAAGTCCGTATTTTTTACGTTCTTTTTTACGTGCGTCTCTAGTTAAGAATCCAGCAGCTTTTAATGATGCTCTGTAATCTACAGTCACTTCTAATAGTGCTCTAGAAATAGCATGTCTAATCGCTCCTGCTTGACCATTGTATCCTCCACCGTTTACATTAACTTTTACGTCAAATGTATCTTTAGTGTCAGTTACTTCAAATGGTGATCTAACAACCATTTTTAAAGTATCTAATGGTAAGTATTCGTCTAAACTTTTACCGTTGATAGTAATTTCACCTGTACCTGGAGTCATATAAACTCGTGCAACAGATGTTTTTCTACGTCCAGTACCTTGGTATTGAATATTTGTTGACATTTATTTTCCTCCTCTACAGTTTGTATTCCACAGGCATTTGTGCCGTATGTGGATGTGTATTACCAGTATAAACAAATAGTTTTCCTCTTTGTTTATTTCCTAATCTCGTGTGTGGTAACATTCCTTTAATAGCTCTCTCAACCCATTCTACTGGATATTTTTCTCTCATTACTTGAGTTGAACGCTTACGCATTCCTCCTAAGTACCCTGAGTAATTATAGTAGAATTTTTTCTCGCTTTGATCACCTGTGATCACTGCTTTTTCTGCATTTATAACGATTACGTAATCTCCACAATCTACGTGTGGTGTATACATAGGTTTATGTTTACCTTTTAAAAGTGTTGCTACTTGAGTTGCAAGACGACCTAATGTTTGTCCTTCTGCATCTACAACGTACCATTTACCATTCATTTCACTTGGTTTTGCCATTGTTGTTTGGCGCATATAATTTCCTCCTAACCAAAAGTAGTTTCCGGGGCTACTATTGGCATAAAGTGCCATGTATCATTATATGCTTATAATACTTATAAGTCAATAAATAAGATTGATTTTTTAAATCTTTTTTCCTTTATATAGTCCTACGACTGTTGTATCACTTGCAACATCAGCTAAGACTGTTGCTCCAGCGGCAATAACGACGTTATTTCCAACTGTAATATTACCTAGTAAAATTGCGTTTGCTCCTACTGTAACGTTGTTTTTTAACTCCGGATGACGTCTTTCACTTTCCATATCAGTAGCACCTAGTGTTACATTATGATATAAGAGTACATCATCACCGATTATTGCTGATCCACCAATAACAATTCCCATACCATGATCAATAACTAATCTTTTTCCAATTTTTGCTGCAGGGTGTATTTCTACTCCTGTAAAAAATCTTCCTAACATACTAACTAGTCTAGCTAAAAAATATAGTTTGACACTATAAAGTTTGTGAGCAATACGATAATAGCCTGTTGCCCAAAAACCTGGATATAATAGTACTTCAAACTTTGATCTAGCTGAAGGGTCTTTTTCTTGATATGCTTTTATAGTTTCAAAGAATGACATTAAGCATAAACCTCAGTTGAAAGATATCTTTCGCCTGTATCCGGTAAGATAACAACAACATTCTTATCTTTATATTTTGGATCAATCGAAACCTCTAATGCTGCCGCAATTGCCGCTCCTGAAGATACTCCACAGAATATCCCTTCCTTTTGTGCTAATAGTCTGGCACTCGCCATTGCTTTTTCATCACTTACTAAAATTATTCGATCGTATATCTTTGTATCTAAAACATTAGGGATAAATCCTGCCCCTATTCCTTGTATTTTATGTGGACTATGTTCTCTACCACTTAATACTGGTGACTTTTCAGGTTCAACAGCAATAATTTCAATATTTGGATTCTTTGATTTTAAGTATTGACCAACTCCAGTAATTGTTCCACCTGTTCCAACTCCGGCAATAACAACATCCACTTTCGAATCTAAATCTTCATATATCTCAATTGCAGTGCTTTTATTATGTTCGCTAGGATTTACATTATTTTCAAATTGAGAAAGTGTGATTGAGTTTTCATCTTCATTCATTAACTCTTCAACCTTCGCAATTGATCCTCTTACTCCATACTTCTTATCAGTTAAAATTACTTTTGCTCCATAGGCTTTTACAATTTGAATTCTTTCAACACTTACAGAATCTGGCATAACAATTACAACCTTATAGCCTTTAGCAGCTCCTACTAAGGCAGCTCCTATTCCTGTGTTTCCACTTGTTGGCTCATAAATAGTTGTATCTTGATTTAATTTGCCTGAAAGTTCAGCTTCTTTAATCATCGCATTAGCAATTCGATCTTTAATACTTCCACCTGGATTGAAAAATTCTACCTTGGCAAATAAGTTCGCATTTAAATTTTCATTCTTCATTAAGTTATTTAGTTTTACTAATGGTGTCTTACCAATTAGTTCCGTTATATTGTTATAATACATCGTTTACCTTCTTTCACTATATCATCTGTAATATTGTACTTCATTTCATTTTATTAAGCATTATTTTAACTTAATTAATCATATCACTTGTATCTAATTGATAATCTTATATATTAAATAAGGTGAGATTATGAAAAGAATAAAAAAATCAAGTATTAATAAAGCAGAGAGATTTATTAAAAAGAATTTTAAAAATAAAACTTTTGTTACTATCTTAGTTGTTGCCTTAAGTTTTGGTACTTACTTCTATAATGAAGTTTACTTAGAAAATAGAGAAACGGCAGTTGTGTATGAAGTAGGTAGTAAAGATTTACGTTGTGTTGATGGTGACACTTTCAAAATGAATAGTGAAACTGTAAGATTATTGGCAATAGATACTCCTGAAACAGTGAAACCTAATACTCCTGTTCAAGCTTTTGGTAAAGAAGCAAGTGATGCTACTTGTAAGTTATTGGAGTCAGCTAATAATATTGAACTTAAACAAGATAAAAATAATGAAGTAGATAAGTATGGTCGTGTATTAGCTTGGGTATTTATCGATGATATCTTTTTACAAGAATACTTAGTTGAGAACGGTTTGGCAAGTATTAAGTATGTTTCAAAGAGTACTGTCGATAAATCATTACTTAATAAATTAGTGGCTGCTGAGGAAAGAGCGAAGAGTAAAAAACTAGGTATTTGGTCTTTAGAGTAATATTTTAAATTTACTATTGCACTTCTGGCTAATCCTTGCTATAATATCTAGGCAGCCGCGGATGTGGCGGAATCGGCAGACGCACCAGACTTAGAATCTGGCGAGAAATCGTGGGGGTTCAAATCCCTTCATCCGCACCAATTAATAAATTATACTCCCTAAAGGGAGTTTTTATTTTATCCAATTTAAAAGGTAGTTCATATAATTATGAACTACCTATTCTTTTACTATAAAGATTTTTTGATTGATAATAAAATATAAACTAATGAGATCAATAGAGTTATATGGCTTAAGCCTGATATTCCTGATAGTGAAGCAGATAAGCCTTTAGAAAGACTATACGCCATAACTGTAAGAATACCTCTGATTAGAAAAATTAAACCAGTAACATTTAGGGCTACATTGTATGCAATGATAGCTTTCTTTATATGTTTAGTTTTTGAGAACTTTAAGTTATATTCAAATAATGTTAATAACATAAAGAATATCATTCCCATGGCAAAGTAGTGAGTATGGATTATCGAAAGTGTTGATTTCCCACTAAAAGCGAAGAACTTTGTGAACTCTCGATAAAATGCTCCCATTAACATCGCTACAACTGCGTAAATAAACGCGTAATTAAAATACTTTTTACTCATACAAACATCTCCTTTTAAAAATTCATATTAATTATATACCTTTTATCTTATCTGGAGTATTCTATTTTTTCTTATCGCTTAAATAATTGCATGATGTCTTCTTTTGAAAGTGATGCAAAACTACCACTTGCGCCTTCAACAAAGATATCTGTCAACTCTTGTTTACGTTCTTGCATTTTCAAGATTTTCTCTTCAATTGAATCTTTCATAACAAACTTAAATACTTGAACATTTTTTGACTGACCAATACGGTGAGCACGGTCACTTGCCTGATTTTCAGCAGCTACGTTCCACCAAGGGTCAAAGTGAATAACATTTTCAGCTGCAGTAAGGTTTAAACCGACACCAGCAGCTTTTAATGAGATTAAGAAGACTAATGTATCATCATTCTGGAAAGCTTCTACAAGCTCTCTTCTCTCCTCTTTAGTATTTGATCCTGTTAGTTTGTAATAAGATATACCAGCCTCTTTAAGTTCAGCCTCAATTAGATCAAGTGATCTAGTAAATGATGAGAACAATAATGTTTTTTGCTTATTAATCTTAAAGTTATCTAGTATTTCCATACAAGCATTAATCTTTGATGAAGTTCTATTTATATCATCATAAATTAATCTTGGATCAATACATAATTGTCTTAACTCTGTTAAAAGTTTAAGTATCATTATGTTATCGACTTTTTCAGTATCAAATAAATCCTTAATATCCTTACTTCCTTGAGCAAGTTTTGCAAAGTATAATTTTTCTTCAGCTTCACTAAACTCAACTCTTAATACTTTTTCAATCTTATCTGGTAAATCTTTTAATACATCTTTTTTAATTCTTCTTAAAATAAAAGGTTCAACTAATGCTCTTAAGTGTTTTGAAACAGTTAAATCTTCATCTCGAATAATCGGTGTTTCAAAATTAGTCTTAAAGTAATTATAGTTATATAAGTATCCAGGCATAATGAAATCAAAGATAGACCATAACTCGGCTAAGGTATTTTCAATTGGCGTACCTGTTAATGCTAACTTATGATCAGATTTTAATGTTTTGACCGCTTTAGCAGTTAAAGTTCTTTGGTTTTTAATATACTGAGCTTCATCAATTACAACATAAGCAAAATCAATATCATTATACTCTTCACTATCATTTCTTAAATAGTCATAAGTAGTAATTATAAGATCAGAATCCTTACCAAGCTTAATTAACTCATCGCGCTCAAGCTTAGTCCCATGTACCGCCGTATATTTTAAACTTGAATTAAATTTAATTAATTCAGATTCCCAGTTATATAATAATGATGCAGGTGCAACGACAATGCTAGGTTTATCACCTTTATTACTCTCTAAAAGAGCAATAACTTGTAGTGTCTTACCAAGTCCCATATCATCTGCTAAAATACCATTAAAACCATAAGATGATAATAAACTCATCCATCTAACACCAAACTTTTGATAATCTTTTAAGATATCTTTAAAGTTATCATCAATACTAATGTCATCGATCTTTTGATCTCTAAACTTATTATTAAATATCGCAACTTGTTCACTCAAATTAATCTTTAAATTATTTAAAAGACTAGCCTCACTCTCAAGTTGTAGTGAACGATAAAGTGGTACTTCTAAGTCATCAGCTAAAATATCCTGAGAGTTAATACCAAGATTATGCGATAGCTTCTCTAAGTCCGCTAACTCATCCGAAATAAGATTAATAATTTCACCACTACTTAATCTAACAAAGCGTTTTTTCTGACGATAAGCTGCTAAAATTGACTCTAACTCTTCTTTACTATACTTTATACTACTAACATCTACATGAAGTAAATTATTATTCACATTAACACCGATACTAATATCTAACTTTGAAGGACGTTTAATATTTCTTAAAGTCTCATTAGCATAAACCTTACTAACCTTATCTAAGAAAGGTAGGGCTTCGCCTAAGAAGCGATAAGTCTTATCATTATCTAATGGCATATAAATAGCTTCATTTTTCAACTTACCATCAAATGACTCTAATAAAAACTTAACCTTAGAAACATTTAAATCCTGAGCATACTTATCGTTAAAGATACTCTCACTACTATCGGCCAACTCAATCTTAGCATCAACCTTAATACTATTATCTTCTAAATCAATATATACTGAAGGTTTTAGTGTCGAAACTTCCGTAATTGTATAACCACTTAAGTTAATATGTTTTTCATCCAACATATTTAAAATAACTAATAAATCATTCTCCGATAATATTGTATAAGTTTCCTTAATTAGTGCTTTTGCAAGTGTATAATTTTTATTATCAGTGAACTTTAAACGTTTAATTGTTTTAGGACTAATCATATACATATACTTACCTGTAAAGTAGATATCATTTTCCTCATCAATACTTAATTTAAACTCTTTATTTTCAAGTTCTTCAACATTTAACTTCATCAAATAATCTTCTTCAATAATATTAATATTTGTTAAATGGCTTGGGTATGATTTAATAATATTAAAAAAGTCATCAATATTTTCAGCATCAATCATAATACCACGAGCATTTTCATTATTTTCTAAGTAGTATCTTTCAAACTTAGGTAAAATCTTACTTACTTCACTATTAAAAGCATTTAAATCATGAATAAAGTTAAGTTTTGCCCCATAACGATGTTCCTTATTCTCTCTTATATTTGCAAACAGTTCATTTAGATCTCTAATAACATACATTTGATCTAAACCAACTTTACACTTAACAAATATTTGTGGAAAATCTAATGTCTTAGTAAAAGATGTCTTAACTTCAATCTCAAATTCAAACTCAATATTATATAAGCCATCATTTACAATACTATTTAATTGAATAATCTCTTCATTATTAAAGTCTTGTAAAAGTTGGTTACCTAAATCTTTCTTAACCTTGTACTCTTCATTAAACCTTTTAGCACGCTCTTCCTCTAAGTGAGTTTCAATTAAATCAACCTTAAGTCGTTTAAACTCATTTTTAGAAAGATTTCTTTTATCTTTTTCAAAACGCATCTTATTAAATAAGCAAATAGTCCCAACTACATGACTACACGCATTATGACGATCAAGTTCACTACATGAACACTCAAAATGAATGTCTTCCCCAAAAACTCTTATATAAGTATTATAAACATTAAATGAAGTTTCTAAAGAGGATACAATTATCGCTCTATCTCCATTAGTTTCATACTCAAAGCTATCAAAGATTGAAATATCTTCAAAGTAATCTTTACCCTTTAAAATATTTCTATAATCTTCGCTCAATTTATCTATATCTATTTTGTGCATTTCTCCATCACCCGAATAGTTATTATACCAATTTTTTCGAAATGATTCCAATGATAATTAAAAATCGATTAAAAAAACTCTCTTTCGAGAGTCATTTTAAAGATATTGTTTTGTATATTCTTCTGGATCTTGTGCCCAAAGCGCAATACTATCTAAGCTATCATCATTAATATAGTTTAGCTTTACTGCCTCTTCTTTTAAAATACTTAGTGTTACTAAAGATTTAAAATTAATATTCGCTTTTTTAAAGTTTTCACTAGCTTTTAACATCTCATAAGAGAAGATTGATACTACTGATAAAACTTCAATACCAGCCTCAATTAAAGCTTCACATGCCTGTATACTTGATCCACCAGTTGAGATTAAGTCTTCAATAACTACAACCTTAGTTCCAGCCTTTAATTGACCTTCAATTTGATTATTTTTTCCATGAGCCTTACTACTTGATCTAACATAAGCCATTGGAAGCTCCATCATATCTGATACCCAAGCTGCTTGTGGAATACCCGCAGTTGCGGTACCGACAATTGCCTCAACTTCTGGGTATTCATTTTTAATTAACTTCACTAACTCTTCACTAATTATTTTACGAACCTTTGGGTAACTAATCGTTAAACGATTGTCACAATAAATCGGACTTTTAATACCACTAGCCCATGTATATGGCGCTTCTGGACTTAAAGTTACGGCCTTAATATCTAATAATAATTTTGCGATTTCTTTTGATTTATACATTTAGTTAAACTCCTTTAATATTCTATTATATGCTGCCTTTGGATCTGTTGATCTAGTTATAGGTCTTCCAACTACGATATAGTTTGAACCTAATTCTTTCGCCTTACTTGGTGTTGTGATACGAACTTGATCACCAACCTCATTACTCTCTTCTCTAATACCAGGTGTTACTGTTAAAAAATCTTCTTTTGTATTATCATGGATTAACTTTGACTCCAATGGTGAGCAAACAACACCGTCACATCCAGCCTCTTCAGCTAATTTTGCATAATTTACAACTGACTCTTCTAATGAAACGTTAATTAATTGTTGACTCTGCATCGCTTCTTCACTAGTTGAAGTAAGCTGTGTTACCGCAAGTAGAAGCACATCGTCACCTAAACCTCTTCTTGCAGCCTTCATCATCTCTAAGCCACCTGCAGCATGAACATTAACCATATCAACATTTAAATCTTTTAAGATTCGCATTGAACGCTCAACAGTATTTGGAATGTCATGTAATTTTAAGTCTAAGAAAATTTTATGACCTTTGGCTTTAATAACTTCTAAGAACTGACCACCAGCATTATAAAATAATTCCATACCAACTTTTACATAAATCTCTTGATCAAATAATTCAAGAAAGTCTTCAACTACACTTACCTTATCAAAATCTAATGCAACAATTACGTTATTCTTACTCATTTATAAACACCCTTTCTTTACTTATTAAATACTTTTATCTTAATAGCACCCATAAATATAGTTAACAATAAATTATTAATCTTCAGCTTTTAATAATAACTAAGTTACTATATAAAAAAGACCAATAGATTTCTTATTAGAAAGTGCCATTAAATCGGCAAACAAGAAATTATTGATCATATTATAAACATTAACTAATTCACTTCTTAAAATACTTAAATAAGAAATACTTACACATAATATGAAAGTAAGACTAATCTTAATAACGAATTTATTATTTTTAATATT
>CAYTTS010000004.1:0-25198 GCA_964440875.1 uncultured Erysipelothrix sp. | reverse complement strand
TAAAAAACCACAACATTAAGTTGTGGTTAAGTTTAAAATGGCATTTTGCCACCAGCAAACATACGAGAGACCATACGCATTTGACTCTTCATTTTGTCATACTGTTTTAATAATTGAGTAACATCACGCCTAGTTGTACCACTACCTTTAGCAATACGATTAATTCTAGATGTTCTAATAATTCTTGGGTTTTGTCTTTCTTCTATTGTCATTGATCTAATAATCGCTTTAGATTGTTTCATCGCATCCTCAGCACCATCAGTATCAAAATCTTTTGTCATCTGGTTTAGACCTGGAACCATCTTTAAAAGCCCACCTAATGGACCCATACGGTTAATCTGATCAAATTGGACTAACATATCCTCAAGAGTAAACTCACCCTTCATCATACGCTCAGCACTCTTCTCAGCCGCTTCCATATCCATCTTCTCTTCAGCTTGTTCAACTAAAGATACGATATCACCCATACCCATAATACGATCAGCCATACGATCTGGATAAAAGATATCTAAATCTTCAATCTTCTCACCTGTACCAACAAATTTAACCGGTACATTTGTTACTGACTTAACTGATAATACTGCCCCACCACGAGCATCACCATCTAACTTAGTTACAACCAAACCACTAATAGCCAATAGATCATTGAAACTTTGAGCAACATTAATAATATCTTGCCCCGTCATTGCATCAACTGTTAATAGTATTTCATTTGGATTAACTAAAGTTTTAATATCACTTAACTCATTCATTAAGTCTTCATCAATATGAAGACGACCAGCCGTATCAATAAAGACTGTGTCATAATTATTAGCTTTGGCATATTCCATACCTTGTCTAACTGTTTCGTGCGCACTTACTTCAATACCTAAAGTAAATACCTCAACATCAATAGCTTCACCTAATGTTTGAAGTTGTTCAATTGCCGCTGGTCGAATGATATCCGCCGCAATAATCAGTGGTTTACGATTTTGCTTATTTTTTAAAACATTAGCAATCTTACCAACACTCGTCGTCTTACCAGTACCTTGAAGCCCCACTAACATTATTGTTGTTATACCATCTTCAGCATATTCAATCTCAGCAGTTTCACTACCTAATAATTCTTTAAGCTCATCATAAACAATTTTAACAGTCATCTCTGATGGATTAACTGATTCAATTACTTTTTGACCTAACATCTTCTCTTTTACATTTTGTAAGAATGTATTAACGACACGATAGTTAACGTCAGATTCAATCATTGCTTTTCTAATCTCAACTAAAATGTCTTCCATGTTTTTCTCAGTTAACTTACCCTTACCAGAAAGGTTTCTAAAGGTTGTATTTAACTTATCACTTAATGATTCAAATGCCATTTATATCCACTCCTTAAAATAATTCTTCAAACTCTTCGCTGCTATCACTAAACTTCAATACTTTAATATCAACGTTTTCGACACACTCAGCAACTAATGTTTGCCAATCAAATTTACTCTCATATAATTCACACATATCTAATTTAGCCTTAGTAATTGGATTTTTAGGTGTGAAAATTGTACATGCATCATCATATGGTTCAATACTAATATCATAAGTATCTAACTTTTTAGCATGATCAATAATCTCTAGTTTATCACTACCAATTAATGGTCTAAAGACAGGCATACTAACAACATTATTAATAACACTAATATTTTCAACTGTTTGTGAAGCAACTTGACCTAAAGATTCACCACTAACAAGTGCTAATGATTTTTGTTTAACTGCCAACTCTTCAGCAATCCTAAACATCATACGACGCATAATCGTGATTGCATATGGCTCATCAACATGATCATAAATAGCCAGTTGCAGTTTTGTAAATGGAACTGTAAATAATCTTAAATGCTTTTGATTCACTGTTAATTTAGCAGCTAATCTTTCTACTTTACTTAATGATTCAGCTGAAGTATATGGTGGTGATGCAAAGTGAACTGCCTCAATAAATAAACCACGTTTTTGCATAAGCGCCGCCGCTACTGGTGAGTCAATTCCACCTGAAAGTAGCATATGTGCTTTACCAGATATACCAGTTGGATAACCACCTAAACCTTTAATTACCTTAGCCATTACATAAGTTTGTTGCTCTTCAACTTCAACGATGATACCTAAGTCATAGTTTCTAACATCAACCTTACGATTTGAATTTTGTAAAATTTTAGTAGCAACTAAACGGTTAATCGCATCCGAAGTATGTTCAAACATCTTATATCTTCTTCTTGCTAAAACTTTAAATGTTAATGATTCATCTTCATCTTTAATCATCTCATATGCTGTATCAACTATTTCATTTATATCTGTCTTAACCTTTGCAGCAAGTGAGAATGATTGTAAACCATAAATCTTCGCAAGTATTTCAACGATTTCCTCTTCGTTTTCATCATTTAGAATAATATATAAACGATCATAAGTAATCTTATATTCTAAATTAGGAAATGCCTTAAGAGCATTTTTAATATTTCTTGAAAGTTTATTAACAAACTCTTTTCTATTTTTACCCTTAGTCGTTAATTCACCATAACGAACTAAGATATACTCATATTTAAATTGCATAATTTTCACTAATCTCCTTTATTGCATTAACGATATAATCAATATCAGCTAAGTCTAAATCCTTATTCAAACTTATTCTTATTCTACTCTCTTGATTCTCTTTAGCTAAATTTAAAGCTTCCAAAACTCTTGAGTACTTATCTAAATCACTTTGACAAGTTGATCCTGCACTAACATGAATGTCCTTTAAACTTAAAGCATTCAACATAATCTCACTTCCAACATTTAAAGCACTAATATTAATAATATTATAGACACTATTATCTTGTGGTGAGTTAACTCTAACATTTTCAACCTGCTTAATTTGCTCATAGAAATATTCATTTAAAACCTTTAAATGCTTTACTTTTTCATCCTTATTTTCTAAGGCTAAACGTACTGTCTTAGCTAAGACAATATTTGCCGGCGCATTCTCTGTACCTGCTCTTAAATTCATCTCCTGATCGCCACCTGACAGCAGTGGAACCATTTTGATATAATCTCTTATTAAAAGAAAACCACTCCCCTTAACTCCATTAATCTTATGGGCTGAGAAGCTTGCCATATCTAGGTCTTTAAAGTCTAAATCAATATTACCAATTGCTTGAACCATATCACTATGAGTGAAGGCCTTAGAATTATCTTTAACAATACGTGTCCAATCACTAGTTTTAATAATTGTTCCTAACTCATTATTAACATTCATAATCGAAACTATCACCGTATCTGCTCTCAGTGATTTTTTAAGCTCATCAGGATTAATATTTCCCTTAGCATCAACGTCTAAATAAGTAACCTCATAATCTAAGAATTCCTCTAAAAACTTAAACGAGTTATAAACAGATGGATGTTCAACCTTAGTTGTAATCGCATGTCTACCCTTATCTAAATTAGCAAGTGCAACTGATTTAATGGCAGTATTATTTGCCTCAGTTGCCCCTGATGTGAATATTAAATTCATGTTCTTTACATTTAAAAGATCTAGAATTTCAGATCTTGATTTACTATGAAGTTTATTAACAGTACGACCTAAACTATGAATCGCCCCACTGTTAGCATAATACTCTTTTAATACTTTATTATATGTAGCTAATACTTCAGGATCAATTGGATTTGTACTCGTATTATCTAAATATAAAGTTTTCTTATATGTCATTAATTGAATTCTCTCTTATCATTTTCTCATAGTCATCTGGATGTAGTTTCTCCACAACAGCAAGTACTGTCGTTAGTGCTTGTGTGTACTCACCATTTCTAAAGTAGATTTCACCCTTAGTTAATTCACTATCAACGATTGGACTATTACTACGGTATCTATTTGCGAAGACAATGGCATTTTCAACCATTAGTGCCATACCGATTATATTATTAACATTATTATATAACTTATAAATGTAGTCAATTGACTCATTTAATGTCTTATTTAATAGACTAACATTTAATGTTTCTTCAGCTAGTATATTTTCAATATTTCTAATATGTTCTTTCGCTATTAAGACATCTTCTTGGTAATCCTCAGATATTGCAGGTATTTGATGACTATTAATTTTTACACTTACTTCATTGATAATTAAGTATAATTTTAATAATTGTTTTTCAGCACGACTTTCTTCCGAGATTATTTCATTTATATCATTCTTTAATTTTTCAATATCAAGTTTCGTTTGAACTAACTTACTATTAAAGTCATTTAACTCACTTAACATTTTACTAACTGCCATTTTAGATTTAAAACTATCCATTAAACTATAATTTTCATTTGATAAATTATCAGCCTTAAGTTTTAAATCTGATAGCGTTGAATAAAACTTATCAAATTGATAACGACTACTTAAATCATTATATAAAACTTCTGTTTTCTTTAAATTAGTATTTATTTCTCGTAGGTTATCCTTAACTGTTTGATTTAATAATATTAATTGCTCATTAGATTCTAACTCTAACTTTAATTTTTCAGCTAAACTATCTAAATCTTTACTAGAGTTTTCTAAACTCTCTTTAACTTTACTCACTTGACCTAAACGAAGATCACTTAAGTCATCACTTAATGATGTTGAGATAACTGATAGCGACTGAGTAACATTTAAATCATCTAAGTATAAATTTGTATCCATAACCTCTGCATACAATTCTGATACAGTTGCGATTTTATTTGGAATAATCTCTTTAGCAACTGGTAATAGTTCCGGAAGTTCAAATAACATTTCATCTAACTTCGATAATACTTGATCAATCTTCTCAAGTGAAGCTTCAGCCTTATCAAACTCAGAAATAAACATCCACTCATCAAAGGCGCTAAATTCATTTTCAGCATTACTCGTATACTCTTTTAATACATCTTCACTAAAATTTAAAACACCATCACGCTTAATAAGTGTTTCTTTGATATTTCTAAAGCGTTCTTTATAGTCAGTAACTTCAGATCTTAACTTTAACTCTTGTTCTAAAACACTATCTAATTTCTCATTTAACTTAGTAACATTTTTTAAAGTGATACTAATTAAGTTTGAAATCTCTTCAGCATAGGTTTCAGATATATCTAACTGATCACTCTCAAGTGCTTCATTAGCATCTTCAAAAAGTGTATCCATGCGATTGATTGATTTTTGAATAGCTTCATAACTCTCAACATAGCCTTCAATATCCTTTTCAATAATATCATTAACTTTAGCAAGCGATCTTGCCTTATTTAATTTAAATGTTAAAGGCATACTTTTAATCGTGTTATAATCTGTCTCCAGTGAAGTAATTAATTCCGATACATTTTTTACTTGTTTACTCTTTCTAATTAATAAGATAATACTTATTATTAAAAAGGCTAATAGGACAAGCCATAACCATTTATTTTGGATAAATTCTTGAAACAATTCTAGTACTCTTTCCATCTGCATACACCTCTTAAATATTGTAACACATTTTATAGTATTTATTAAGATTTATCTAGTAGTTTCATTTGACACAAGAGTAGATATTTGGTATTATTGTCTAGCGTGAATAAAGCAGTAGATATCTATATGTGATGTTTATTGTTGGTGCTGATATTTAGGGAAGGTAGTAACCATCTGCTCGCGGCGAACCCTAACACTGACAAATCATTCATAGAAGTTATTCGTTTTATTTCATATCCAATAGAGGAGGAATAAATATGGCACGTTATACAGGACCAGTTTGGAAGAAATCTCGTAGATTAAGCTTCTCAACATTAGAGACTGGTGAAGAATTAGTAAGAAGAAACTATGCGCCTGGTCAACATGGACCAAACGCTAGAAGAAAGAAATTATCTGAGTACGGACTACAGTTAAGAGAGAAACAAAGAGTTCGTTACATGTACGGATTAAACGAAAGACAATTCCACAACACATTCGTAAAAGTTGCGAAAAGAGAAGGAGTTACTGGTGAACTATTCTTAGTTGCACTAGAATCAAGATTAGACAACATCGTTTACCGTATGGGACTTGCAACAACAAGACAAGGTGCTAGACAATTAGTTAACCACGGTCACATCTTAGTAGATGGTAAAAAATTAGATATCCCATCATACTCAGTAAAAGTTGGACAAGTTATCGAAGTTAAAGATAAATCAAAAAACTTAAAAGTAATTAATGAAGCATTAGAAGCAAGAAGTTCAATTGTTGACTTCGTAGAATTTGATGCAGATACTAAAAAAGGAAAATACGTTAGATTACCTGAACGTAGCGAATTAAATGCTGAAATCGAAGAAGCATTAATCGTTGAGTTCTACTCTAAATAATAATCCATTAAAGATATTAGTCAATTGGCTAATATCTTTTTTTATTAGCTAAATAAAAAAGAACTATTTACTCAATAGTTCTTCAATCTCATTTTCACTTAAATCACGGTACTCACCTAAGTCTAAACTTTCATCTAGATCAAGATTACCGATCTTAATACGCTTTAAATAAGTAACTTCATTATTTGCATAATTCATCATCCGCTTAACCTGATGATATTTCCCCTCAGCAATACTTAAGTATAATGACTTATCACTAATCAATTCAACAAAAGCTGGCTTTAAGATATCCTCATCCATTAAGATTCCCGCTTCTAAATCTTTGGTATAAGACTCATCATAATTATCTTTAAGTTCAACATAGTATGTTTTATAAACATCTTTTTTACCATGAATAACATTATGCGAGAACTTACCATCATTTGTTATTAATAATAATCCCTCTGTATCAACATCTAAGCGCCCCACCATTATTAAGTCATCTCTAACTGTATCAATCAAATCAATAACAGATGGATATAAATTTGAATAATGTGAACAGATGTAGCCAGCTGGTTTATTTAGCATGTAGTAGACTTTCTCAAAGTAATGAATCTCCACATTATCTACAGTAACTAAATCATTATTAATATCAACTTTATAAGTCGCCTTAGTAACGACTTCATTATTAACACTAACTAACTTAGCCTTAATGATCTTTTTTGCATCATTACGACTACCATAACCATTATGAGCTAAAAATTTATCTAATCTCATTTCTTAATCACCTTATTAATCATATTTCTAAAATCAATCTTTAATATCGACTGTAGAAGGTATAAATAATTTGTTACAAGCATATAAACTAATAACATCGATAAACCATAAATACCTAAAGTAAATATTCCTAACACTTTATTAATACCAAATACCGGTAACTTAAGTAATCTTAATACAAAGTAAACTAAATACATTGGTATTAGTGATAATAACATTAATACTATCTTCCTAACTGTATACTTAAATTTAACCTTATAAGTAACAACAATCTTATAGAGTGATAATGATATAAAAATTAGGGATGTAATAATATTTGTAATAATAGCCCCTGACCACCCTAGTTTACTTACTAATGGATTTAGTAGTATAAAGTTTAAAACAAAAGTAATCGCTAAATAGGCCAATGTATATCTTTGTAATCTCAATGTTAACATCATTGAAACAATAACTGGTGTTAAAAGCGATACTGCTCCATAGAAGACATGTAGTTTTGTTACATCTCCACCCATCTTAATAAACTCTGCACTACCACCAAACAAAATATAATATATTTCATCTGATAAAAAGTACATTGCACAAAAGACTGGAAGACCAATATACATAACTGACTCAATAGCTGAGCGAATATTTTTTTGAATCGTTGGATAATCAAGTCTAACTAAAGCTTGACTCATCTCAGGAATAACCGCTACAGAAAATCCAGTAGCAAGAACTGTTGGTATCCCAATTAATTTAACAGTCTCATTTGTAATAAGTGAGGTATATATTTGTGTTTCTAAAACATTATAGCCAAAGTCTTGTAATGCATTAGGTAGTAAAAACATATTAGAGAATCCAAATCTATTAGATAAAATTACTGAAATTAAATAAGGAATTGCGAAGATAAATAACTCAATCGCTAAATCCTTAACTGCAACAGCTTCACTTACTTGATACTTACTTAAGTTATCAACCTCAACAATCTTCTCACGTTTGATAATTGCAAAGTATATAATTGCGACAAAGGCTGATAAGAAAGTAGCTATTAATGCACCATAAACGGCATATATACTATCAGTCTTAAAGACATAAACAGCCAAGAAGCCTAGTCCCAGTAAAAAGAGAACGCGAACTACTTGTTCAATTACTTGAGATATCGAATAAGTGCTATA
The DNA here is from genome assembly GCA_964440875.1 of uncultured Erysipelothrix sp. Lineage (GTDB taxonomy): Bacteria > Bacillota_I > Bacilli_A > Erysipelotrichales > Erysipelotrichaceae > JAAZDN01. The sequence continues at coordinate 16,984 of CAYTTS010000004.1, read as the reverse complement.
ATCTTTGATTCCTTGGAAAAAGCCACGATAGGAACTTAATAGTGGAACTGTAAAGATCGATAGTGTCATTAGCATATAGACATTCTTATAAATTGTTGCCTGTTCTAGTGTAATATTTCCACGAGTGCCAATAAATTGATTAATAAAGATAAGTACAACAGTTGCGGCAATAAAACCAAAAACCCCAAGTAGACCTTGGGATAATTTTTTTACTAACATAACTGATTTATAATCTTCTTTTTCCATATATTTTGAGACAAGTGCAGCGATCGCAAATGGTAAGCCGGCTAGTGATATCGTTAGCATCAAGTCATATAATTCATAGCCCGCTGCATAGTAAACATAGTTTTCAGAGCCAACCATTGATCTAAATGGTGCTACATATAAAAGACCAATTGCCTTCGTAATAAAAAGACCAGCAGTACTAGTTAGTCCTCCTACTAAAAGACTATTCTTTTTTGATTTACTCATTACCATCATCCTCTAACTCAACTATATCTTTTTCACTATATTCTAGTTTTATAAATTCATCAAATACCTTAGTTGCGGCATAATCAGTCCATTGAATCATTAAGGTAATTTCACCACTACTCTTATCGCTAATTCCACTTAAAACAAGTCCTGAATAAAAGCCATTTTCAACATTTGATTGATAAGGTATTAAATTATATTGTGTATCATCTACGATACCAAGTGATGGAAGTACTTCATCATATTGAGCAACTCCTGTTGAGTTTATCTCCATCAGCATTTGAACATTGTACATTGCCATCTGTGGTTTATCTAAAATAACATCAACTCGAAACTCACCTTCTTTGATTTTATTAACAACTACTTCTAAATCAAAGAGGTCTGAGTTACTTGTGTATGTATCATTTTCAATAAGTTCACCATAAGCAGTTTCATACTTACTTAAAAGTAATTCATTACGGCTACTATCATCACTACATCCACTAATTATTAAGATAAATATTAATATTAATATGTATTTGTTTTTCATTAAAACACCTCTTAACTATTATAACATTATTAAGTATTATCTTATGCAATTTCTACGATATAATAGTTCTTTCTACCACGCTTAATAACAATTAACTCTTCTCCTAAAGCTAATTCTTTATTAATTATTAAGTCTGTATCTAAAACTTTATCACCATTTATCGCGATAGCATTACCTTTAATAAACTCACGTGCTTCACGTTTACTTGAGGCAACTTTAGCTTCGATTAGTAGATCAACTAAGTTTAGTTCTCCATCTAATGTATATTTAGGTGCATCTTTAAGTCCAATCTTAATATCTGTAACATTTAATGATTTAATATCGCCACCAAATAATACTTGTGTAATATTTAGAGCTTGTTTTAAACCTTCTTCACCATGTACTAACAGTGTCAACTCTTCTGCTAATGCTTTTTGAGCTTTTCTTAAGTGTGGCTCACTTGCGACAGCTTCTTCAAGTTCAGTAATTTCTGAAACTGATTTCATTGATAAGCGTTTCATATAATCAATAATTGATGTATCAGGTGTATTAAACCAAAATTGGTAGAAGTCATAAGCATTTGTATATTCAGTATTTAGCCAAATGTTCTCACCTTCTGATTTACCAAACTTACTACCATCATCTTTATTAATTAATGGTGAAGTAATTCCATAAACCTTATGTTTATCACCCAATACTTTTCTAATTAACTCAGTTCCTGAAGTTAAATTACCCCATTGATCTGATCCACCTATTTGAATCTCACAGTTTTCAGCTTGGTATAAGTGTAGCCAGTCCATTGCTTGTAAAATTGTATATGAAAATTCTGTATATGAAATACCTGTTGAAAGTCTTGAAGCAATTGTATCTTTTGCTAACATATAGTTAACATTAAAGTGTTTTCCATAATCACGTAAGAATTCTAAGACACCAAGTCCACCTAACCAGTCATGGTTATTCATAATAACACCCTTACTTGGATCACTTAAGTCAATAAACTTTGATAATTGTCCACGTAGTGCAACGACGTTTTCTTGAATAGTTTCAAGTGATTGCATCGATCTTTCTGTTGTTGGTCTTGGATCACCAATCATACCTGTTGCTCCACCACATAAAGCGATAACACGGTGTCCTTCTTCTTGATATCTTTTTAGTAACATTATTTGTTGCATATGCCCAACATGTAGTGAGTCTGCCGTTGGATCAAACCCACAGTAAACTGTTGCTGGCTTTTCTAATCGTTCTTTTAATCCTTCTAGATCAGTAACATCTTTTACTAATCCTCTCCATACTAATTCATCAATAAATTTCATTTTCTATTCTCCTTCTTCCTTTAAAATAAAAAAAGCATCCCAAAGGACGCTTTTGCGTGGTACCACCTTAATTAACACTTTCGTGTTTCTCAAATCGTTAACGCCGATTTACGTATATTTTTAATATAAGCTCCAAGGTGTATCTTGTAGTTATAAATAGTAACTCTCACCAACCGCTACCTCTCTATAATTTATATTACTACAACGCTTCTCTTCATTGCTAATTGTTTGTTGAATCTCTTGGTGTATATAGATAACTTAATTCTATATTACGGTCGCCTTTATCTTCATCTTCTTTGGCGTCAAGTTGTTTTGTCATCATACGCATTGCTACTGCACCTAAGTCATAACTTGGCATAACAAAGCTTGATAACTGTGGTCTTAACATCTTATTGTATTTAGTGTCAATAACACATACTACTTGAATATCTTCAGGAATTCTATATCCAGCTTCTTTTGCTGCATTCATAACAGCAATTGCTTGTGAGTCTCTATTCGCAATAACAACCTCTGGTTTATTATTTTTAAAGTACTCTTTTAAGAATGTATATGAAGATCTTTGTGAGGCTGGAATTTGAATATAGTTATCAAATTTCATACCATGTTTCTCATATGCTTCACTTGCACCAGCAACTAACTGATTACTTGAGTAAACATTTTTTCTATCTTCTAGAATAGCGATATCTTTATAACCTTTTTCAAGGAATTCGTCTACTAATTCATTAATAGCACGTTTGATATCAATGTAAACCGATGAAACGTTAGATGCTTTTACATTATTTCCAATAAATACTATTGGAATATTATACTCTGATAATGTTTCAATATCTAGACCAGTTAAGCTATCGTTATAAATAACAACTCCATCTACTCTTGATTTGATAATTGTTTCAATTACGTCGTTGAAATCAACGATACCTTCTGTAATTGTATGTAGATATATATTATAGTTATAAATCTTCGCTACATCAATTAAACCATTAATTATTTGTCCTGTAAAAACAAAACTTGCTTCAGGTACAACAAGCGCTATTGTCGTTGAGCGTTTTAGTGCTAAACTTTGGGCAACTGCATTTGGTTTATAACCTAATTTATCAATTGCTGCTTCAACTTTCTTTCTTGTCGTCTCTTTAACTAAGTCTGATCCATTAATAACACGGGATACTGTTGCTAAGGAAACTTCAGCCTCGGCTGCAACTTCATAAATTGTTACTTTTTTCATACTTATCACTGCTCTCTCTATCGTATATAACTTAAAGTTAAAACTATTATATCATTAGTTTATGAAAATAGATAGCCGTTTACATTTATGTTAGTCTTTCTTTACTTTCTTCATTAATCCTTGAAATCCACTCTTGATTTTAGAGCCAATTTCAATTGATTTTTCCTTAACATCTTCAACTACTTCACCTACACGAGGATCATTAATAAAGTCTTCACTTTTCTCAGCTACAAACTTAGCACTAGTCTTAGCTCCTGAGACTACTTTCTTAGATGTTTTATCTAACACTTCAACCGTTTTCTTACCAAACTCTTGAACTTTCTCATCAGCTAGAACTTTTTCAACAGTATCTGCTGTCTTAGTATATGCTTCTTTAGCAACTTTTTTAGTACTTTCAAATACTTCGCCAGCTTTTTGCTTAACATCTACTTTTACATCTTCTGCATCATCTGCTATATCTTCAAACTCAGTTTTTAAGTTTTTAGATTCTTCCACAATATCTTTACTTTGCTCAACAGCAGTTTCACTTAAATCTTTGACATCTTCTACAAGATCTTTCGTATTATCTTCTACAGTTTCAACAATTTCATTTAAATCATTTTTTACTTCGCTCATATATTATTTCCTCCTTTTATTTTTTCTTTTTACAAGTCTTTTTACTACTGGATATGCCATCATAATTTTGCCATAGTTATTTAGTAATATACCATAGATTGAATTAGCGATATCACTCTTAAATTCTAAATCATCATAAGTCACTTCATATGCACTTAATGAGTAATTAAATGTTTTCTCCATATTGCTAAGTCTCTCATCAATTTGGCTAATGCCAATTGTTAGATCTTCAGCACTTACTAATAATTTCTTTAACTCTATAATTAATTTAATAATTATATATATTAGGATAGCTACTATCAATATAAATATATATTTATATATAAAGTTTATCGATTCTAAGCTATTAATAAGCGAGCGCATCTTAAATATCCTCTTCTACAGTTTCGCTTACTTCTTTGTCATCTTTTTTAAATAATGAATTCGCCCAATCTTTGATAATATTAATATTATCAGTCACCTTATCAACTGACTTCGTTATCGAACGTTTCGCTAACTCATGAACATTATCGATTGAGTGACTCAAGTTTTCAATCGTATCTAATGGTACTTGAATCTTATCAATACTTTGATCTACAGAATCTATCGTTGTATTTATCTTATTAACTGTTACATCTAAGCCTTTAATAAATTTTACTAACTCCCATAATGCAACACATAAGATTACTAAGGCAATAACTGACACCACTGGTACTACTTGTCTTGAGAAATCTGCCAATAAACTCATAAAGTCCGTGTTATATATTATATTGTGCATAGGCCACCTCTTATCTATTTATATATTAACTTAATATAGCCTTAAGTTCAACAATAGTCATATCTTAAAATTAAAAAAAGTGTACTACTTCATATGTAGTACACCTTAGTTTAAATATCAATTTTCTTTAAGTAATCAATTAAACCTTCTTTTAAATAATGAATTTCTTTTGGAGCCATAAAGACAAAGACTGCCGGTGTTAAAAATGCTAATTGACTTACTGAATCCTCATGATCATCTACAACAAATGATCTTGGAATTTCACCAACTAAGAGACCAGTATCAATTGGACCTAAGCCATCACTATCAACTGCCGTACAGATTGCCGCTTGATCAGCAAAACTTAAGGCTTGAATATATTCATCTTTAAATGTTTCAATACGACTAATTCTATCAGGACGGTAGACCGCGATAATATCACGATTTGGATATTTACTCATTGCAGCTTGAAGTGTTACAACAATTTCCGTTGGATGGTGAGCATAGTCATCAATAACAACATTCTCACCAATCTCAACTACATCAAAGCGTCGTCTTGCACCTTTAAAGGCTTTTAGACCCGCGTTAATATCTTCTGCGCTAAATCCTAATAGTAAACCAATCCCGATACTAGCAAGCGCATTATATACCATATGTCGACCAGTACGATAAATTCTAAACTCGCCTAAATCTTCACCCTTGTATACAACATCAAAGCTTGAATACTCACTAGTCTCATTAATGTTTTTAGCATATAAATCATTAAATGCTTCTTCACCATAGTAAATTACATTGGTATTTATTTTTAAGTCTCTTGATTTTGGATCATCACCAAAAACAAGTACCGTATTTTTTATTTGATTTGCAAACTCTTCAAATGATAAGTAATAATCATCAACAGTATGGAAGTAGTCAACATGTTCCCACTCCACATTCGTTATAACTGCATAATCTGCCTTATAGTTTAAGAAGTGACGCTTATACTCACAAGCTTCAACAACAATGATTTCTGAATCTTCATCACTTGCCCCACGGCCATCACCAATAAGGTGGGCAGTTGGAACATTTGCTCTTAACATATCAGAAATTAATGATGTAGTTGTTGTTTTTCCATGTGTTCCAGAAACCGCAATACTCAGATAATCATTAATATACTTACCTAAAAATTCAGCATAGCTATAAATAGTCGCATTAGCCTTACGGGCTTTTATAACATCAACATGATCCTCATTAAATGAAGCTCCAACAATAACAACCATATCGCTTGTTATCTCATCCTCGCCAAAGTCAGCTAAGTGGATACCTTTTTCTTTTAACTCTACTTCTGTAAAGACATAATTTAGGGTATCACTTCCCATTACTGGATAGCCATCATCATTAAGTAGATTAGCTAAGGCAGCCATTCCGCTTCCTTTAATTCCAATAAAGTAGTGAATTGGTTTTTCACTAGTTAAACTTAGATCATCAGAACTATCTTCACTTGATAATAAGTCATCTAGAGTTAAGTTAATGAAGTCTTCTTTTAATGGTTTATATTCATCACTAATATAAACTGTCTCATCAACTACTGGATGCTCATCAGCTCTTAACTCTAAAGTTTGAACTTCATCATTAAATCCATATTCAACAAGATCTTCTTCTTCATTTTTATCGACACCACCATGGAAGGGACTAATAACTGTATTTAAGTAGTTAGACTTCTTCTTTGGTGCCCTTGTTACTTTAACAGTCTCATATTCATTTTTCTCTTCATCTTTTAAGCCTCTTATCGGACTTAAGATTGGAGTAAATGAGTAAGTTTTAGGCTTTTTCTCTTCAACCTTCTCAACAACTTTTTCTTTAACTTTTGGTTTTACTTTATCTTCTGTAGTATTAGTAATAAAGATCGATTTCTCTTTTACTTCAGTAAATGTTTTTTGAGGTACCTCAACTGTCTCAGTTTTAACAATTTCTGGTTTAACAGCAATTTTCTCAACCTTATCGACAACTTCAATTTCTTCCTCTTCGATTTCAACATCTTCAAATAATAAATTTGCGATTTTCTTAAACATCATACTTCCTCCAATCGATATTATAGAAGCTTGTATTCACTTCTTCACTATCATCTAGCTTAATTATACCAATTTCATCAGGATTTTGCTTTAAACCTAACTCACGTTTCGAACATAACATTCCATCCGAATGATTATTTAAGACCAATCCTGATTTAATTAATACACCATCTGGAAGAATAGCCTTATCTAATGCGACAATAGTCTTCATATTTTCTTCAACATTACTTGCCCCACATATAATTGAGTAAGTCGTATCATTAGCTAATACTTGACATAAATTTAAGTTTCTACTATTTTTAACAGCTTCAAAGCTCACTACTTTACCTACGACTAAATACTTATTATAGTCATAAGTGAAATTATGATCGCTAAAGTAGTCATTAACTATCTTTAAATTAGCTTCATTTGGATAATTAAAGCCTTCACTAAAGTTTTTTGAAAACTCTTCATCAAAGACGTTAATACCAACTAAAGTTTCATCATTATATAACTCGACATATTTTTCAAATTCTTTTGTACTATTAACCTCTAAATCTTCTATACTTAAGATAATTGTATTATCAAACATTTCTGAGTTTTTATAAATTCTAACTGTATCACTCATCTAATCACCTGCCTCTTCAATAATAATATCTTTAATCATACCTTCCTCAGGTATACTATCTGAGAATAATTCAATAACTTCTTTTTCAAATGAGAAAGTCTCTTTATTTGAGAACTCTTTGACAATACTTTTCTTATCAACTTCAAGTGATCTTGCGATTAAGAAGACCTCATCTAATATTTTAGGAATCATTGCTCTTTTAGTTGAACTTAGAAAGAATACATCATTAACAAAGACGTAAACTAAATACTGTTTATCCTCTAAGTGTTCAATGATAATACTACCTTCGTGAGTAGTATCTCTTCCAACTAGTTCAAATTTTTGAATTAATTCAAAGTCATCGGGGTTTAATTCTGTTTTATTTGCCTCATCACTCATAACTGAGGAGACATTAACACTCATAAATATCTCTTCATTATCACTACTTAGAATTGAAGAAATATTATTTGATTGTAAAACCCCAATACTTTTAGGTAAATAATACGAGAATAAACCTTTATTATGGTTATTTGATACGGGTAATTCTAAACTATCAACTTTTGATTTTGATTTGTTAAAGACTTCTAGTAAGTCATCATTAGCCTTACTACAGCCAACAATTAAAAACAAACTTAGAATAACTAATATTTTACGCATTATTTCACCTTCTTTCCATTACTCATTTTATTACATATTACAAAGTTTTACAATTGCCTCAGCGAAAACTGCCGCCCCATCAACTAATGATTTTCTTGAAATCGCCTCATCATGTGAGTGAATATCTCCAACAATACTTGGGTGAACTTCAAGTGGGAATACCATTCCATAAGCTACATGATTTTCAAATGCCTTCGCATAAGTTCCACCACCCATTGTAATTAGTGGCGACTCGTTATCACCAGTTTGTTTACGGTAAACAGATTCTAATACTTGAATCATCTCACCTTTTGGATCTAAGAATACGATATCTTTATCAGTATCGATAATCATTTCAAACTTATCATCAGTTAAGTCTTTAATATTAGTAAATACTTCTTCAGCTTTATAGCCATCTGGATATCTAATATCAATTAGAGCACTTTGCTTAGTTGAGCTAACTCTTAAGACTCCTAAGTTCATAGTTAAAGGTCCCATATATTCACCTTCAAAGTTAATATTTAAACCTTTACCATTGTAGTCATATAATAAATTATATAGAGTAGTTGCGTATTCATCATTGTGATGTTTACTAATAAATTCTAGTAAGTATACAGCTGCATTAACACCTTCATGTGGTTCCATCGCATGAGCGAATTTACCTTCAATAAAATAAGCATCATCTTTTACTTCACCTTTTAGATTGTTATTAGCGATAAATTGTGTAAATTCTTCAACTTTTAAGTCTTCACTTAATTTAGCACTAGCACGTCCAATAACAACGTTTCCAACTTCACCAGCATTTAATTCTGTAATTACAGTATTAAATTCACTATTTAAGTAAAGTTGAATAATACCTTTTTCACCATAAATTACTGGGAAGTTAGCATCAGGTGTAAATCCATAGTTTGGTACTTCTTCATGTTCTTTATAATATTCAACACATCTAAAACCTGTCTCTTCATCACAGCCAACGATTAATCTAACACGGCGGTTTAGTTTGACATTATTATCTTTTAAGATCTTAATTGCGTGATATGCAGAAACACTTGGTCCTTTATCATCACTTGTACCACGACCAAAGATGTAACCATCTTGCTCTTCTCCACCTAGTGGATCAAAGCTCCAGCCATCACCTAAAGGTACAACATCTAAGTGACCTAGTACTCCAACTAACTCTTCACCTTCACCATATTCAATATAACCAGCATAACCATCAACATCTTTATATGTGAATCCATCACGCTTAGCCATCTCGATAAACTTATCTAAAGCTTCTCTAACATCAGCTCCAAATGGTGCATTTTCACTTATTGTACTTTCATCAATAATTGATTTAATAGCAACTAATTCTTTTAAGTCACTAACTATTTCTTCTTCGCGCTTACTCGCCTCTAATTTGTAATCTATCATTATAGTCCCTCACTCGTTATTTCAATAAATTCATCAATCATATTAGTCATCATTTCTAAACTCTTAGCCCAGAATGCTTTTTCTCTAACATTTACATCAACTAAATCACCGATATCTTCACATGATAATACTGTCGTATTAGTTAACATATTGTCATATTTCTCAACAAAGCCTTCACTATTTTCTAAATAGTTCGCATATAAACCTTTAGAGAATAAAGCTCCATAAGCATATGGGAAGTTATAGAAGTTTCTTCCACTACTGTAGTAGTGTCCTTTACATGCCCACATATATGGATGTCTATAGTTTTCATCTAAACCATCACCATATGTTTTAGCTTGTGCATCTAACATAAGATCTTTTAAGTCATTTGCACTTAAGAATTTATCAGCACGATTAGTAAAGACACTCTCTTCAAATAAGTATCTTGAGTAGATATCAACGATTACTTGTGTTGCATCACTTATCATATTTTCTAATAATTCAATTTTTTCACTACGGCTTGCAGTCTCTAAAGCAGCTTCACTTAAGATTAATTCACAGAAGTTTGATGCTGTCTCAGCAATTGGCATTACATAGCTTGTATTTAGCATGTAGTGATCTTGAATACGGAATCCATGATAAGCATGACCTAGCTCATGAGCTAGTGTTACAACACTTCCAAGATCTTCTCCATAGTTGTGTAAGATACGACTTTCCTTAAACTGTGGTTGATTTGAACAGAATGCTCCACCGCGTTTATTTTCTCTTGGTAAGTAGTCAATCCAATTATTATCGAATGCTTCCTTTGTCATATCATGTAAATCTGAACTAAATGTTTTAAAACTATTTAATACCATCTCCTCAGCATACTCGACAGTATATTTTTTATCACTTTTAACTAATGGTGCAAATAAGTCATAGAATGGTAGTCCATTATCATGGCCTAATAACTTTCCTTTATGTTGTAAAAATTGTCTAAATTTAGGTAGTACATCATCAATTGCGCTAAACATAGCAGCTAATGTTTCCTTACTCATTCTTGAATCAATTAAAGTCATATCAATCGGACTTTCATAACCTCTTAACTCAACCATCGTATTAACATGTCCTTTAATACTATTTAGTGAGTAAGCTAAACTATCTTCTAGTCCACTATAACCTTTAATCTCTGCTTCATATGCCGCTTTTCTAACATCTGCATCATCACTGTAAGCTAAGTTTCTAACTTCTGTTAAAGTGATTTTTTCACCATTATAGTCCATAGTGTAGCTTGATGTTAAATAATCATATAAATCTTCCCAGTTTGTTACACCATTTAAGTTGATCTTTGAAATCAGTGCTTCTTCTTTCGCACTTAATTGATATTGTTTTTGATCAATGATTTCGCTTAAGTAAAACTTATGGGCAGCTATATAATCATCAGCACACAATTCTTCTAAATTTTCAATATTTGAAATATATTCATCAATAATTGCGTTTGCTTCTGATACTTTCGCATTGACACTTAATACTTGTTGAATATTACTAATAATATCTGTATCCGCAGTGTCAGCACTATTTGATAAACTTAAAAATCCGAAGACTGTTCTAAGTAGTGTTGCATATTCGTTTCTTAACTCTAATACGCGTTTAACACTTTCAATATTAACTTCATTTAAGTTTTTAGCCGCTTCATCAATTTCATCAATTAATGATACTAGTCTTTCTCTATCACTAATGTATTTAGGATCATCTAATCCTTCATAAAATACCGTTAAATCCCATCTATGCATATGTATACCTCTTTCTATAAATATGCCCCCTAAACTAGGGGGCTTTTAAATATTTTTATTTTTCCTCTACCTTTTTAGCATTTTCCGCTGGTTTTCTTTCTGGTTTTGGTAGTAAGTCTTTACGTGAAACGTTTACTCGGCCTCTATCGTCAATTTCCATTACTTTAACTTTAACAATATCACCTAAGTTAACTACGTCAGTTACTTTTTCTACACGTTTGTGATCTAATTTTGAGATGTGTAGTAGTCCATCTGTTCCTGGGAATAGTGAAACAAATGCTCCAAAGTTTTCGATACGAACAACTTTAGCATCATAAATTTCTCCTACTTCAGCAACTTTAACGATGTTTTCAATCATTGCCTTCGCTTTATTAATTGATTCTCTACTACTATGGTAGATAACTACTGATCCATCATCTTCGATATCAATCTTAACATCGTCTGATTTTTCAATAATATCATTGATTACATCTCCACCACGACCAATAACATCACGGATCTTATCAACTGGAATTTGTAATCTTTCCATCTTAGGTGCATATTTACCAACATCTTCTCTAACTTCTGAGATTGCACTTAACATATTTTCCATAATATGGTCACGTCCAATCTTAGCCTGGCTTAATGCTTCTTCTAAGATTTCACGAGATATACCATCTACTTTAATATCCATTTGCATTGCTGTAATACCTTTTGGTGTACCAGCAACTTTAAAGTCCATATCTCCAAATGCATCTTCTAATCCTTGGATGTCTGATAAAATTGCATATTCGCCATCATACATAACCATACCCATTGCAATACCTGCAACTGGTGCTTTAATTGGAACTCCGGCAGCCATTAGTGACATTGTACTTGCACAAATTGATGCTTGTGATGATGAACCATTTGATTCAAGAACTTCTGATACTACACGAATTGCATATGGGAATTCTTCTTCACTTGGAATAACTTGTAGTAAAGCTTTCTCTCCTAATGCTCCATGTCCAATCTCACGACGGCCTGCTCCACCCATACGTCCTACTTCACCAACTGAATATGGTGGGAAGTTGTAATGGTGCATAAAGCGTTTTGATTCTTCATCTGAGATATCATCAATAATTTGAACTTCATTCATAGCGCCTAAAGTTGTTACTGATAATACTTGTGTTTGTCCACGAGTGAATAATGCACTTCCGTGAACTCTTGGTAATAAATCTATTTCTGAAGCTAAAGGTCTAATCTCATCTGGTTTTCTTCCATCAGGACGAACTTTATCTTGTGAGATAGCTCTTCTTACTTCATCTTTAACGATGTCTGATACGATGTCTTTAACATCACTTAAGATACGACTTAAGTTATCAGCATCAGCATATTTTTCTTCAAATAATTCTAGAGCTGCATCTTGGATTGCATCAATCTTATCTTGACGCTCTAATTTATCAAATGTTCCAACAGCACTTCTTAAGTCAGCATCAAATTTCTCAGCAACTTCAGCTGCTAATTCTTGATCATACTCATAAAGTACTACTTCCATTTTTTCTTTTCCAACTTCAGCAATCACGCTCTCTTGGAATTCAACGATTTCTTTAATGAAATCATGTGCTTGCATAAGTGCATCTAGCATAACTTCTTCAGTAACTTCTTTAGCTCCTGCTTCAACCATGTTAATTGCATCTTTAGTACCAGCAACTGTTAACTCTAATACTGAGTTTTCTAATTGGCTATTTGATGGGTTAACGATATACTCACCATCAACCAAACCTAATTGTACTCCACCAACAGGTCCATTAAATGGAATGTTTGAAATACATAGTGCTAGTGATGATCCAAGTAGACCTGCCATCTCAACACTTTTCTCTGGATCAACTGATAGTACAGTATTAACGACTTGTACTTCATTTCTAAATCCATCAGCGAATAAAGGTCTAAGTGTTCTATCTACTAAACGTGAGTTTAAAGTAGCTGTTTCACTTGGTCTTCCTTCACGACGTAAAAATCCACCAGGAATCTTACCTGCTGAATATAATTTCTCTTCAAATGATACTGTTAAAGGGAAAAATGGTAAATCTTTTGCTTTCTTACTTGCAGTGGCAGTACTTAAAACTACTGTCTCACCATATCTAACAATCACGGACCCTCCGGCTTGTTTAGCAATCTGTCCTGTCTCAACAATAAACGATTGCCCATTAAACTTAAATTCGTACTCTCTCTTCATCTCTTAGTCTCCTTATTTAATGCATTAATTATAGCATATTAATAAGTCTTTAAACAAACTAATCTATATATTATAGACAAGATAAAAATACTTAATTTTAGAAGCGTAATATAGTAAAAAAGAAAGCTACTAGTTAGTTTTAAGTAAAAGTGCACAAAAGACTGTACAATTTGCACAATTTTGAGTAATATATTCAAAGGTGATTAGAAATGAATGTAAGAAAATTATTATATAGTTCAGTCTTTTTCCTTATTTTATTAGGATTTATCATTGAACCGAATATAACAATAATAGAAAATTTAGGAGTTTTAGTCCAAGGTAGAGCCGGCTTATTAGTTGATGCCTTCGCTAAAGCAGGACTTGGGGCAGCATTTTTAAATGCTGGATTAGTAGGATTAATATCAACAATTATATTGGATCTAACAAAATCAGATTTTGACGGTAATAACTTTGGAGCAGCTATGTTTACAGTTGGTTTCGCTTTTTTCGGAAAAAACATTTTAAATGTTTGGCCAATTTTAATCGGTGGTTTATTATATCCAAAAATATTTAAAAAAGATGTAAGAGATACAATATCAACAACACTATACGCAACATCGCTTGCACCATTTATCTCAGATGCATTATTTGTCTTTGATATACCAAACGTAACGAGAATACCATTAGCATTATTCTTTGGAATCTCAATGGGATTAATCGTTCATATGTTATCTCCACACGTAAGACAATTACATAAAAACTACAGTTTATATAACACAGGAGTTGCCGTAGGTATTATTGGAACAGTATATGTTTCAGTAATGAGATCATACGGATTTACAATTGAATCAGTAAGCATGTGGGATATGGATAAGCATCTTGAACTTTATATTATTTTCGGATTATTATTTGCAGCAATATTAGTATACGGATTAATTAAAGATAAAGGTATTAAAAAATACTTACAACTAGCAAAAACAAGTGCAAAAGAGCAAGACTACTTTAAAGACTATGATATGTCGACAGTCTTTATTAACGGTGGAACATTAGGTTTATTCACACTAGCAGTCATCTATATCTTAGATGCACCATTAAATGGACCAATCCTTGGTGGTGTAATTGGAATTGTTTCCTTTATGGGATCAGGTAAGCATGTTAAAAACATTGCCCCAATCTTTCTAGGTGTTATCTTAGCATCACTAGGAAGTACATGGACAATGTCTTCACCATCAATTATCTTGATGATGTTATTCTTAACAGGACTTGCACCAATCGCAAAAGAATTTGGATTTATACCTGCAGTTATCGCGGCATTCATTAATGCTTCTGTAACACAAAACACAGGAAACTTACACGGTGGATTAGTATTATATAACACAGGATTCTCAATTGGAGTTACATGTGCCTTCATAATACCAATCTATGAAACAATATTTGCACATAAAATCAAAAAATAAAAAGTATAAGACACAAAAGGAAGATCAGCTGATCTTCCTTTTTTAATACCTATTATTTAGACTTCATATCCAGAACCATACGTCCTGTAATACTTCCAGCTTCCATTTCAGCAAAAATATCATTAATATCTTCTAAAGGTCTTAATTCAACTTTAGGAATGACTAATCCTTCTTTAGCAGCTTCAAAGGCTTCAGCTAAGTCGATTCTTGTTCCAACTAAAGATCCAATAACTTGAATTCCATCTAAGACTAAACGTGGAATACTTAAGTCCATTGACTCACTAGGAAGTCCAACTGCAACAATTCTTGCCCCTGCTCTTACTGAATCTACAGCTTGATTAAAGGCAGACTTAGCAACCGCTGTAACGACTGCAGCATGTGCTCCACCTACTCGCTCTTGAATCTCTTTTACAATATCTACTTCAAGTGGGTTTAAACAAATATCAGCACCACACTCTTTAGCAAACTCTAATTGTTTCTCATTAACATCAACTGCAATTACTTTTAAGTTAAATACTCTCTTAGCATATTGTAAGGCTAAGTTACCTAGCCCTCCCATTCCTGAGATAATAATCCATTGTCCAGGTGTAAGATTAGCTAACTTAATGGCTTTATAAGTTGTTACTCCAGCACAAGTAACACTACTTGCTGCCGCAGGGTCTAAACCATCAGGTACTTTAACTGCATAATCAGCAGTTACTATACACTCTTCAGCCATACCCCCATCAACTGAGTATCCAGCATTTTTAGCTGAACGACATAAAGTCTCATTACCTGAAACACAATACTCACAGTGTCCACAACCTTCGAAAAACCAGGCAACACTAACACGATCACCAATCTTAAGACTTGTAACACTATCACCAATCTCTTTTACAACTCCAACACCTTCATGTCCCAAAGTTCTTCCTGTGACATCTCCAAAATCATGATTTTTAACATGTAAGTCAGTATGGCATACTCCACAATATTCCATATCCAGTAATGCCTCATTAGCTTTAATCGGACGTAAAGTCTTCTCAACTACCTCAACACTCTTATCACTTGTTACTACTACTGCTCTCATCTAAATTACCTCCCTTTGACTGTGAATTATTTCACATTGTAATTATAAACCAAGAATAATTAGGATACAAGACTTATGCAATAGTTAATTTCAAGCGTTTTTCACAATAATTAAGATAGCCTTTACCTATCCCCTTTCAGCAACTTTTGAGTATTAAAACTTATTAACGCTTACAATACACAAAATAAAAAAAACATCATATTTGATGTTTAAGCTCCATAATTAAATCTTTTAAAAGTCTTCTTGAAAAGATACCAATATGACCTGAAACTACAGTATCAAAATCTAATTCTAGATACTCTTCAAGCGTTTCTAAATACTCACTTTCTAATACTTCCAAACTAGGAAGTAAATATTCACTGCTATCACCGATATTATCACCAATATTTAATACCTTATCAAGCTCATCTAAAACACTAATACTATCAACTGTATGCCCGGGGACTAATAAATAGTCTTATCTTATCTTCACTAAAATACAATTCTTTAATAAATGTTTTATTCGGCAATACTTTCTCAATACTACCATCAAAATAATTATCTTTACCACTAATTATCGTTTGCCAATCTTTATCAAGCTTAGACTTTGTTAAAGCTGATGAGACTATTATATTATCTTTAAAAGCTGAGTTACCTAATATATGATCAAAGTGATAGTGAGTATTAATAATAATTAACTCCTTATCATCGTCTTTTAAATAGGCAATAATCTCCTTCATCATTAAAGGACCAAGACCTGTATCTATTAGATAATTATATTTATTAGCTCTAATTAATTGAATATGTAAATCCCAACCAGCTAAGTTTTTAGTAAATACAGTACTTCTATTTTTTAATTTACTTATTTTCATAAACCACCTTCTCATTCTACTCTAATAATATAATAATATAATAATAAAAAAACCAAGTAAATTAATACTTGGCAAATAATTACATTAACCCCATCATCATTTGAACTACTAATGAGACAACGACAACTA
>CAYTTS010000003.1:0-55498 GCA_964440875.1 uncultured Erysipelothrix sp. | reverse complement strand
ATCATAATTGCGAGACTATATATCTTTTGTGTCTACTAAAGTGTAGCCCATCCAAGTTGTTATTTCTTAAATTATTATATAGATAATAAAATATAACTAATATTTTAAGAAGATTAAAGAAATAAAAAAACCGCTTATTTTTTATAAACGGTTAAATAAAATATTATTATAATTAATTATTGCTTTGTGAAAATCCACTGAGTTACATCATTTCTTCTTGGCTTACCAATCTCTGCCATTTTGGCTTTTACTTTATTAATAATTAACTCAATAATAAATATTAATGTTGTTCTTGAGACCGTATCTTGTGTCCTTGTATCTATATTAGAAGAATAAAAATAGATATTATTGTTAGATAAGCTTACTAATGTATTATTACTAAAAGATGTAAAAGAAATAATATCTCGTTTTTTCATTGCTGCAATCTTAGCTGTATTAGTTGTTATTGTTGTTTCACCAGAGAGTGAGATTGCTATCATTAAATCATTCTCATTCATAGTTTCACCAATAACATCGTAGTGGTTGAAATCTTGAACAACAACTGTCTTAATCTTTAAGGTCATTAATAGATGTGTTAAGTATGCGCAAGCATATTTTGAAGAGCCTCTCCCTAATACATATATTGTATCCGCATTTAATATTTTTAATACGACCTCATCAATTTCTTCATCTGTGTTTAAACTAATAGTTCTTTCAATACTATTAATAATATCACTTGAGAAATCATTAGAAGATTCAATTACTGTATTTGATAATTGATCCCTGAGATAGTATTTAAACTCATTAAAACCATCAAAACCGATTTTCTGAGTTAAGTTTATTACAACTGTTTTTGAAACACTACACTTTAAGGCGATATCTCTACTTGTCGCTTTAACGACATACTCTTGATTATCGATAACAAAATGCAAAACGTCCTTTTCAGTAGGAGTTAGTGATCTATATATGTCTTGATCTATGTTTAGCATAATACACCTCCAAGATAAATTATAGCATATTTGGAAGTGTTTTATTTGTGGAAATGTCCAAAGTAAAAACTAATGTCCAGAAAAATCATTCCTTTCTTAATTTTTATTGTATACGCTTACTGACAGTGTTATCCTATTGATAGTCAAAAGGGAGGTTACTTATGAAAAAGTACAATGACGCAATACAACGTTTTGGTAGATCACTATTACTTCCAATTGGAGTAATGGCACCAGTCGGACTATTGCTGGGTCTGAGTGGAGCATTCGCTCAAGCCTATATGATTGAGTTATTACCGTTCTTGGGAACACCAGCGATTAATACCTTGATGATAAGTATTAGAACTATTAGTGATACAATCTTCAACAACACACCGATATTATTTGCTATGGGTGTTGCTTATGGGATGTCGAAAAAAGATAAAGGGATATCAGTTTTCGCAGCTGTAATTAGTTACTTAGTATTACTAATTACGATGAATGTTTGGTTAACACATACTGGAAATCTAATCACTGAAGGAAATATCGCAGTTGGTGGACAAAGTATGGTACTTGGAATACAAACTGTTAACGTAAACGTCTTTGGGGGTATTCTAGCCGGTCTAGCATCAGCTTGGGCGACAGATAAGTTCTATAACTTACAATTACCAACAGCATTTGCTTTCTTTGCGGGAAGAAAGTCTGTTTCTCTAATTGCAATGGGAGTAATGATTGTTACAGGATTAGTCTTACCAATATTCTGGCAATATCTAATTGCATTCTTCTCAAGTATGTCGAAATTCCTATTACATCCAATTTTAGGAAGCATCTTAAGTGGAGTTGTTAACAGATTATTAATTCCATTTGGTTTACACCATGTATGGAATGCGATGCTAAGATTTACTGAAGCGGGTGGGGTCTATGTAATTGAAGGTGTTGAGTACATTGGTTATATGGGAGCAATGAATGAAATTCTATTTAACTTAGGACCATCTAGTCCATATTGGGAAATGATGCCAGAGTTAACAAGATTTGGAGCTCAAGGTCAAATGGTAAGAACAATGTTTGTTTTCCCAGCAATTGGTCTAGCGATGTATAGAACTGCTTATCCAGAGTATAAGAAGATGGCAAAAGGACTAATTATAACGAGTGTTATGACAGCAATCCTAGGTAACGTTACTGAACCATTAGAGTTCACGTTCCTCTTTATTGCACCGCCTCTATACTTCCTCTATGCACTGATAGGATCATTTGGTTCAATAGCACTTTACTATATGGGAACAGCCGTCGGTTATATCCGTGGAACAATCTTTGACTTCTTAATATTCGGGGTCTTAATGGAAAACTCTAATTGGATTAACATCGTTATTGTAGGTATTGTTCAAGGAATTATTATGTACTTCTTATTTAAGTGGTATATCGTTAAGTTCAATGTACCAACTCCAGGTAGAGATGATGAAGGTGCAGTAGATAGTGTATTAATTCAAGAAAAACGATTCAATGAAATTGCTGCAATAGCAGTTGAAGCATTAGGTGGGGCAGAAAATATTAAAACAGTTGAAAACTGTATAACAAGATTAAGAATTGATTTTGTTGATAAGACAAAAATTGATCCTAAGTTATTAAGAGAATCAGGCTGTTCAGGAGTATTCTTCCCAACATCAGGACATATTCATATTGTATATGGACCAATGGTAGAGTTTATTAGAAATGAAGTAGAGAGTATTTTAGGAAGGTAGGTTTTAATATGAGAAACCCTCATATAGTTACAATTTCAGGAGCAGGTAGTTCTAGAACACCGGCTTTAATCGGAACGATGGCAACAATGAAAGATCGTTTTCCAGTAAGCAAGTTAATATTCTTTGATCCAGACTTAGTGAGATTTGAAAGAATTAGAGAGTATTGTGAGCTTGTCTTAAAAGTACATATGCCAGATACAGAAATCATCGTCACAGATGACATGGATGTTGCTTACAGTAATACTGACTTTGTATTTTGCTGCATGCGTGTTGGTGGAAGTGAAATGCGTTCATTAGATGAGAAGATTCCATTAAAACATGGAGTTGTTGGACAGGAAACATGTGGTCCGGGAGGGTTTGCATATGGATTAAGATCTATCAGTGCCATGATAGAAATGGTTGAAAAAGTTAGAAGTTACTCAAAAGATACTTGGATATTAAATTATACTAATCCAGCGGCAATAATGGCTGTTGCATTAGATAAATATTTTCCAGATGATAAGCGTTTATTAAATATTTGTGACCAACCTTATTCAATGATGGTAAGTTTTGCTAAGATTTTAGATAAGAGCATGTATGATCTAAGAGCAACTTACTTTGGATTAAACCACTTTGGTTGGTTCACAGATATCTACGATTTAGAAGGCAATAGTTATTTTGACGAACTAAAAACTTACTTCAAAGATCATGGCTTCAAACCATACAATGCTGAACAAAGATCACAATCATGGTTAGATACATATTTAAGAGTAAATAAAATGTTAAAGGTTTTCCCAGATTACATTCCTAATACTTATCTACAATATTACTTATATAAAGATGAGATTGTAGCAGAGAGTGATCCAAACTATACTAGAGCAGATGAAACAATGGATTCTAGAGAAAAAGAAGTTTGGGAAACAACTGCAACTGCAAGTGGAAAAGATGACATGGAAGGTGTAGAACTATTAACAAGTCCTGTCTTTGGATCGATGATGGTAGAAGTAGCAGAGTCCATTGCTTATGATCTAAATAATGAATTTATACTTATTGTTAAAAATGAAGGATATATTCCAAACTTTAATCAAGATGCTTATGTTGAATTAGCAGGAACACTTGGAAAAGATGGACCTAATATTTATCCTTATGGTGATATTGAACCATTCTACAAAGGATTAATGGAAGGACAATACGCCTATGAACTATTAACGACAGAGGCTTATATGGAAAATAGTTATACAAAAGCATTAATGGCTTTAACTATGAATAGAACTACCAATGGTATCGAACAAGCCAAAGCTGTTTTAGATGATTTAAACGAAGCTAATAAAAAATATTGGTACTTCGAAAAGGAGGACTAAATGTACATATACTCAGAAAATATTTACTGTCCTAATCAAGTTATAAAAAAAGGCTACTTAGAAATTAAAGATGGTAAGATCATCGCAATAAAAGATGAGATTGGTGATAGTGAGTTTACTAACTACAAAGATCAATTAATAATACCAGGCTTCATAGATCAACATCTCCATGGTTGGGGACGTGGATCATTTGGAAGTGACAATACGGTTGAGACTTTACTAAAAATGAAAGAAGATCTACCTCAAACTGGTGTGACAAGTTTTCTAGCAACATCAGGAGCACAACCAACAAAAGAGCTAATTGATGGTATAAAAAATTGCTCAAAAGTTCTCGAGAGTCAAAATAGTGATGGAGCATCATTACTTGGTGTTCACCTAGAAGGACCATTTGTTAATTTAGAGCAAGCAGGTATGATGAATAAAGCAGAATTTAAACTTCCGAGCGTAGATTTAATGCAAGAGTTTATTGATGCTCAAACATATCCAAATACTATAAAATTGATGACAATGGCAATTGAGTTAGAGAACTCTGAAGCGGTAATTAAACAATGTAATAAAGAAGGTATTCAAATTGCAGTTGGTCACTCAGCGGCAACATTTGATGATATTAGAGATCTAAAAGAATATGGTGTCGGTGGAGTTACTCATATGTTTAGTGGTATGACAGGCTTTCATCACCGCAACTTAGGTGTTGCAGGAACGGCGTTATACTTTGATGATCTATACTGTGAGTTTGCTAAGCAAACAGGTTGGACTGTTTTAAAGGAAGCATTTGATATTGCTTATCGAGTTAAGGGTCCTGACAAAATTATTTTATCAACAGATAATGGAGCGATTGCTCAACTTAAAAAAGAACGTTATCACTATATTCGTAAACAAACATTCATACCAGATGGTGATTATTTAATCATTAGAAATGATGATGGAAGTGAAGAGAGATATAACCGTCATAACTATGAAGAGATTAAGGATTTAGAGTTAAGTTTTATTAAATCAGTTCAAAATATGATTGCTAATGTAAACCCTAAAGTCCATGATATAATTAAAATGACGTCGGAAAACTGTGCTAAATATCTAGGCGTATATGACAGAAAGGGTTCAATTGAAGTAGGTAAAGATGCAGATCTTTTAATCGTAGATAGAGATTTCAATATCGAAGCTACTTATTGTATGGGTGAAAAGTATGTTTAAAAAATTGTTTGGTCCGAAACCAATTGATTTTGTATCTCCAATGAGTGGAGAAATTATAGCTATGGAAGATGTAAATGATCCGGTATTCTCAGAGAAAACTATTGGGGATGGATTTGCCATTAAGATTAACGAGGGAGATGTTTACTCACCAGTAGATGGTGTTGTTGTTGCAGTTTTCCCAACTAATCATGCAATTGGAATTAAGTCAGATGATAGAAATGAGTTTCTAATTCATATTGGACTAGATACATGTACACATGAAGGAAGAGGCTTAAAGAGTTTAGTTAAGATTGATGATAGAGTTTCTAAAGGTGATAAACTTGTCGAAGTAGATCATGATTACTTTAAAGAAAACAATGTTGATATGACATCGCCAATCATCGTAACAAACCTGCATGGAAGACTACCTATTAAATTAAAAGAAGGTAGTGTAAGTGTTGGAGATGCTGAAATTTTAGCAATAAAAGTATAGGAGATATAAAATGAAAAACATTAAGAAATTGGTACGTGAGCATGTGAAAGACAATAGATTTAAAATAATTTTTGGTATATTAATATATTCTGCAGTGAGTGTATCAATCTCAATGTTATTTCAAACTGTTAATTTAATTGTCGTAGGGCTAATTCCTACGACAATTATTAGTTTTATATATTTTGTGGAACAGTATAATTTTGTAGATAAAGTTACTCATGGTAAGGTAGTTAGTTTCAAAGATCTTTTCTTAAAAATAAAGATTACAAAAAAAGAAGTAACTATTGCCTTAGTATATGTAGTTTGGGCACTTTTATCACTAGTAATACTGTTTTTATTAGGAATGGTTCCAAAATTAGCACCATTAGCTGTTTTAATACTATTTATTTTGTTTGTACTTAGTAATGCGGTAAACCACATGTACTACTTTGCAAGTAATCTAAATAATGATATTACATACAAAGAAGCTATTAACATGGTTATTAAGGAAAGGTCACTATTATTAAGTAGCGGTATTAAGACAATTACTTGCTTACTACAAGGGGCATTAATAACAGTATTATTAAATGTCTTCGCTTATGCTCCACAATTAGATAAAATACTAGATTTATCACATGCAGAATCAACAATCTTAATTAACAAAGTTTTCGCATCAAATATTAGTACATTTATTCAAACGGTTGGAGTGTTAACGACAATATTCTATGTTTTATTTGTTAGTAGTGTTACTTACGGAACTTACGTATACAAAGAAAGAAGAAATATAAAATAAGGAGAACTTATGATTTATTACTCAAAAAATATAGTAACGCCAAAGGGTGTTATTGAAGGATATTTAGAAGTTAAAGATAATAAGATTATTAAAATACATGATACCTGTGATCAAGAATTTATTGACTACAGAGATAAGATAATTATGCCAGGCTGGATCGATATCCATGTCCATGGTTGGGGACGCGGTTCTTATATGTGGGATAAAAATGCTGAATCCATTATTTTAATGGGTGAAGATATGGCTAAAGAGGGAGTTACAGGTTTTTTAGCGACAACGGCAGCTGACTCATATGAAAATACAATTAAATACTTAGATGGTGCAAATGCTGTCTATAATAAAGAAAAAATAAATGGCGCAGCAATGCTAGGTGTTCACTTAGAAGGACCATTTATGAGCAAAGAATTCAGAGGTATGCAAAAAGAGGAATACTGTATTGATCCTGATATCGACTTTATGGAAAAACTATACAATTACCAAGAAGATAAATCAATGATTAAACTGAT
Organism: uncultured Erysipelothrix sp.; assembly: GCA_964440875.1. Classification (GTDB taxonomy): domain Bacteria; phylum Bacillota_I; class Bacilli_A; order Erysipelotrichales; family Erysipelotrichaceae; genus JAAZDN01. The sequence goes on along the minus strand of CAYTTS010000003.1, from coordinate 48,534 downwards.
GGCAATGGCAGTTGAACTACCAAATGCTAAAAGTGTTATTCAATACTGTAATGAGCGTAACATTCAAATATCAATTGGTCACTCTGCAGCAAAATTTGAAGATATTAAAAATTTAAAAGAGTATGGTGTCGGTGGAGTTATCCACATGTTTAGTGGAATGAAGGGTATTCACCATCGCGAGCCAGGTGTTGCAGGAGCAGCGCTATACTTTGATGATCTTTACTGTGAATTTGCTAAACAAACTGGTATTACAGTAAGACATGAAATATTTGATATAGCTTACCGTATTAAAGGTCCAGATAAAATAATTATGACAACAGACTGTGCTGGATCGGCAAAAAGAAAAGAGAAATCATACCAATATACTCGCCAAGTTACATATATCCCTCAAGGAGAGACACTAAGACTTGAGTATGATGATGGAAGAGTAGAAGAATTTGATTTAAATAATTATGAAGAAATTAGAAAAATTGAAATGAGTTATCTTGATTCAATTAAAAATATGTTAAAACATACACCGGTTAAACTGACTGATCTTGCTAAGATTACAAGTAGTAATGCTGCTAAATACATTGGTATTGATGATACTAAAGGAATTATTCAAGCAGGCATGGATGCTGATCTAACAATCTTAAGTAAAGATTTTGATTTAATAGAAACAGTTGTAAATGGTGATAGAGTATATATAAATGAGCAAACGAATTAGTCGTTTAAGTTCAGTTCAAAAATTATTTATCACATATGGATTTTGTGGGATTGCGGCAAGTCTTGCGCATCCAATAACACCAAATTTAATTAACAACTTAAATATGCCAAGTTACATGTTTGGAGTAGCATTTGCTTCAATGTCGCTAACGAACTTTTTAATATCACCATTTTGGGGTAATGTAAATAATTTCTTTAGCCCAAGAAAAATATTAGCCCTAGCCATGATTGGCTATAGCTTAGGACAGGCAATATTTGGCTTAGGAAGTAGCCAATTAACAATAGTTTTAGGCCGAATGATTGCAGGATTATTTATATCAGCCATGAACGTTAGTGCAATCTATTACACAATGAAAATGTCATCTAAAGAAGATATGAGTAAAAATATTACGAAGACAATAACAATATTTTCAGTATGTGGAACTATCGGCTATTTAATAGGTGGTCTGATTGGTAGTATTAATATCAAATATACAGTAATTTTACAGTGTGTTTTATTGTTAGTAAGTGGATTACTATTTTATACATACCTTGATGAGGTTGGGGTAGTAAAAAGTAGTTCTATAAAAAATATTATTAATGATAGTAATCCAGTTCAAGCATTCTTTAAAGTAAAAGACTTTATTAATATAAAGATATTACTATTATTTATTAGTATGTTCTTTGTAAGTTTTGCCTCAACATCACTAACACAAAACTTTCAGTACTACCTTCAAACTCATTTAGCCCTATCATCGTCCATTGGTGGCTTAAGTAGAAGTATTGTCGGTCTTTTATCGATATTAGCAAATTTTTATATTACAATTAAAATCGTTAATGGTAAAAATGTAGAAAAGGCCATAACAATTGTATTATCGGTATTAATAATTAATATAATGATTCTTTATCTATTTAAAGAAGTGAGTATTATGTTTTCAATGATTGGTGTGATTGCCTTAGTAATTGATACCATTCAAGTATCCCTATACCAAGATAGAAATGCTAATTATGCCAAAGAAGATAATAGAGGAGTAATGGTAGGTATGCACAACTCAATTAAATCTTTAGGAATGATTGGCGGATCATTAATATCAAGTATAGTATATGGATTTGATCCATTTATGCCATTTATAATGGCTTTGAGTTTTTACTTATTAGCTTTAATCTTTAACCTTATAAATGAGAAAAGATTAAGTAAGTAAAAATAGACAATTAAAAGAATCAATAATAATCCCCTAAGAAATGACACTATATTAAACAGTGTCATTTTTATTATCTGAACTTAATAATTATTTGATATAATTAACAAAGAGATGGGGCGATTATATGTTTGCGGATTATCATGTACACAGTTATTATAGTGCGGATTCAAATCATAAGTTAGAGGATTTGATTAAAGATGCAATTGATATATCATTAGATGAAATATGTATTACTGATCATGTTGATTATGGTACTAAGGATGATTGGGATATTATTGAATCAAAAGGAGGACGAAATGTAGATTACGAAAAATTCTTTAATGAAATATATACCTTAAAAGAAAAGTATAAAGATCAGATAAGTGTAAAGGTTGGCATGGAATTTGGTATTCAGATGCATACAATTGATAATTTTAAAGCATTGTATGATAAGTATGATTTTGATTTTATATTAATGTCTGTCCATCAAATCAATAATAAACAATTTTGGAATAATGAGTTTCAAGTAAATAAAAGCGAGAGTGAATGTTATCAAGCTTACTATGAGGAACTACTTAATTTAGTTAAATCATATAAGGATTACTCCGTTCTAGCTCATTTTGACTTAATGAGAAGATATGTCCCTTCTGGTCTGGATACTTTTAATGAGTTTAAAGAAATAATTAGTGAAATATTAAAGGTTGTTATCGCCGATGGTAAAGGGATAGAAATAAATCTTTCTAATGATAGATATAAAGTAGATGGTCTAACTCCTTCATTTGAAATATTAAAGTTATATCATGAGCTAGGTGGTACAATTATAACTATCGGAACTGATAGCCATAAGAAAGAACATCTAGGACAAAATATAAAAGGTGCTGCAAGAATATTAAAAGGGATTGGATTTCAGCATATTACAACTTTTGATAAGATGATTCCGATTTACCATAATATCAATGATTGTATCTAAATGCATCTATGTGAAACATCTTTCAGATAAGTGAAAATACCGTATAGTAAAGGGCTTTGTTAAGTTATTGAAACTTGACAAGGCCTTTTTAATTGACATCACTTAGGCTTAAATATATAGTTGCTTTGTCAGGAGGTAGAAGTTATTATGACAAACAAAATTATCGAAATTGTTGCAGACATCTTAGAGTTAGAAGAGGATGAAGTTAAGGTAGATGCCTTAATCTTAGATGATCTAGGTGCTGATTCAATAGCAGTTATGGAAATAGTAATGGAGCTTGAAAGTGAGTTTGATGTAGAAGTAGTTACAGAAGATATTACTGAGTTAAAAACTGTAAGTGATATTGAAAAATACATCAGCAAACTAGCTTAATGAAAACAGGATTTATCTATGCTGGCCAAGGCCAGCAGTTTTTAGATATGGGTAAGGATTTAGTTAGTGAATATTCACTAGCTAAATCAATATATGAAGAAGCTTCGTATATTACAAATTACGATATCTTAAATTTTAATGAAGAAGAATTAGCAAATACAAAATATACCCAAATAGCTATCTACACATTAAATTATATTGTGGATAAGTTATTAGAAAATAAAAATATTAAAGCGGACTATGTATGCGGACTCTCACTAGGTGAGTATAATGCCTTAGTTAATAGTGAAGTAATAAGCTTTAATGATGGATTAGAGATTATTAAAGAGCGGGCAATTATTATGTCAGAAGCATACGCTCCCTATGAGACCGGATTGATGGCGGTTTTAAAAACTAATAAAGATGAAGTAAATAATCTTATTAAAGATACTTCAGTCGAAATTGCCAACTACAATACCGATAGCCAAATAGTTATAGGTGGTTATACGAGTGAGCTATTGAAACTTAGAAAAATTTTTAAAGAAAATAGAATTTTAGCGATACCACTTAAGGTATCAATTGTCTCTCATACAAGTTTACTACAAGCTGCCAGCAATGAATTATATGAAGTTTTAAAAACATATACATTCGCTAAGCCTATAAAACCATTTATAAATAATCTTGAGGCAAAGATTCAAAGTGATCATTTTAGTGAGTCTTTAAGTAAACATATTAGATCATCAACACATTTAAATGAGAGTATTAAATTAATGTATGAAAATGGAGTTAGAAGATTTGTTGAAGTTGGTGTTAAAGGATCAATATCTAAATTAATTAAAGAAATCTTGAAAGATAAAGAGATTGAGATTATTAATGTTTATGATCTCAAAACTTTAGAAGGAGTTAATAATGAGTAAAAAAATTGCAATAGTTACTGGCGCTAGTAAAGGAATTGGACTTGCCATTAGTAGAAAATTGATTAGTGATAACTTCTTTGTAATAGGAACATATGTTAGTAATTATGATAAAGAAATTATTGAAAAATTAGAAAATGAAAATTTTAAATTAGTTCAATTAGACTCAAGTGATTATCTTGGCTGCGAGAAATTTGCTGAAAACGTTAAGTTGAATTATGGAAGTGTTCATACCTTAGTAAACAATGCTGGTATTGTAAAAGACAATCTACTCTTAAGGATGAAGTATGAAGACTTTGTAGATGTTGTTAATGTAAATCTAACTGGAGTATTTAACTTATCGAAAGTCTTTAGTCGTGATTTATTAAAGAGTAAAGATGGGTGTATCGTAAATATTGCCTCAGTTATCGGTGAGATTGGAAATGTTGGTCAAGCTAATTATGCAGCTAGTAAAGCTGGAGTTATCGGTTTATCTAAGAGTATGGCCAAAGAATTTGCGGCAAGAAATGTTCGCGTCAACTGTGTAGCGCCGGGCTTTATCAAGACTAGTATGACAGATGAATTAAGTGAAGATATTCAAATGGATATTTTAAGTAATATTCCTTTAAACACTTTAGGAGATGTTGAAGATGTTGCTAATGCAGTATCATTTCTAGCGAGTAAACAAGCTAAATATATTACAGGACAAGTAATTAATGTCTGTGGCGGAATGGTGATTTAAATGAAAAGAAGAGTAGTTGTAGTTGGACTAGGTATTGTTAGTCCTTTAGGAAATGAAGTTGACCTTGCTTATAATAATGCTATTAATGGAGTTAGTGGTATAGACTTTGTAAAGAGCTTTGATACTAGTGATTTAAAAGTAAAGATTGCGGCAGAAGTAAAAGATTTTGATGCAAAGAAACATTTAAGTTCACGAGATATTAGAAGGCAAGATCTCTTTAGCCAGTATGCTGTTTATGCTGCTAAAGAAGCATACATTGACTCGAAATTAGATGATGAGTATGACCGTAAGAGAATTGGTGTAATACTTGGAACTGGTATGGGTGGTATGCAAACTTTCGCTAAAGATTTAAACAAAGCCTTTGATGGTGGTTATAGAAAGATTCCACCAATGTTTATCCCGATGGTGATACCAAATATGGCAAGTGGTAATGTATCCATTGCCTTAAATGCAAAAGGCCACTCTACTGCTGTAACGACGGCTTGTGCAGCGGCAACTCACGCAATTGGAGATAGTTATCGTTTAATTAAAGATGGCTATTTAGATGTAGCAATAACAGGGGGAAGTGAAGCTGGAGTTAATCCATATACACTTGCAGGCTTTAGTGCATTAACAGCACTATCTGAAAATCCTGATCCAAAAAAGGCATGTCGACCATTTGATAAAGACCGTGATGGCTTTATTTTAGGAGAGGGTGCTGGAATCTTAATTTTAGAAGAGTATGAAAGTGCCAAAAATCGTAATGCTAAAATTTATGCAGAAGTAGTTGGATATGGATCAAGTAGTGATGCGTATCATATAACTGCTCCAGATGGTGAAGGGGCAATAGAAGCGATACGATTAGCATTAGAAGATGCCAATATGGAAGCTTCAGAAATATCCTATATAAATGCCCATGGAACGAGTACACCTTTAAACGACAAGTTTGAAACTAGTGCTATTAAAAAGGTATTCAAGGAAGCAGCTTATGATGTAGCAATATCTTCAACAAAGAGTATGCATGGACATGCTTTAGGTGGAACAGGTGCTATCGAGGCTATTCTTGGAATTAAAACAATTGAAAATGGTGTTATACCACCAACGATTAACTTAGAGAATACTGATGATGAATGTGACCTTGACTATGTTAGAAATAAAGCAAGAGTTAAAGAGGTAGATTCAGTAATGAGTAATTCACTAGGCTTTGGTGGTCATAATGCCGTAGTAATATTTAAGAAGGTAGAGATATAATATGATAATGAACAGTAATGATATACAGAAGATAATACCACATAGATATCCATTCTTACTTGTTGATCAAGTACTAGAAATGGATGAGACTAGTATTAAAGCAATCAAAAATGTTTCAGTTAATGAAATGCATTTTTTAGGACACTTCCCAGAAAAACATGTAATGCCCGGTGTTCTAATTACAGAAGCACTTGCACAAGCAGGAGCGATTACTTTATTGTCGAAACCAGAGTTTAAAGGTAAGATTGCATATTTTGTTGGTATTGATAAATTTAAATTTTTACGCCAAGTAATACCTGGCGATACATTAGTTTTAGAAGTGAATTTAATTAAATTAAAATCTATTATGGGTATTGCTGAGGCAGTAGCCAGTGTTAATGGTGAGGTATGCGCCAAAGGAATAATTAAATTTGCAATCAATGATTAGCTTAGGTTGTGACATTGTTTATATGCCAAGATTACTTAAACATTTAGATAATGAGGCTTGGCTAAAAAGAATCTTAACTGATAAAGAATATATACAATTTCAACAGTTAAAGTTAGAAAAGCAACGACTAGAATACTTCGCTGGTCGCTTTGCTGCTAAGGAAGCATACTCCAAGGCAGTAAAAACTGGAATTGGTATTACTGATTTTAAAGACTTTGAAGTTTTAAAGGCAAGTGATGGAAGACCTGTAAGTGATTTGGCTGAAGTAAGTATTAGTCATGACAATGATTATGCGATGGCGGTGGTAATAGTTTATGAAGAAGTTTAATATGTTGATAACTTTTCTTCTACTTCCAATTTATTGGATTAGAAGTATTATCATCAAGAAATTTAATTTAAAAGATAAGGTTCATAGTGAACTTAAGTTGTACCCAAAACACTATTTAGGTTTTAGAGGTATTAGTGTAAAGGTAATTGGTGAACAAACAACTAGTGATGTGCCAACAATTTATCTAAGTAATCATCAATCAATGAATGATATATTTGTGACGATCGCAGCTGTTAATAAACAGTTTCGTTTCATTGCTAAAAAAGAGTTATTTACAAATTTTATCACTGGTCCTTTTATGAGTATGAGTGAATCATATGCCTTAGATCGAGAAGATCCAAGGGCATCTTTAAGTCTATTAAAACAAGCAGTTTCTGATTTAGAAGATGGTCATAGTATACTAGCTTTTCCTGAAGGGACAAGATCACATAAGAAAGAACTCTTAGAATTTAAAGATGGTATCTTTGCAATCTTAAGAAGAGCAAATGCACCGATTGTTGTTATGTATATAAAAGAAAGTTTTAATGAGAAACAAAAAGAGATTGAAGTTTACTTTGGAAAGACGATTAAGCCAAGTGAATATAATAAGCTGAAAACTAAGGAATTAAGTGACTTAGTATTTAATAATATGCAAGACTTAATGAATGAAGCATATGCGTAAGGAGACAGTTATGAAAGAAAGTATTATCCGTGACAATATTGCTTTAAATGCAAATCCAGAAGGATGTAAACAAGTAATAATTAATCAAATAAATGAGTTAAAAAACTTAGATTCAATTAGAGATGAAGAACTAAACGTCTTAATTATAGGAGGCAGTTCAGGCTATGGTTTAGCAAGCCGTATCGCCTTAACGTATAAGGCTAATGCATATACCTATAATGTCAGTTTTGAACGAGCACCAAGAAAAAGAAGTAGCGGTAGTGCTGGATACTACAATAATCACTACTTTAATGAAATTGCTAAAAAAGATGGTCATCAATGTGATGACTTAAATGGCGATGCTTTTTCACTTGAGGTGAAAGAAGAAGTTATTAATCATTTTAAAAAAATGGATAAAAAGCTAGATCTAGTAGTTTATTCACTTGCTAGTGGAGTAAGATTTGATCCATATACTAAAGAGAAGTATGTTTCAAGTTTAAAACCGATTAAGCAAAGATATACTGGCTTAAACGTTGATATTGCTAATGAAACGCTAAAGAGTGAGTCTTTAGAGGTAGCTAGTGAATCAGAAATTGAAAATACAATTAAAGTAATGGGTGGTGAAGACTATAAACTATGGGCAGAAGCACTACTTGACGCTGATATCTTAAATAAGGGGGCAAAGTTTATCACTTATACCTACCTAGGTAGTGAGATTACTGAGGCAATTTATAAAGATGGAACAATCGGTATGGCTAAACGTCACTTAGAAAAGTCAAATGAAGAGGTAAATGAATTATTAAAAGTAATTGATGGAGAAGCTTTGATAAGTTCATCAAAGGCGGTAGTGACAAAGGCTTCAGTTTTTATTCCAACGATGGTCTTATATGTCAGTGGCCTATTTAAGGTGATGAAGGAAGAGAATAATCACGAAAGTATCGTAGAACATAAATATCGCCTTTTTAAAGATATGGTATATGGGGATAAAAGACTTGTCGATGAAAATAATCTACTTAGATTAGACGCAGATGAGTTGTCTGAAAATGTTCAAAGCAAAGTTAAAGAATTATTAAATAATGTAAATGAAGAAAACTTTAAAGATATCGTTGATTTTAAGTCATTTAAAAAAGAGTTTCTAAATATTAATGGCTTTGATGTTAATTAAAGTTTGGAGGTAGTTATGAATACAAAGAAAATTAAAAGTTTAATTGATGTTTTAAATGAATCAAACCTAGAGTCATTGGCTTATAAAGATCAAGAGTTTGAGATTGAATTGAAAAAACCAAGTATTAGCCAAACAATCGTTGAAGAAAAAATTATCAGCGATCAAGTTGAAGAAGTAATTAATACTAATTATCTAAAGTCAATATTAGTCGGAGTCTTCTACTCAAAAGCTAGCCCTGATAGTAGTCCTTATGTAAGTGTTGGAGATAGAGTAAATGCGGGAGATATTATTTGTATTATTGAATCAATGAAAATTATGAATGAAATAAAGGCTGATAAAGCAGGAGTTATTAAAGAGATACTCGTTAGTGATGGAGATACGGTCGATTTTGATCAACCGTTATTTACAATAATATGAGACTACTCAATAAAATCTTAATTGCTAATAGAGGTGAAATAGCAGTAAGAATTATTAGGGCAGCTAGAGAGTTAAAAATAAAGACAGTTGCGGTATACTCAAATGTTGATAAAGATTCCTTACACGTTATGTTAGCAGATGAGGCAGTTTGTATTGGAGACCATCATTTAAGTAATTCCTACTTAAATGAAAGAGCAATTTTACAAGCGGCAATTAATAGTGAGTGTGATGCTATCCATCCTGGGTATGGCTTTTTAAGTGAGAGTGCTACTTTTGCTAAAAACTGTGAACAGATAGGTATTGAATTTATCGGACCAAAATCAGAAACAATCAGTTTAATGGGTGATAAACAAAGTGCTAGAGATACAATGTTGAAGGCTAAAGTTCCAATAACACCTGGCTCAAAAGGCTTAGTTAATTCATTAAAAGACGCTTATGCTGAATGTGCACAGATAGGTTATCCCGTTTTAATTAAGGCAACTGCCGGTGGTGGTGGAAAAGGTATGCGAATTTGTTATGTGGAAGAAGATTTAGAACTTGCGTACAAACAAGCCCAAGCAGAAGCCTTAAATGCTTTTAATAATAAAGATGTATATATTGAAAAGTTTATTGAAGAACCACGTCATATTGAAGTTCAAATTTTAGCTGATAAGTATGGAAGTGTACTCCATCTCTTTGAGCGTGAATGTTCTGTTCAAAGAAATAATCAAAAAATGATTGAGGAAGCGCCAGTTGTAAATATAAGTGATAAGACTAAGAAGAAACTTTATGATGTTTCACTACGTGCTGCAAAGGCAATTAATTATCAATCACTTGGAACGATCGAGTTTATTATGGATAAAGCTGAAAACTTTTACTTTATTGAAATGAATACAAGAGCACAAGTAGAACATCCAATTACAGAAATGATAACGGGAATTGATTTAATTAAAGAACAGATTAAAATAGCTAGTAATGAAAAATTAACTTATAAACAAAATGATATTAAGGTGAATGGTCATAGTATTGAGATTAGAATTAATGCAGAAGATCCCTATGATAACTTTAAACCAAACGCAGGATTAATAAATGCACTTCATTTTCCTGGTGGAAATGGCGTAAGAGTAGATTCGTTTATATATCAAGGATATAGTATTAAACCATTTTATGATTCAATGATTGCGAAATTAATCATCCACAGTAACAATCGTGAAAATGCTATTAGTAAGGCAGTTAACAGTTTAGAAGAGTTAGACATCTTAGGTATAAAATCAAATATTGATTTTCAATTAGAGATATTAAATAGTGATGAATTTAAAAATAATAATTACAATACATCATTAGTAAATAGGCTTTTAAAGGAGGTTTAAAATGTTTAATCGATTAAAAAACAAAAAAGAGTATAGCGAAAACCAAAGTATTAAACTTCCATATAAGACAGAAATACCAGAAGGAATGTATGAAAAATGTTTAGAGTGTGAGAGTCTTATGGACATAAATACTTTAAGTATGAATAAGTGGGTATGTAATGAGTGTGGTTATCACTTTAGAATGCATATTGCTTCAAGAGTACATTTGATATTTGATAGTTTCAAAGTATTTAACCATATTGTTAAATCAAAAGATCCATTATATTTCCCGGGCTATAAAGATAAGTTAGAGAGTTTAAGTGATAGTAGTGGTGTTTATGATGCTGTTGTACTTGCCGAAGCGAGTATTGGAAGTAAGAATGTTATCGCTGTGATTATGGACCCAAACTTTTTAATGGGTTCAATGGGGACTGTAGTAGGTGAAAAGATTACTCGTGCCTTTGAAAGAGCGACTAAAGATAAAAAACCAGTGCTTATGTTTACAGCCTCAGGTGGAGCCCGTATGCAAGAAGGAATTATGAGTTTAATGCAGATGGCTAAAACAAGTGGTGCTGTTGGTAAGTTTAATAAGTCAGGTGGTCTATTTATAAACGTATTAACTGATCCAACTTTTGGTGGCGTAACAGCTTCATTTGCAATGCTTGCTGATATTATCTTAGCAGAACCAAAAGCTTTAATCGGTTTTGCTGGTCCAAGAGTGATTGAACAGACGATGAAAAAAAGTTTACCCGAAGGTTTTCAAAGATCAGAGTTTTTACTAGAAAAAGGATTTATAGATAAAATCGTTGAAAGAAAAGATTTAAAAAAGACAATCTCACAACTATTAGAATTACATGAGGTGAAATAATGATCACAAAAATTAAACAAATTGAAAAAGATATTAAAGACTTAGCTAAAGATAATATTGATACTTTACACTTAGAAAAGTCATTAAGTATACTTAGAAAAGAATATACTAGTAAGCTAAGTGCTTGGCAACGTGTAGAGATTGCTCGTGATAAAGAACGTAAGAGTACAATGTTTTATATTGATCAAATCTTTACTAATGTAATTGAGTTACATGGTGATCGCTATTACGGTGATGATAAGGCTATATTTGGAGCAGTTGCCAAACTTAATGAGATGCCAGTAACTATTATTGGTATTAAAAAAGGATTAAGTACGGAAGAAAATATTGAGACAAACTTCGGTATGGTTCATCCAGAAGGCTATCGTAAGGCGCTTCGGCTTATGAAGCAAGCTGAAAAGTTTAAACGACCTATTATAACCTTTATCGATACTCCCGGAGCATATCCTGGTATTGAGGCAGAAGAACGTGGCCAAGGTGAAGCGATTGCCAAAAATCTAATGGAAATGATGGACTTAAGTGTTCCGATTATTTCTATAGTTTTAGGTGAGGCTGGTAGTGGTGGAGCTCTTGCTTTAGCAGTTGCAAATCAGGTTTGGATGTTAGAAAATGCTATTTATAGTATTTTATCACCAGAAGGATTTGCAAGTATACTATTTAAAGATGCTAGTAAGGCGAGTGAAGTTGCAGATATGATGAAAATAACTAGTAATGATTTATTAAATCTTGGTGTAATTGATCAAATCATTCTCGAAAATAGTGATGAAACTAAGACTTCAAAGTATTTAAAAGATATACTATATCGCGAGTTAAGTATTTTGTCTAAGCAAAGAGGTAGTAAAGTGAAAAATGATCGTTATAAACGATTTAGAAATATGGGGGATATTATTCATGAAAAGCAAAATTCTTAGTACTGGATCATATCTACCACCTAAAGTAGTTAGTAATAAAGATTTTGAAAAAATAATTGATACGAGTGATGAGTGGATTACTCAAAGAACTGGTATCAAAGAACGTCGTTTTGAAGAAATATCAAATGTAAATATGGCGTATCAAGCATCAATTAAGGCATTACAAAATATTGACATTGAAAGTATTGATTGTCTTATTGCGGCAACATATACTCCAGATTCAATGATACCTGGATTAGCAGGCGAGTTAAGAGGTTTACTGGCTATTAATAGATCAATACCAGCCTTTGATATTAACGCAGCTTGTTCAAGCTTCATCTTTGCACTAGAAACTGCCAATGCCTATATAAAGGCGGGTATATACAAGAGGATATTAGTCGTTGGCTCAGATAGAAATTCCAGCACACTAGATTTTAGTGATCGCTCAACTTGTATATTATTTGGCGATGGAGCAGGTGCACTTGTCTTAGAAGCTGCTAATGTTGGTATCATTGATACAATACTTGCGGGTGAGATTGATAAGGATCAAAGCTTAATTTTAAAAAATAAAGAAGATTTTAGCAATCCATTTATAAGTATTGAGAAAAATGAAAGTTCAAAACTAGAAATGAAGGGATCAGATGTCTTCAAGTTTGCGGTAAGAGTTGTGAAGAATTCTATTAATGAAATACTGCTTCGAAATAACTTAGATATAAATGATATTGATTATGTAATATCTCATCAAGCTAATCAAAGAATATTAAATATGGCGGCAAGATCACTTAAAGTTAGTGAAGAAAAGTTTTTAAGTAATCTTGAATTATATGGTAATACATCTAGTGCAAGTATTCCGATATTATTAGATGAAGCAAATAAAAAAGGTATACTAAAGAGTGGAATGAAGATAATTATAGTCGCTTTTGGTGGCGGACTTTCTTATGGTGCCTCCATTATTGAATGGTAAAGAAATGATAGTTGTTATAATTTATTTATATCAACTATTTTTTTATTTTTCTATAATGTTATAATATAGATACAAATAACAAAAGGCACAGAGGATAAGTGAGATAAATTATTATCAAAAAAAACTTGTATGTGACTTCTAGTTTAGCTTATAAATAATAAATCTCAAATATTGAAGTGTCTCTTAATTAGTACGGGAGTGATATGTTTTATCACATATGTACACTTTATAGAGAGGAGATTTAATATGAGAATAGAAACAGTATTCCCGCCCGATATCATTAATAATAAAAGTGATATCCAAGTAACGATTTACATGCAAACGCACAGAACTGCCCCAGAAAATAAGGCTGATAAAATTCAGTTTAAAAATTTGAGAAATCAAGCTCTGGATAAAATAGCTAATAAGGCAGTTAGAGAAAAGATCGAAGAAAAATTAAACTCCATCTATACAGATGATAATTTCTGGATACATAATTTAGATGGTTTAGCAGTCTTAGTTGCTGAAGATGATATGGCTGTTTATCGTATTCAACGTAAAGTTGAAAACCAGGTTAGTGTTGAAAGTAACTTTGATCTTAGAGTATTATTAAGACATTTTCAATCTGATGATGAATATTTCGTTTTAGGTTTATCAAAAGAATATTTTAGAGTTTATAAAGCTAATCGATATACTGTTGAAGAATATGATTTTGATGAAGACTTAGAAATGACTAAAGATGAGGTCTTAGGTACAGAGGTTGAGGGTAGAACTCTTAATGTTGGAAATTACGGTGGAGCAGATGGTGCTAACTATCATGGACATAATGCGAAAAGTGAAGAAGATAAAATTGATAGACAAAGATACTTCTTATATATCGATCGTTTTATTCAGGAGCATTTAGATAATCCAAATAATCGTCCAATTATCCTGTTAGGTCTAACAGAGCATTTAGGTGAGTTTAGAAAAATTAGTAATAATCCATTAATATTAGATGATGGAATTGAAGTGTCATTAGAGTCAATTGAAGATGATATGAATACTCTTTTATCTAAAACATGGGACACTATTGAGCCAATCTTTTTAGAGAAGACAAGTAAACTCTTAGAACGATACAATGTCGCTAAACAATCAGAGATGGCATCATCAGATGTATCTGAGGTAGCAAATGCTCTAATTGAAGGGCGTGTAGATACCTTAGTTTTAGAAGATAATAAGTCCTTTACAAATGATTATAGTTTCTTAAGTGATTATAGTAAGGATGCTGATGTTATAAACATATTCCTACAGTTAGCTAGTAAAACTAAAACAGAAATAATTGTTCTTCCTAAAGAAAAAATGCCGAGTGATAGTGGAGTCTTTGCGATATATCGTTATCTTAGTATTTAAAGATTTTAAAGACATGCATTTTATTTAAATGTATGTCTTTTTTGGTGGAGTTTAAAAAATAAAGTCTTTATATAAAAGTCGTATAATAGAGATAGGAGGAGATAGCTATGAAATTAAGTAAAAGTAACATTGTCTCACTTGTGACAGGTCTATGTGTTTTTTTAACACTATATCTAAGTATTATTGTAAAACTTAATAATGATTTTGATATTAAACTAGTCTTAGCATATTTATTAATATCATTATTTGTTTCTATTGTTAGTTTATCATTAAGCAAGTTCAAGATTAAGTATGCAGCTGAAATCTTACTAATTGTAACGATTATTGCTGGTTTGTATTTATATATATCAATGCCAAATACAGCAGATGGGTTTAGTCAACTTGCGGTTGGTTTAGGATGGTTTATGTTAATGGGTATTAGTATAGCTGTTCTACTTGTATATCTTATGATTACTTTATTACTAAGACAATATAAAAAGTCAGTATAAACTGACTTTTATTCTTCCCAATCTAAACTTTTTGCAACAGCCTTACTCCATTTTTGTAAGTAACTATTAATTTCTTCTTTATCTTTTTGAGGTTTAAATACGACTTCATCTTTACTTATATTTAATAGTTCATCTCTATCTTTAAAGAAACCTGTGGCAAGACCCGCAAGAAAATATGCACCAAGTGCAGTTGTTTCAAGTGTTCTTGCTCTTATAACTTCATTTTGTAAGACGTCACTTTGAAATTGCATCAAGAAATTATTACTACTAGCTCCACCATCTACCTTAATTTTATTTATTTCAATATTTGTATCTTGACTCATTACATTTAAGATATCATGTGTCTGATATGCAATAGATTCTAGTGCCGCTCTAATTAAGTGGTTTTTATTTGCTCCGCGTGTTAAGCCGAATATTGAACCTCTAGCATCCATATTCCAATGTGGTGCCCCAAGGCCAACAAAGGCAGGTACTAAGTAGACACCACCATTATCATAAACTTTCTTTGAGAAATATTCAGAGTCTTCAGCGCTATCAATTAGATTCATTTCATCTCTTAACCATTGAACAATTGCACCACCGACAAATATTGATCCTTCAAGTGCATACTCTACTTTATTATTAAGACCGACTGCGATGGTTGTTAGTAAGCCATGTTCGCTAATAACTCTTTTATCCTTAGTGTTCATTAAAGTGAAACATCCAGTACCGTAGGTGTTTTTAACATCACCTTTATTAAAACATTTTTGTCCAAATAAGGCAGCTTGTTGATCACCGACAATACTAGCTATTGGAATATTATGACCATTAATATTCACTTCACTATAAATATGTGAACTATCACATACCTTAGGTAGTATCGATCTAGGGATATTTAATTCATCTAGAATATGTTGATCCCAGTCTAAGGTATCGATATTAAATAGCATTGTCCGAGAAGCGTTAGTCACATCTGTTACATGTACCTTATGATTACTTAGTTTATATACTAACCATGAATCTACTGTCCCAAACATTAATTCATTATTTTCAGCTTTCTCTCTAGCTGCTTCAACATTATCTAGTATCCAGGCAATCTTAGTTGCTGAGAAGTAGGCATCGACAACTAATCCTGTGTTTGCTTGAATGTAATCACCAAGTTCACTGTTCTTTATTTTTTCGGCTAATTCACTAGTTCTACGACATTGCCAAACAATAGCATTATATATAGGTCTTCCAGTATTTTTATCCCAAATTATTGTTGTTTCTCTTTGGTTAGTAATACCGATACTATCAATCTCTGCTACATCTATTCCCGATTTTGCGATTACTTCATGCATTACACCATTCTGTGTTGCCCATATTTCCATTGGATCATGTTCAACCCATGCGCTTTTAGGATATATTTGTGTAAATAAGCTTTGCGCAGAAGCGACAATATTTTCATTTTTGTCGAAAATAATTGCTCTTGAGCTTGTTGTGCCTTGATCTAGTGCTAGTATGTATTTTTTCACTTTTATCACCTAAAAATATTGTATATTTATTACTAATTTTATACAAGGAGAACATGTTAATTACTGTGTTCATTTAATGTTGAGAATTCATAAGGTCTCATATTTTCATACTGTTTGAATACTTTGAGAAATGACTGTAGTCACTAAAGTTAAGTTGATTAGATATCTCATTAATACTCATATTAGAGAACTGAATTAATTCTTTTGCTTCCTTAATTTTCTGTAAATTTATATAAGCAGAAATTGTATATGATGATTCTTCTTTAAACCTTTTTGATAAATGATTAGGACTGTAGTTATATCGTGTACTAATATCGTTTAAAGTAATCCTTTCATAAATTTTATTTTCAATGTAATTTTGAATATCGATAATTAACGGACTAAGTCCGACTCGTTTGTCTTTAATTACCTCATCACAAAATGCTAATAAGATATTTAATGAGAATCTGTTTCTATCAATGCTAGTATTAACACTATCTAATTCTTGAATTAACATATCGCTAAGTGAGTAGGCAAGCCGTTGTGGCACTCCACCTTCAATTGCGTATCTTGTGGATAAAGTTACTACTGAAATCAAAAAGTACTTGTCATCTTGCAGACTACTAGTCAATGATAATGTTCCTAGTAAATACTTCTCAAAGAAATCATTATGTAAAATTATTAAATGCTCTCTATTACCATTTTTTACTTGTGTAAATAAGTGAATCTCAGCACTGTAATGGTCTACTTTAGCACTAGCTTCTTTTTTTGTATTGATAATAGGTCTAAGTATATTTCTAAAGTGTTCTTGAAGACTTAAGTTTATTTTCTCTTTAATATCTTGATCAAGAAATTCACCATCATTAATATACAAATGAAATAGTTCTATAATATCGATACTTCTAAGAACTGTTGATAAGTTTGAGTTTCCATCAAAAGTAAAAATAACGGTAGTATTAAGATTGATAAAGTAGTCAATTATTAAGATGTTATTTTCTTTACTATATTTTACTCTAATAATTTCATCAAGAATTGATTGATCAATAATCGTATCACTAATCTTATATTTAAACTCGAAAACAGTGCTTAATTTACTTAAATAGTTATTTATAGCCATTAAATCGCCACTTTTGATATATAATTACATCTTATCATACAAATATACTATTTATAATGTGTTTAAAGTAATGGATGGGCTACACTTTAGTAGACACAAAAGATATATAGTCTCGCAATTATGATAAAATTAATAAAAGCGAGGAGACCAATTATGGAAAGAAGAAAAAGAAGAACTTTTACACAAGAATTTAAACATCAAATGGTTCAATTATATCTTAGTGGTAAACCTGCCCATGAGATAACCGAAGAATATGATTTAAGCCCAGCATCAATTCACACTTGGGTTAAACAATTCAATAAAACTGAATCATTTAAAGCTAGCGATAATATGACGCCAGAACAAGTAGAACTCATTAAACGTGATAAGCGTATAAAAGAATTAGAAATGGAAAATGATATTTTAAAGCAAGCTGCCCTGATTATGGGACGAAAGTAAAATTAATCAAGGGTAATAAACATAAGTATCCAATTGACGCGATGTGTCGAATTCTTAAAATCAGTCGTTCTGGTTATTATAAATATCAAGAACCTGAAACTAAAAAAGATGAGTATACAGGGCTTGTCTGTAAGATATTTAAAGAGAATCAAAGAGCCTACGGTACAAGGCGTATTAAAAAAGAATGTCAAAGACAAGGTGTCACAATCTCAAGGCGTAGAATCGCTCGTATCATGCGCTCTGAAGCCTTAGTATCAAGTTATACTGTAGCTAAATATAAAGTTTCAAAGAGTAAAGCAAACAATGATTTAGTTTCTAATCATATCGATAGACAATTTAATGACAGGATCAAACACGAGGTAATCGTTAGTGATTTAACTTATGTCAGAGTAGGTTTAAATTGGAACTATATTTGTACCCTAGTTGATTTACATAATCGTGAAATCGTTGGTTATAGTTGTGGACCTTATAAAGATGCGAAGCTTGTTTATAAAGCATTCTCTAGAATCAAAACTAACCTCTTTAATATTGAATACTTCCACACAGATAGAGGCAATGAATTTAAGAATACACTGATTGAAGAAGTCTTGGATACATTCGAAATAAAACGTTCATTAAGTCAAAAAGGTTCACCTTATGATAACGCAGTAGCTGAAGCTACATTTAAATCAATTAAAACAGAATTTGTTTATCCAAATGTATTTGAGACACTAACTGAGCTAGAGACTAAATTTGCGGCATATGTATGGTGGTTTAATAACAAAAGATTACACTCGACATTAGGATATTTACCACCAGTTGAGTACAAAGCGATGACTATATAAAATTTATCTACTTAAGTGTTGACATACCATAATAAAATAAATTTGTAAACGTTGCCACAAGTATAATCTTATTAAAAGGGTAAATCTTGATAATAACGTAAAACAAAGTTTATGGGTATATATTTTATGTATAAATTAGAAAGGTATAATTGTCTAATCTTATAATAATGACAATAAAAGGTGGAATTATGCAATATGATACATATGAATCAATTGAAATGAATATTAATTTGCCAGTTAAAATACTTCATATTGATTCTAAAAGTCAAGATCCAATGATAGAGGGTATTGATATGAGTAAAGTTAATTATATACCAAGACATTGGCATCGGTCATTAGAACTTACTTATGTAATTGACGTCTCGGTTCAATTGAATTCATTGAATGAAAAAAGAATAGTTAATAAAGATGAGATGTTAGTTGTTAATAGTAGAATAATTCATGAGGTAAGTACGATACCAAATACAGATGTTGAAGTTATTTGTTTACTAATATCTTACGATTTCTTAAAGGATAACATACCAGGATTTGATAAACTTACTTATAAGATAAATAATGATCTTATCAAAGAAGAAGGTTTTAAAGAATTGTTTTTGCGAATGAGGGATAATTCATTAATTGGTGATTTAGATGCAAATTTAATGATTAAATCAGATTTGATGTTAATTTTATCAAAGTTAAATAGAAATCATCTAACGGATATAGAACTATGAACTGAACTAGGTCAGTTCAAAGAACATAAGTTATCCAGTAACTTTATCTTTGCCAAGGGTGCTATCACTCAATCAAATAATAAGTTAGTATTTGAGGATCTAAATATGTCGATTATAAATTTGAGTAATGACGATATAAAATTACGAGATACAGAAATATCCTATGAATATAATCTTAAGTTTAAAGGTCTTGCGGCAAGTATTTCTCGTTACTTAAAAGAAGGGGATATAATTAATTTCATTTCTAGTGAGTCTTATGAAGATGTTGAATTAATACCTGTTTATGATGATCATAATAAATTATGTAGTCCTAAAGATGTCATTTGTGTTAAATATAATAATAAGTACATATTAGTACAATTAAAGGAAGCTGATAATTCAAGAAAAGCTTACAAAATTGCGGGTCAAATCATTTATGCTAGAGTAGCTTATTTAGAAAAAGTTAATGATAAGTTTAGGATAACTACGCTTTATTAAAAATGTATCTTGTTAATAATATAGAAAAATCGTATGATTAATAAGAAGAAAAAGCTAAAGGACATCAGGTGACTAATATTGTTTTATTAGTTGCTTTTATATATATGAATTTAATCAAAAGGAGAATATTTTATGAAACTAAACGTTAGTAACTTAAGTATGAAATTTGATTTTCAAGTAGTATTAGATGACATTAATTTTGAATTTGAAAGCAACAAAATTTATGGGTTGTTAGGAAGAAATGGTTCTGGTAAAACAACTTTCTTTAACTGTTTAGCTAATGACTTAAAACCACAATCAATGGATGCGAGTATTACGATTGATGATGAAGTTAATAAGTTAAGTGAAGAAGATATCGGTTATGTTTTATCAACAGCTGATGTTCCTGAATTTCTAACAGGAAGAGAATTTTTGCGCTTTATAATCGATATGCATGAGCCGCGTGATAGCAAAGAAGAAACTGAGAAGGCTATTGACGATTATTTTAATTACTTGAGTATCTTAAAAGAAGATAGAGATAAACTAATGCGTGATTACTCCCATGGTACAAAAAGTAAAATTCAAATTATTGTAAATATTATTACTAATCCTAAAGTTCTCTTTCTTGATGAACCTTTGACTACCTTAGATGTCGTTATGGCGGAGCGAATGAAAAATTTATTAAGAGAGATTAAAAAAGATTATATAATAATTTTTAGTACACATATCATGGAACTCGCAATTGATCTTTGTGATGAAATTGTTTTACTTCATAACGGTAAATTAGAGGGAATAGATAAGAGTGATCTTGATAATGTGGAACTAAAAGATAAAATATTAGAATTGCTGAGTGATGAAGATGAAGAACTTTAAAATACAAACAGGTCTTCAATCAACTATTAGAGTTAATAAGTTTATTTATAATGTTTCAATAATACCTTTTATTAAAGGGATAGTTCCTTATCAACCATATCGTCCTGATAGGTCTAGGGTTTTGTTAAGCATTATATTCTTTTTTTCTAAGTTATTTAATGTCGTACTAAATAATATTTTAAACTCTATATTATATCTATTACCTTATTTTATGGTTAAAGATACAAATCAGGGTATAGGTACTTGGTTAGTTGTCGCTAGTTTCTCCTGGGGAGTCATTAGAGGTTTTTTTAAACCAACGATAATGATAAATGATACATATGTTAATAAGACACTACAGCGAAATATTAGAATGCCTGCTAAAGATATAGCTAGAAATAATACGATTATCTATTTTATTAATGTTATTTTATATAGACTAACACTAATTGTGGCAAGTCCAGATATCTTAACGGCTATTTCAATAATACTTGTTTGGTATGGTACCTCACTATTTGCTAATGGTATCCATAAACAATACTTTAGTAAATATAATGAACAATTTCCAAAGAATAAATTTTTACCACAAACGATTGTATTCTTTTTAGTAATACTTGCGGGTATGCCGATGTACTACATTTTGTTAAATGTTAGAATTGTTGATATTTCATCAATCTATTACTTCATTGCTGCTATCTTAATACTAGTTATTGGGTTTTTCTTTGATAAATCAATGTCTAAGAATTTTGACTACTATAGTTACATGCATATGAAAATTAGAGTTGAAGAAGATCTACTAAATAGTTTTGGTGCAAATATGGGTGAAACAGTAAAAAGTAAGAATGAAAGAAAGATTGATCATAGTATTAAGGAGTATTCTGGAAAGAGATTTACTTATTTAAATAATATATTTTTTGATCGTTATGTAAAAGTTTATTCACTTAGATTTAAGATTACTAATATTGTTTTATTTCTAGGAGTATTACTTTCATATAAAGTGTTATTTATATTTAAACCTGCATTCTCATCTCAGTTTATTACTGCTGAATCAGGAAATTTCTTAAATCATATTAGTTTTGTTTTTCTTTTACTCTATTTCTTAAATATGGGAGAAGTAATAACTAACGCTTTATTCTTTAACTGTGATGCATCAATGCTAAGGTATCGACTTTACAATAAGGGGTCAAATGTTTTGCCAAACTTTTTTGAAAGACTAAAGAAAATTACTCTTATACATGTTCCACAAGGTTTATTAATGTCCTTGTTAGTAATTGTACTGGCTGTTGGATTAAAGATGACAAATAATTTTCTAGATATATTAATGCTGTTTGTTTCCATAAATGTTATGAATATGTTTTTCTGTATTCACTCATTAGTTTTATACTATGTACTTCAACCATATGATAAAGAGATGAAGATAGTTAATAAAACTTATTCAATAATAAACTCATTGACATATTTTGCGGTATATATACTAGCTGATTTTACGATTGAGCTATGGATATTAACTATTGGTGTAATTATCTTTAGTATCCTATATATTCTTATCGCAAGTTTCTTAATGTATTTTGTTGCCCCTAAAACATTTAGAATTAAATAGGAGGAAGATTATGAAAGTAGGATTTAGTGAAAAGACATTAGATGTAAAACTGCCGACAAATTTGGCAGGTTATGGTGTTAATCGAATTTCTAATAAGGTACATGATGATATTTATATTCGATTAATTTTATTTGATAATGGATTAGAGAGATCACTAATATTAAATTATGATTTAATATCCTTTGATCATACGCTCTTAAGTCCTCTATATTTAATGTTAAATAGATATGCTATTAAATCAGACAATGTTTTTGCCAATGCAACACATACCCACAGTGCTCCGGGTGGTTTAATGGATGTGGATAAAGGGATACTTCGTGGTACTGAGTATATTTTTAATAAACTTAATTTAGAGTGGATATCGGAAATTATTAATAAAACTGAGTTAGCATTAATTGATGCACTTAATAATCTAAGTGAGGCTAGTGCTCAATTTAATATGAGTGAGCTTTATGGTGTAGGATCAAATAGAAATGACCAAGCTTTAAAAGGAGATAATTCATTTTTAACGATAAGTCTTAAAAATAAAAGTAAGAAAGTAATTCTTTATAGTTATGCCTGTCATCCGACTATTTTAAAGCCGAATAATTTAAAAATAAGTTCAGATTTTACAGGAGTAGTTAATAGTTATTTTAAGGATAAAGATTATGATTTTGTTGTCTTTTTAAATGGTAGTGCTGGGGATATCTCAACACGCTTCAATAAAATAGGTGAAGGATTTAGTGAAGTAGAGCGATTTGCTAAGATGATAAGCAAGCATATCGAAACGAGTTTACTAGCTTTAAATGACTTTGAAATGTCTATAACAAATGATCACAAATATCTTGAGTTAAGAACTAAGAAACCTGATCCGATTGACTTTGCAAAAGCTAAGTATGATAAGTATTTAAAAGAAATCAGCCTTGCTAATGATTTGAGAGAGAAAAGATTACTTCAATCATATGCTGAAGGGGCACTGATTAATTTAGAATACTCTAAGCAGAGAGTAGCAGTTGAAATATATAATATTAATATTCATATATTGAAGCTTGGTATCTTTACCTTTGTGGGAGTACCAGGTGAATTATTCTCTGAGTTAAGTAATCTTGTAGATGATGATAAGATTCGTTTTACTTCTTATACAAATGGATACTATGGATATTTCGCAAATAGTGAGGCGTATTCTAATAATTACTATGAAGCACTAAGTAGTCCATTTGCAGAAGGTGAGTCTGAAAAGATAATAGATTTATTTATAAAATAAGCAATAAAAAACGAGATAAATCTTATAATGTGAAGAGCGATCGCTTACATAATTTATTGTGCTATTTACACTTGACTAAGCTTGTTTGCATTGTTATAGTTAAGCAGTAAAAACTCCATATATTTCTGGTAATATGGTCCAGAAGTCTCTACTTGCAGCCCGTAAAATTGCAAACTATGGCAATAGACAACTTTTTTGTGTTTTCTACTGCCAGCTAAATGGCAGTTTTTTCGTTTCCAAAGGAGGAAAACATGAAAAAAGTATTAGATCAGTACTTTGGTATTGAGAAATCAGGTTCAACGATTAAAAGAGAAATGACAGGTGGATTAACTGCATTCTTATCTATGTCATATGTAATATTCGTTAACCCAATTATTTTAGGTCAAGCGGGTATGCCTGAAGATGCAGTATTTATGGCAACAATTATCTCTTCGGCTATAGCAATATTAATTATGGGACTTTATGCTAAGTTTCCATTAGGACTTGCTCCATGTATGTCAATGAATGCATTCTTCGCATTCTCAGTTGTTATGCAAATGGGCTTAACTTGGCAAGCGGCACTATCAAGTGTTTTAGTTTCGTCTATATTATTCTTAATGTTATCATTTTCAAATTTAAGACAAAAGATAATTAAAGAAATACCACATTCGGTAAAACAGGCTGGTACAGTAGGTCTTGGTATCTTTATAGCCTTTGTTGCATTTAAAAACTCAGGAATTATTGTTCCAGATCCATCACAATTTATTACTTTTGGTGGATTTAATAACCCTAACGTAATTATTGCATTCTCAGGAATTCTAATAGCGGCATTCTTTTTAGTAAGAAAGAACCAGTATGCGGTATTCTTTGGTATGGTCGGTGCAGCTATTGTCGGTTTACTATTAAGACTTGGTGCGGATATGGGATGGTTAACATTTACTCCTGAAGTGCTTGCGTCATTACCACAGCTTCCAGCTGGTAGTCCATTAGCAATTCCAGTTGAACCATTCAAGTCAATGATGAGTACTACATTCGGTGTTAGTATTAAACATTTACCAGAAATCTTTAATGTTAAAGGTATCGTTGTTACATTAACATTCTTATTCTTAGACTTCTTTGGTACAGCAACAACATTATCAGCTGCTGCATCACAAATTCCTGATTTATCAAGAGAACAGTTTGAGGAAAATCATAGAATCTATGCTGCTGATGCAATTGGTACATTTGTAGGATCAATCTTTGGTACTTCAAACTTATCAACATATATTGAATCAGTATCAGGTATTATCGCAGGAGCAAGAACTGGTTTAATGGCAGTTGTTTGTGGAATCTTATTCTTACTTTCAGTATTTATTTATCCATTATTATCATTAGTAACTGCGGCTGTTACAACGCCAGCAATGGTAGTTATCGGAATCTTCATGATGCAAAATATTACTGATATTGAATGGCACGGTGGATTTGAAAATATTATTCCATCATTCTTAACTATTGTTATGATGCCATTAACAGGATCAATCTCACTAGGTTTAGTATTAGGATTTATTTCTTGGGAATTATGTATGATATTTGCAGGTAAGTTTAGTGAAATAAACAAAACAATGCACTTCATCACATTTATCTCAATTTTATATTTATTTACAATTTAAAAGGAGTGTTACAATGAAGCTTTTGGAAGATATTATTATTGAACAGGGTAGTGTTAGAACGGAATTAATACTTGATGTATCGAAATTCTTAAATGCACAAGTTGATCCGAAATTAATGGAAGAGTTAGGAAGAGATTTCGCAGAGTACTACAAAGACTATGATTTTGATGCCTTTGTCACAGTTGAAACTTCAGGAATTGCTCCTTCTGTTTTTGCAGCACTATTTGCTAATAAACCTTTAGTAATCATAAAAAAACAAGCTAAGGAATTAGATGCTGATATCTTCGTTCAACAAGAGTCTCATTCTTTCACAAAAAACCATGATTATTTCTTATCAGTAAAAAAAGAATTTATTGAAGGAAAAAAATTAGTATTACTAGATGACTTCTTAGCTCAAGGTTCAGTTGTTCTTAATGTTGATAAACTATTTAAAAAGGTTAACGCAAAACTTGTTTCAACTGGAATTTGTATTTCTAAAAATTTCCAAGATGGATACAAAAAATTAGTTGATCAAGGTTATGACATCTATATTCAAGCACAAATTGCAAAACTTGATGTTGAAAATAAAGAAGTAATTTTCGAAAAATAAAATAACAAATAAAGCATATCCGAGGATATGCTTTTATTATGCCCTATAAACTGTTAAAATATAGAAAATGGAGAGGTGAGAATAATGAACAATATTCAATTTAATCAAGATAATTATTTTCAAGGAGTATAAACTCTCTAACTAATAGAGTAACTCCTAAATAGAGGAGTGTATATAAATGTCACAAATTAACATTAATAATTTAAGTTTTTCCTATGGAGGAAATGAAAAAGTATTTGATAATGTATCTTTTAACTTTGATACAAGTTGGAAGTGTGGATTGATTGGTAGAAATGGTAGTGGTAAGACTACGCTTTTAAACTTGCTACAAAATAAATATGAGTACGAAGGTAATATCACATTAAGTGAAAACTTAATGTATTTTCCATTTGATATAAAGTATCCTAATAAGACTCTTAGGATGATTGCGGATGAAATATTACTTGATCATGAAGAGTGGAAACTCTCTAAAGAGTTAAGTCTTTTAAAACTTGATGAAGATATTTTAGATAGAGTTTATAAGACGTTATCTTACGGTGAACAAGTTAAATTTATGTTGGCTATCTTATTCACTAAAGATCATGAGTATTTATTAATTGATGAGCCAACAAACCACTTAGATTATGAAGCGAGAGATTTAGTATCAGACTACTTAAAAAATAAAGACGGTTTTTTACTTGTCTCACACGATAGGAAGTTTTTAGATACTTGTATTGATCATTTGATAGTGTTAAATAGAACATCTATTGAAGTAAGGTCTGGAAGTTTTAAGGCATGGTATCAAGATAAACTTGATAAAGATGAATATGAAATTAATAAAAATATCAGATTAAGAAAAGAAGTTAAACGGCTAGATCAATCATTTAGAGAATCCCAAAGAGCTTCATTTGGAATTGAATCAACTAAATATGGACATGGTGTTAAAAACTCATCAGGGGTTGATAGAGGCTTTGTTGGTCATAAGGCAGCTAAAAAGATGAAACTTGCTAAAAACATTGAAAGAAGAAAATTAAAAGACTTAGAAGAACGTAAGAAATTACTTAAAGATGTTGAAGAAGTAGACGATCTAAAAATGTTTAATTTAGATTATCACCAAGAGTCATTAATACAATATATAAATTGTGATCTTGGTTATAGTGAAAAGCCAGTTTTAAAAAACTTTAACATTGATATTAAGAGAAATGAAGTAATTAAACTGAAAGGTAAAAATGGTAGTGGTAAATCAACTATAATAAAAAGTTTAATGAGGGATATTGATATTATTGCAGGTGAAGAGTACCGCGGCTCCCGAATTAAAATATCCTATGTACCTCAAAGTGCTGAAGATCTAGAAGGTCTACTATTTGATTTAGCTAGTGAAAGAGATGTTGATCAAAGTCAGTTTATGAGTATTTTGGCTAAGATGGGAGTAAGTCGAGAACACTTTTACAATGATGTCTCTAGTTTTAGTGAAGGACAAAAAAAGAAAGTATTACTTGCACTGTCATTATGTGAGAAAGCCCATCTCTATATATGGGATGAACCACTAAACTATATTGATATTTTTACGCGTATGCAAATTGAGGATTTAATAAAAGAGTTCAAACCAACATTAGTATTTGTTGAGCATGATGAAGAGTTTGCTAAAGATATCGTTAATAAAATGATTAATCTATAAAAAAAGAAGTTGATATTCAACTTCTTTTCATTATTTAATTAAGTTTACTGCCACATAGTGGTCAGTTTCTATTTCAATCCAATCACTATCTGCAATTCTGTTTTCTTTAAAGTTTTTAAAGTCATATTCATCTGTAACCATCGCGTAGTTATCTAGTGGACGATAGTCTTCAACATCTGTATCAATATCAGTTCTTAAGAACGATGATATTAATGTTCTTGTATATGGGTGGATAGGGTTATCGAATATTTTCTTAATTGGTGCTTGTTCAACAACTTTACCATTAATCATAACAATTACATCGTCAGCCATTTGTGATACTACTCCAAGGTCATGTGATATAAAGATTATTGAAGTATTTAGATCATTTTTTAGATCATTCATTAACTTAAGTATCTCTGCTTGAATAACAACGTCTAATGCTGTTGTCGGCTCATCAGCAATTAAGATTGATGGTTTACATGCAAGTGCCATAGCAATCATAACTCTCTGTCTCATACCACCAGATAATTGGTGTGGGTAGAATTCTAAGATTTCACGTGCATTTTCAATCTGAACAGCTTTTAACATTTCATATGAAATTTCTGTTGCTTCTTCTTTACTCACTTTTTGGTGAAGTATGATTGCTTCGTTTAATTGTGCTTTAATCTTGAATACAGGGTTAAGTGATGTCATTGGTTCTTGGAAGATAACTGATATTTCATTACCACGCATTGAACGCATAGTTGCTTCACTTACTTTTGTTAAGTCTTCCCCTTTATATAATATTTCTCCAGATTTAATTTCTCCAGGATAGTCTAATAAACTGATTACTGACATTGCAGTAACACTCTTACCAGATCCACTTTCTCCAACAATTCCTAAAGTTTTTCCTGGTTCAATTGCGAAACTAACTCCGTCAACAGCTTTAATTACTCCAGCATCAGTGTTGAAGTAGGTGTGTAAGTTTTTTACTTCTAATAGTTTTTCCATTTAAATCACTTCCTTTTCTAAATCTCTACATGCAACAAAGTGATTTTCATTTACTTCTACCCAGTCACCATCAACAAGGTCTTCATCAATATATCTTGTAAAGTCAACTTTATGTTTACGATCATTTTTGAATTCTAATTCTTTGTCACTTATTCTTGGGATTGCTCTTAATAATTTTTGCGTATAAGGGTGTTGTGGATTATCGAAGATATCTTTAGTGCTTGCAAGTTCAACAACATGCCCTTTATACATAACAGCAATTCTATCAGAAATAAATCTAACAACGCCTAAGTCATGTGATATAAATAGGTAAGTTAAGTTTCTTTCTGCTTTTAAGTCTCTTAATAGGTCAATAATTTGTGTTTGAATTGAAACGTCTAATGCACTTACAGCTTCATCACAAACGATGAACTTAGGGTTTAATGCCAATGCTCTTGCTATTCCGATACGTTGTCTTTGGCCACCTGAGAATTGATGCGGATATCTGTGCATCATATGTGGTTCAAGTCCACTTTCAACCATTACTTTTGAAATGTAATTTGTTAACTTTTGTGTATTTTTCATATACATTCCGTGAGCAACTAGTGCTTCACCGATTATTTGAGCAACAGTCATTCTTGGGTTTAATGATGAGTATGGGTCTTGGAAGATTATTTGTAAGTCAGTTCTTAGTGATCTAACTTCCTTTTCAGTAAGTCTTGGAAGATCAATTCCTAAATCTTTACGTTCCTCATATCTTTCGTATTTTTCATGAAGTTTAGCAGTTTCTCTAATTTCAGCAATCTTAAGTTCTAATTCCTTTGTTTTTGCTTCTTCAATCTTTAAGTTATCAATAGCAACTTGTAATTTTGCCTTAGTCTTATCTAATTTAGATTCTTTAGTATCTTCATCTTCTTCTAATGCGCTTAATGCAAGTTCTTCAAGTGTTACTTGTTTACTTAATTTAATAACTTTACCACGAGATACATACCAGTCATTTATCGTTTTTGATGTTTCTGATAAATCTTCACTGAAGATTAGTCCACCAAATACTTTAACAGTTGTATCAAAGAACTCATCTATTTTTTTATCTACAAGATTGAACTCTTTGTCTAATTTCGCTTTATCAGAACTATTTGTTGCCTTAGCTAATTGAGCTTTTACTTTTCTTCTATCGATACGGTTAGCTTCAAGTGATTTAACATCCTTTTCAAGGTCTTTGATTATCTTGAAAACATATTGTGGTGCTAAGTCTTCTAGTGTTCTTCCATAGTAATAAGTAGATCCATCAGTTTGGTTATATAGTTGTAATAAAACTTTTCCAAGTGTTGACTTACCTGATCCACTTTCACCAACTAATCCAAGAGTTTCACCCTCTTTAATATCAAGGGTAATTCCGTCGTTAGCCTTTACATATCTAGCTTCTGAAAATAATGTTTTAGAAGCAGTTTGATAATATTTCTTTAAATCTTTTACTCTTACAATTGTGTTTTCACTCATAAAAATCCCTCCAGTAATAAATAAAAACTAAATTAAAAGAAGGTCATTATTTAGATAATAATCTTAAAGGTATATTGAAATACAACCTAAATTTATTTTAAATCTATATATATAACAATTGAACATAATAGTTCAATAATAATGAAATTCTAATAGTATGTAGCAATTATAACAATATGACTGTTAAATGACAATTGTTACACTCTTTTGAAAGTATTTTCATAAAATGATTTCAGTATTGAAATTAACTACAGGTCATATATAATAGATTTAGGTGATATTATGTTTAATTTTAAAAGTAAAGAAGAACGTGAACAAGACTTTGAGGATTATCAATTAAAAGTTTTTCCATTTGGAAATGATCATAAAAAGTTTATTGAAAAACAATTAAATGAGAGATTTGAAAAGTATAATAGTGATTTGCTGCTATATTATTATATAGTTGCGAAACAGGAACTTATTGAGGATCGAAAGAAGCAAGGATTAAAGAAAGCTAATGCTACAGTCTCTAAAATAAGACCTAAGCTTAGTCATGATGATAAACTTAAGCTAATTAAGTTAATTCAAATAGATATTAGTTCTGAGAACTTATCTACATTTAAATACAATGTTAATATGCAAATGTAGCTCATTTTTAATAAAATGAGCTTTTATTGTGAAAAAACAGCAGTTATTCTTATGTTGTTCGTACATGTTTGACCAAATTTATATAATAATAAAATAAACTGTTGACTTGTCCGTACAATGTGGTATACTTTAAATGTAAGCACTCTCAAGAAGGGTGTCCAGAGGAGGACTTTATGAAGAAACTTAGAATTATTGGTTTATTTCTTGCTGTTGCGTTATTATTAACTGCTTGTGGCAGCGGCGGCGGGGGTAAAGATGAAAACAGTAAAGGTTATGTTGGAATCGCAATGCCAACTCAATCAGCAGAAAGATGGATTGCTGATGGAGCTAATATGGTTAAAGTACTAGAAGATTTAGGATACGAAACAGACTTACAGTATGCTGAAGACGTTGTACAAAACCAAGTGTCACAAATTGAAAATATGATTACTAAAGGTGTTGACGTATTAGTTATTGCGTCAATTGATGGAAGTGCATTAACAGACGTTTTAGATAAAGCACATGCTGAAGATATTAAAGTAATTGCTTATGACCGTTTAATTATGGATAGTGAGTATATTGACTACTACTCAACATTTGATAACTATAGTGTTGGAGTATTAGAAGCTAACTATATTATTGATAAGTTAGATTTAGAAAATGCTGATGGACCATTTAATATTGAATTCTTTGGTGGATCACCAGATGACAACAACGCATTATTCTTCTGGGGTGGAGCATTTGACACACTTAAACCATTTATTGATTCAGGTAAATTAGTAATTAGAAGTGGTCAGAATACATTTGAACAAGCGGCAACTTTAAGATGGGATGGAGCGGCAGCTCAACAACGTATGGATAATATCTTAAGTGCTCACTACTCAAGTGGTGAAGATTTACATGCAATCTTATCTCCATATGATCCAATTTCATTAGGTGCAATTGAATCACTTAAAAATGTTGGATATGGATCAGCTGAAAAACCATTACCAATCATTACAGGACAAGATGCTGTTGCAGCTGGTATTAAATCAATTATTGCTGGTGAACAATCACAAACTGTATTTAAAGATACACGTGAACTAGCTAAGAAAACTGCTGAAATGGTTCAATCATTAGTTGAAGGAACAGAAGTTGAAGTAAATGATACTAAGACTTATGACAACGGTAAAAAAGTTGTACCTTCATACCTATTAGTACCGATTTCAGTAGACATTGACAACTACCATGAAGTTCTAGTAGAAAGTGGATACTTTACTGAAGACGACTTAAAATAAGAATCTTAAACGGGGTATCTAATACATACCCCGTATTTTATTAAAAAGGAATGATAATATGAAAAATAATATACTGTTAGAAATGAAGAATATTACTAAGGACTTTAGTGGAGTAAAAGCTTTAGAGGATGTTTCCTTTACTGTAGAAAAAGGCGAGATACATGCACTATGTGGAGAAAATGGTGCTGGTAAATCAACTTTAATGAAGGTGTTAAGTGGAGTATACGCCGATACAGAATTTGATGGAGAGATCATTTATGAAGATAAAAAGTGTGAGTTCAAAACTATTAGAGATAGTGAAGAGTTAGGAATAGTCATTATCCATCAGGAATTAGCATTAATACCTGAGATGAGTATTGCGGATAATATATTTTTAGGTAATGAGCAGGGGAGTGGGCCTGTTGTTGACCAATATACATCAATATCAGAAGCTAAAAGATTGTTAGAGTTAGTTGGACTAGATATTGATCCATCGATTCCAGTTGGAAGTTTATCGGTTGGACAACAACAATTAGTTGAAATTGCTAAGGCTTTTAGTAAGCATGTAAAATTATTAATCTTAGACGAGCCGACATCGGCTTTGAATGAGACGGAGAGTGAAAACTTACTTAATTTAATTTTAAGGTTTAAATCAGAAGGAATAACTTCGATTATGATCTCACATAAGTTAAATGAAGTAATGGCTATTTCTGATCGAATAACAGTTATTCGTGATGGTAAAGTTGCCGATAACATCGATGTAATCGAAGCAGATACAGAGATGCGTATGGTTAGGTCAATGGTTGGAAGGGATTTAACTAATAGATATCCAGATAAAACCGCGGAAATTGGTGAAGTGATATTTGAAGTTGAAAACTGGTCGGTTTATCATCCACAAGATAGGGATAAAAAAGTTGTTAAAGATGTTTCCTTACATGTAAAAGCAGGGGAAGTTGTTGGTATTGCGGGTCTAATGGGTTCTGGTAGAACGGAACTTGCCTTAAGTATCTTTGGTGAAATGTATGGTTCAGGAGTTGAAGGTAAGGTAAAACTTCACGGTAACGAAATTGATACATCAACGGTAGTTAAAGCAATCGATAATGGTATAGCATATGTAACTGAGGATAGAAAAGAACAAGGTTTGGTTTTAATAGATACAGTTAATAAAAATATATCATTAACAAGTTTAGACAAAGTTTCAAAAAATGGAATTATAAATGAGAACGAAGAAATAATTAGTTCAGAGAAATATCGTGAACTACTTAATATTAGACTACATTCAATTCATCAAGATGTTGAAAGTCTAAGTGGTGGAAATCAACAGAAGGTTGTATTAAGTAAATGGTTAATGTCTGATCCTGAGGTTCTTATCTTAGATGAGCCAACTCGTGGTATTGATGTTGGAGCTAAGTTTGAAATTTATAAAATCATTGATGATATAGCGAAAACAGGTAAGGGTGTTATCTTAATTTCTTCAGACCTTCCTGAAATATTAGGTATGGCGGATAGAGTTTATGCAATCCACGAGGGAGAAATTGGTGGAATTGTTGATAAAGAAAACGCAAGTGAAGAAGTTATTATGAAGTATATGTTAGGTTTAGGCGAGGAAGGTAATTAATATGGAAAACAAACTAAATTTTAAAGATAAAGCATTAGTATTTTTTAGAAATAACAGTATGTCTGTTATTTTGGTGGCAATAATAGTTATATTTCAGTTTTTAACGAATGGGTTATTATTAAAACCGTTAAACGTTACAAACTTAATTTTACAAAATGCATACATATTAGTATTAGCGATAGGAATGCTAATTTTAATTGTATTAAATCACATTGACCTTTCAGTAGGATCAATTGCAGCAGTTATTGGGGCATTATCAGGTGTATTAATGACGGTATTTGATTTACCGATTTGGATGACAATTATTGTCGCATTAATTGCTGGTGCATTAATTGGAGCTATGCAAGGTTTCTGGGTAGCATATTTAGGGGTACCTTCATTCATTGTTACTTTAGCAGGACAATTATTATTTAGAGGAATCACAATGGTTATTCTAAAAGGTAAAACAGTTGCTCCACTTCCAAAGAGTTTCCAAATATTTAGTAGTAAGTTCGTACCTGAGTTTTTACCAGAAATTGCTGGTTTGAAAACAAATGCGATTCTATTTGGACTTATTGCAATTGCAGCATTAGTAATTACACAAGTTAATACTCGTAAGAAGAAAATAAAATATAAGATTGAAGTTGAATCAAATGCGAAGTTTTTATTTAAACAAGTTGGATTCGCTCTTGTAATTGCCGGATTCTCATTCCTATTAGGAAACTATCAAGGTATTCCAATTATCTTAATCATATTATTAGTATTAACTTTAGTTTATCAATTCGTTATGAATAGAACTAAATTAGGTCGTCATATTTATGCAATTGGTGGTAATGCTAAAGCAGCAGTTTTATCAGGAATTAAAGCACAAAAAATTACTTTCTTAGCGTTTGTAAACATGGGATTCTTAGCGGCTGTTTCAGGACTTATTTTTGCATCAAGACTAAACGCAGCAACACCACAAGCAGGAGTATCATTTGAGTTAGATGCTATTGCGGCATGTTACATCGGTGGAGCAAGTGCTAATGGTGGAGTTGGTAAAGTTGTTGGAGCAATCATTGGTGGATTTGTTATGGCTATTTTAAATAATGGTATGTCATTAATGGGTGTAGGAATTGACTGGCAACAAGCTATTAAAGGTATTGTATTATTAGCGGCAGTTTCATTAGACGTTTACAACAGAAGAAAAGCAGCATTACACTAAAAAATCAAGGAGGATTATAAGTATGTATAAAGAGTTGATAAATACAAATAATACTAGCCTTGGAATTGAATTAGGATCTACTAGGATTAAATCAGTTTTAATAGGTTCTAAAGGGGAGGTTATTTCAACTGGTTATTATGACTGGGAAAATCAATTGGTTGATGGAGTTTGGACATACGATTTAGCTGATGTTTGGTTAGGTGTTCAAAGTTCATATAAACAAATTAAAGATGATATTAAAACGAAATACAATTTAGAATTAAATAACATTGGATCTATAGGTATTAGTGCAATGATGCATGGATACTTAGCATTTGATGAAAATGATAACTTGCTTACACCATTTAGAACATGGAGAAATGCAATGACTCAAGAAGCAGAGGAATACTTAACTAAATTGTTAAATCATAACATTCCTCAACGTTGGAGTAGTGCTCACCTTTATCAAGCAATGTTAAATAAAGAAGAACATTTAAGTGAGTTAAACTTCATTACAACACTAGCGGGATATGTCTCATGGAAGTTAACAGGTGATAAGTCATTAGGTATAGGTGATGCATCTGGAATGTTCCCTATTGACTCAAAAACAAAAGATTACAATAAGAGATTATTAGATATATTTAATGCGGATACTGATAAGCTTGGGTATACCTTCAATATAGAAGATGTATTACCTAAAGTTTTAAGTGCAGGAGAAGTTGCAGGTGTTTTATCTGAAGAGGGTGCTAAACTTTTAGATCCAGACTTATCTTTAAAAGCGGGAATCAAATTTGCTCCGGCTGAAGGTGACGCTGGAACAGGAATGACAGCAACGAACGCTGTACGAGAAAACACAGGTAATATTTCAGCAGGAACATCGGTATTTGCAATGATTGTACTTGAAGAAGAGTTATCAAAGGTATATCCAGAAATTGATATTGTTGTTACTCCAGCAGGATCACAAGTAGCTATGGTTCATGTAAATAATTGTACTAGTGAGATTAACTCATGGGTAAATATATTTAAAGATTATAACGAACTAATGGGCATAGATATCAGCACTGATGATTTATATAAAAACTTATTTGAAACAGCACTAAATTATGATGAAGGCTTAGAAGGTATATTAACTTATGGATATCATTCAGGTGAAAACATTACTAAAGTACAAGATGGAAGACCATTATTAGTAAGATTGCCTGATGCAAACTTCTCATTAAGTAATTTAATGAAATCAATATTAGATTCTGCTTTCGCAACTTTAAATATTGGTTTAAAAATATTATTTAAAGAAGGAATTGAGATAAAGTCAATCGTAGGCCATGGTGGAATATTTAAAACTGAAGGTGTTGCAGAGAGAGTTGTTGCAGCGGCAGTTAAAAGTCCTGTTACCTTAATGGAAACAGCAAATGAAGGTGGAGCATGGGGTATGGCACTACTTGCTCAATACTTAAACTATGCTGAAGAGATGAGTTTAGAAGACTATTTAGACAATGTAGTGTTTGATTCAGTATCTTTAAGAACATACGAGCCAAGTGAAGAAGAAATTATTGCTTATGATAAGTATGTTGAAAGATATGAAAATAATATCGATATTGAAAAAGTCGCACAAAACTTTAAATAAAGAGGTATAAAATGTTAGATAAATTGAAACAAGAAGTTTATGAAGCGAATTTAGAGTTAGTAAATCAAAATTTAATAAAGTATACGTGGGGAAATGTAAGTGGAATTGACCGTGAGAAAGGTTTATTTGTAATTAAACCTAGTGGAGTCAAATATGAAGAACTTACAGTCGATGATATGGTTGTCTGTGATATGGATGGAAATGTTGTTGAAGGTAAATTAAGTCCATCATCAGATACAAAAACTCACTTAGAAATTTATAAGAATTTCCCTGAAGTTGGAGGAGTGGTTCACACTCACTCAAACTGGGCAACAATATGGGCTCAAGCTTGTAAAGATGTACCAGCGTATGGAACAACACATGCTGATACATTTTATGGAAGTATCCCATGCGCGAGATTTTTAAGCAAAGAAGAAATTGAAGATGATTATGAAAGGGCGACTGGTCTATTAGTTGTAGAAACTTTTAGAGAACGAGGCATTAATGAGATGGAAGTACCTGGAATATTATTATCAGGTCATGGTCCATTCACTTGGGCAAAAAATGCTAGTGAAGCTGTATATAATGCAGTTGTATTAGAAGAAGTTTGTAAAATGAGTTTTTATACAGAACAGTTAAGTCCTGGAATTAGTAGTATTCCAAAATCAGTATTAGATAAGCACTACTTAAGAAAACATGGTAAAGATGCTTACTATGGACAGAAAGGTGAATGAAATAATGGAAAACAAAAGAAGAGTATTTTGGTTTGTGGTAGGATCACAACACCTATATGGTGAGGAAGCTTTAAATGAAGTTAGAGCAAATGCAGAAAAGATTGTTACAGAATTAAATAAAGGAAGTCTTCCTTATCCAGTTGAGTTTAAGGATTTAGCAACAACACCAAGTGAAATTACTAGCTTAATGAAAGAAGCTAACTACGACGAAGATGTTGAAGGAATTATTACTTGGATGCATACATTTTCACCAGCTAAAATGTGGATTAGAGGAACTCAGTTATTACAAAAGCCACTACTACATTTAGCAACACAATTTAATGAAAGTATTCCTTGGGATACAATTGACATGGATTTCATGAACTTAAATCAAGCGGCACATGGTGATCGTGAGTATGGATATATTAATGCTCGATTAGATAAACGTAATAAGATTATCGTTGGATACTGGCAAGATGAAGAAGTAGTTACTGAACTTGCACAATGGATGGATGTTGCAGTTGCTTACAATGAAGGATTTAAAATTAAAGTAGCAAGATTTGGTGACAATATGCGTAATGTTGCCGTTACTGATGGTGATAAGATTGAAGCACAAATCCAATTTGGATGGTATGTAGATTATTATGGAATTGGTGACTTAGTAGAAGTAGTAAATGCGGTTACTGAAGATGAAATTAATGAATTATTTGAAGAGTACAAAGAACTATATGACTTTGATTATGGAGACTATGCAGAAGATGTATGGGAAAGGCAAGTTAAAGTTCAAGTATCATATGAAATTGCACTAAAACGATTCCTAGATGCTGGTAACTATACTGCATTCTCAACTAACTTTGAAGATTTACACGGTATGGAACAACTTCCTGGATTAGCAGTTCAAAGATTAATGGCTCAAGGATATGGATTTGCAGGTGAAGGAGACTGGAAAACAGCTGCTTTAGATAGATTCTTGAAAATCATGAGTCACAATCAAAAGACTGGTTTTATGGAAGACTATACTTATGAATTAGCAAAAGGAAAAGAAGCTATATTACAATCACATATGTTAGAAGTAGATCCAACATTTGCTACTGCTAAACCTAGAGTAGTTGTATCACCACTTTCAATTGGAGATAAAGCTGATCCGGCAAGACTAGTATTTGATGGTTGTGAAGGAGAAGGAGTTGCAGTATCAGTTGCTGACTTTGGAACTCACTTTAAAGTATTAATTAATGCTATTTCAGCATTTACACCTGAAGAACCAGCGCCAAATCTTCCAGTAGCTAGAGTTATGTGGAAACCAGAACCAGGATTCAAATCAGGAGTACATGCATGGATTGCAAATGGTGGAGGTCACCATACAGTTGCATCACTCGCACTAACAGTTGATCAAATACTTGATTGGACTAATATGCTAGATGTTGAGGCTGTTGTAATTGAATAATAAGTAGTAGAATATAGTAGTGCTTAGAAGGGAGGGTGTTCATATGGAATTCAAGAATAAACATGAATACCTTAGATATGAAATTAAAAAACTTATTGAAGATAATAAGCTAGAACCAGGAGACAAACTCCCAACTGAGTTAGAGTTTCAAACAAAATATGATGTAAGTAGACATACAGTAAGATCTGCTCTAGCATATTTAGAGAATGAAGGTCTAATCTATAAAGAACAAGGATTAGGTTCATTTGTAGGGCATCCAAATGGAAAAAATAAAACAAAAGAAATTGGCGTTATTACAACATATATTTCTGACTATATATTTCCTTACATTATTCGTGGAATTGAGAATGAATTAACAAAAAAAGGTTATTCAATGATTTTAACGAGTACGAATAATGATATTGATTTGGAGAAAAGAGCTGTGCAGATGATGATTGACCGAAATGTTGATGGTATCATTGTTGAACCAACAAAGAGTGCCTATTACAATCCAAACATTGGACTGTACTTGAAATTAAAAGAATTAGGAATACCATTAATAATGATCAATGCCGTTTACGAAGAGATCGATATTCCTTCGGTAATGACAGATGACTTTAAATCGGGGTATACTGCGACTAAAGAGCTAATCGAGAATAACCACATTAACATCGGCGGAATCTTTAAGATTGATGACAGACAAGGAAAAGAGCGATTAAAGGGATATATGCAGGCTTGTTATGAGTTTGGTATTGAATATAACTCAGATAACGTCCTTGTTTATGAAAAAGAGCCAATGGATGAGATTCTTAAGAATCAAGTAGACGATATGATTAGAGAAAATAGAGTAACTGGGATTGTTTGCTATAACGATAAGCTAACAATTGAAGTATTAGATATTATTTGGGGAAACGGCTATAATGTTCCAGAAGATATATCGATTGTATCTCATGACAATTCGTATTTAAGTGAGATGACAAAAGCTCATATTTCAACTATTGATCATCCAAAAACTAAACTTGGAAAATGCGCAGCAGAAAAGATTATCGATTCTATAGAAAATAAAACTGAAATTGTAAGTAAGGTATTTGATACTAAGCTAATAAAAAAAGACTCAGTGTTAAAATTAGAGAACTAGGTGTGTTTATACCTAGTTTTTAAAACTATAGAATATTAAAATATGATAGAATTATTATATGAATGGTGGAGATAGTATGGGATCAAGAGTTATGCATGCAGTTATTGCTTATGAAGTGTCCTTACAACTAAATGTTGAAGATTCCTCATTATTTATCTTAGGTGGTATTGCTCCAGATAGTGTTAGTGATAAAAAGTTAAGTCACTTCTTTAAAGGCGATGTTAAATCATATGATCGCTCAGGTGATTTTTCTGGCTTTTTAGAAAAATATGGAGATTTAAATGATGATTACATTATGGGCTATTTTACGCACATTGTTGCTGATGATTTATGGCTGTCAACATTTTATCTTCCGTGGCTAAGGTATTACATGGCAGATGATGAATCATATCAGCATCGTTACTATAAAGATTTTGAGAGTTTTAATGGAATCTTAAATGAAAGATATCCACAACTAAAGAAAATAGTTGGTGAAATTAAAGTACCTACTGATTTACAAGAAGTATCTATCATAAGTAAAGAAGGTCTTGAAGAACTACTTAAAGATATAGTTAATGATTTAGAAGATAATCATATTGAAGAACTTGATATATTTAAATATGATCAAATAGTCTCGTATTTAAAAACTGCAGTTGAAAAAAGTGTTTACTTAATTAAAGAGTATGAAGCAGGTCGTTTATAACGACCTTTTTATTTTAAAACTTGCTTCTAAAAGAGCAGTGATATATAGTATTAAAGGAAAAGTTAGCAAGGTGAATAAAATGGTAAAAGACATATTGCCAATATTAATATCATTTGGATATATTACTCTAGTAATGATAATATCCTTATTTATAAATAAAAGCTTTAATAATAAAGAATTCTCAAGAAAGTTTATCCATATTATGGTTGGAAACTGGGTATTTTTATACCCAATGTTTACAAGTTTGAGTGGACTAATGTTTACTCCATTAGTATTCGTATTAATTAATTATATAAGTGATAAACATAAATTGATTAGTTCAATGGAAAGAGATAATACTGAAAGTAAGGGCACAATATTTTACGCGATTAGTTTAAGTATTTTATCCTTTCTTACATATATACTAGATCTTCCAATATTACTATATAGCGGAATGTTAGTCTTAGCTTATGGTGATGGTTTAGCGGCTGTGTTTGGCTCTAAGTATAAGTCCAAGCTACTTAGTCGAAAAAATAATAAGTCGCTTATAGGCTCGCTTGTCGTTCTTGCTGTTAGTCTAATTATTAGTTTAATCTTATTTAATAATTATTATTTTATTAATACATATACATTATGTATAAGTATTATCATTTCAATATTATCAATGTTCTTAGAGATGGTTGGAAGTAAGGGATACGATAATCTTAACTTACCACTCGGAGTGGCATCTTATATTTATTTAAGTATAATCGTAAATGAACCATTTAACTTTATAATGGTAAATATTCTACTGACAGTAATATTACTTATTGCATATTATAAATCGGCAATTGACCTGGAGGGGGCACTTTTAGCTTTTATCATAGGACTGGCTATTTATGTTTTTGGTAATATATATATTTTAAGTAGTTTATTAGGATTCTTTATAATTGGAAGTGCTATCTCTAAAATAACTAATGAGACTAAAAGAAGAGCTGAAGATAGACAAGATGAAGTTGGAAGTAGGTCGTGGATTCAAGTGTACTCAAACTCACTTCCAGCCTTAATATTAGTTGTCATTTATTACTATACTAATGATAATAAATTTATGTATTTAGCATTTATAACATTTGCAAGTGCATACTCGGATACATTCTCTAGTGAACTAGGTATGTTATTTGATTCAAAAGTAATTAATATTTTAGATTTTAAGGAAGTAAGCACTGGTGTATCTGGTGGAGTCACTTTACTAGGTCTATTATTTGGACTTATAGGTGCCTCTATTGCCTCATTATTTGCAATTCCATACTTGGGACAATCCTCATTAATAATTATAACTTTGCTTGGTTTTAGTGGTACGATTATAGATAGTATACTTGGATCAAGTGTTCAAAGAACTTATGTAGATGAAGAAGGTAGTTTACAAGATAAAGTTAGTGATAATCTAGTTAAAGGCTTTAGATTTGTTGATAATAGTTTAGTTAATTTCTTAAGTATTAGTTTAGTTGCGCTAATTTCATATATTATTTTGTAAAATAGAGAACTTGCTTTTAAGTGAGTCTCTTTTTTCATAGGAATCAGGAGGGGATTGTTATAGATTATTTAATTAAAGAAGTTGAATTAGAAGAAGTATATAGACTACGACATGAAGTGATGTGGCCAAATAAGAGTCTTGATTATATTAAAATAGCAAATGATGAAGATGGTATACATCTTGGTCTATTAATAAATGAGGACTTAGTTTCAGTAATATCATTATTTATTTCTAATGATGAAGCGCAGTTTAGAAAATTTGCAACAAAGCTAAGTAAGCAAAATAAAGGGTATGGATCTACTCTATTAAACTATAGTTTTAATTATTTAAAAGATTGTGGAGTTAAGCGGGTATTTTGTAATGCCCGTGTTGATAAAAGTTCATTTTATAGTAAATTTTCTATGATACTTACAAATGAGAAGTTTATAAAGAGTGATCAAGAATACGTAATAATGGAAAAATACTTATAGTTTAGTGTATAATGGTTTAGCGAAGATTATTTTTGCGCCTTTATTGAAGGCTTAAAAGGTGAATAAACATTAAAAAGCGACAATTTAATAGTACTATTTCTATGTATGATTTCAGATGTATATATTAGTAGTAATTTTGTACCGTGCGCTATAAAGTTTTTTTAATAATAAAGCGATAAGGAGTATGTATGAAGAAAGAAGAAAATCTTGTTGAAGTATGGGGAGATGTGGTTTCAATTAAGTCACTTATACTATCAATTTTAATATCCATTGTAAGTACGATGGGGATGTATTTTTTAGCACCAAGCGGCGACAGAACCTTAGGTTTATTTTTTGGTTTAGCAGGAGCAGTTTTAGGATTTATTATATCAACGTTATTAATTAAACCAAAACGTGATATTAAAATAGAAGAGTAGGAGAAATATTGTGTCAATAGATATTTTATTACAAATGTTATTAATGTCTGTTTTAGCAGTCGTTATATATACAGTTATAGGATTTATTCCCGGAACAGATGAAACATCAGTTCTAATGCCAATTACTCTAGTAGTAATTTTGTCAGGTGTCCAACCAATTGCGGTTTTAAGTTTCTTTATTTCAGCGATTGTGACACTTAATTTAGTTAACGCAATTCCAACTGCCTTAGTAGGGCTACCAGGTGGCGTTATGTCTAGTCCCATGATGGAACATTCTTTATTTATTAAGAGTAAAGGTAAATCAAGTTTACTAATTAAAAAAATGGCAGTTGGATCATTAATCGGTGTTCTTATTGCGGTTCCAACATCATTGTTATTAGCGAGTATACTTGCTTCATTTGGACAATCATTAACGACTATGGCACCTCTATTATTTTTAGGTGGAGCTATTGTCTTATCTTTATTAAGTAAACATAAAGTTTTATCATTAGTTAGTATTATTCCGATGGCTATCCTATTTATGGGATTAAAACATTTATACTGGGGGATGGGTGTAGTTGATCAAGCAACAAATATTAACACATCATTCTTCCTAGGAATTACTGTTGGACCTTTAATTGTTTCATTACTAACGATGTTAAATAAAGGTAAACGACAAGAATTAATTGTTGATAACTACAATGAAATTACGATACCTAAAGATAATCATGAAAATAACACATTAAATCCATTTAAATTATTAACAAAAGAAGAAGTTAAAAATACAATTGTCGGATCATTTATCGTTAACTTCCTATTTGTCTTAAGTCCTGTTGGATTAACGATATTATTAGGTGAAACACTACCTAATGCCATAAAAGACCCAACAGAAAAAGCTTTAAATGCTGTTACAACGATGAGTGCATTAATTCAGTCAACTTATATATCAGGAGTAATAATACCATTACTTGCAATAGGTATTCCTTTATCACCGGTGTCAATTGGTCCTGCGGGAGCACTATTTAGTGCTGAACAAGTATTCAGTCTTGATAATAATATTCACCACTTACTAAGCACACCAGAGTTTGTTTTCGCTGTTATTTTTGGTGCTGTAATTGCTATCTTCTTTGCATATATAATTATTAATAAATATGCAAATAGATTAACAGAGTTTGTATTAAGAAAAATTCCACACGAAGCAATATTAGCTTTATTCATTAGTTTTATCTTTTTATTAGCATATATGGATGCCGGCTTAATTAATATCTTCGGTGTAATGTTAATTGGTATTGCTTGTGGTAGTTTAAATAAGATGGGTGTAAACTATGGTATTCAGTTTATGACACTATATGCAGCACCATTTATAATTGAAAAATTGATTTTGATATAAGAAGGGGTTTTGTATGAATAAAAGAGTTGTTAGCGCAAGAGCAATGGGAAAGATTATACTAGTTGGAGAACACTCTGTAGTATATTTTAAACCTGCAATTGCCATACCGTTCTCAGGAGTAAGCATAGAAGCAGTTATTAGTGAGAATGATGAA
This sequence comes from uncultured Erysipelothrix sp., assembly GCA_964440875.1. Lineage (GTDB taxonomy): Bacteria > Bacillota_I > Bacilli_A > Erysipelotrichales > Erysipelotrichaceae > JAAZDN01. The sequence continues at coordinate 4,458 of CAYTTS010000003.1, read as the reverse complement.
ATGATTTTAGATACACTAAACTATCAAGGGCTATTGAGTCTTGCCCCAACATCACTGCAAGGACCAAAAGATTTAGTTGAGAAAATAATGAATGACTTAAATATTGAAGAAAACTTCGCTATTAAAATCAATAGTAACATTCCTCAAGAGCGTGGTATGGGATCTAGTGCAGCAGTTGCTGCAGCTTTAGTAAGAGCAATATATAAATATTTTGAAAAAGATTTATCGGATGCTAAATTATTAGATTACGTAAACTTCTCTGAGACAATCGTACATGGAAATCCAAGTGGAATAGATAGTGCAATTGTCGTCTATGAAAAACCTTTATATTTTATTAAGGGAGAAGAGATTGTTACCTACGAGTTTAGTTTAGATGCTTACTTGCTAGTAGCTGATACAGGAGAACTTGGTAATACAAAATTCGCAGTATCTAAAGTTAGAGAGTATATTGAAGAAAATAGTGAGCGAGGAAATTATATTTTATCAGAGCTTGAAAATCTTGTTAATGATACTAAACTCGCATTAAGTAATAATGATGTAAGTAATGTTGCTAATAATATGAATCAAGCACAAATTTATCTAAGTGAATTAGGTGTTAGTAATCAAAGTATTGAAAAACTTATAAAGATTGCACTAGATAATAATGCACTTGCTGCAAAGTTAACAGGCGGTGGACTAGGTGGCTGTATTATTTGCTTAGTTAAGAATTATGAGGATGCACTTAAAATTCAGAGTGAATTATCAGCAAATGGAGCTAAGGGAACTTGGCTTATGAATATGAAAGATAGTGAGTTGAGATAAATGAAAGCAAAAGCAAGAGCTAATGCTAATATTGCATTAATAAAATATTGGGGTAAAAGTAATGAAGAATTAGCTTTACCAACAAATAGTAGTTTATCTCTAACACTTGATCAGTTTTATACAGAAACTGAAGTTGAGTTCATTGAAGATTTAGCAGAAGATAGCTTTTACTTAGATAATAAAGAAGATAAGGTAACTTTAAAGAAAGTAAGTAAATTTCTCGATTTATTTAGAGAAGCTAAAAATGTTAATTATAGAGCAATTGTCAAAAGTGTAAACTATGTACCAACAGCTGCAGGTCTTGCCTCAAGTGCAAGTGCCTTTGCTGCCCTTGGAGCTGCTGCAAATGAAGCTCTTAACTTAGGTTTAAGCAAAGAAGAGTTATCCACATTTGTAAGAAAAGGATCTGGAAGTGCAACTAGAAGCGTTTATGGTGGATTAGTCCAATGGGAAAAAGGTTACGATGATAAATCATCTTTTGCAATTGAGATTGATGATGCGGACTGGGATATTGGAATGATTGCAGTAATAGTTAATAGTGAGGAAAAAGAAATATCAAGTCGTGAAGGTATGAAACATACTATTGAAACTTCACCATTTTATAAAGAGTGGCCAATAGAAGCAGAAAAAGATTTAATTTTAATTAAAGAGGCTATTAAAGATAGGGACTTTGAAAGAATGGGAGCAATTGCTGAAAATAATGCATTAAAGATGCATGCAACAATGATGTCAGCAAATCCATCAATAATATACTTTGAACCTGATTCAATAAGAGCAATAAACATTGTAAAAGAATTAAGGAAATCAGGTATAAGTGCTTACTTTACGATGGACGCAGGACCAAATGTTAAAATAATATGTAGACTTAGCGACAGTCAAAAAATTAAAGAATATTTATTAAAAGATTTTAAAGAGGAAAATATAATAATTTCTAAACCTGGTAAAGGTATCGAAATTATTTAGAGGAGAGATTTATAATGATTAGTAGTTTTTCACCAGGGAAATTATATATTGCGGGAGAATATGCAGTAATTGAAAAAGCACACTCAGCAATTGTAATTGCAATAGACCAATTTATTACAGTGAGCTTAAAAGAAAGTAAACATATGGGAAGCATTCAAGCTTTTGATAATTCACCAATTACTTTTAATCGCGAAGGTAATAAAATAGTTTTAGACTACCGTGATAATAATCTTTCTTATGTAATTAATAGTATTAAAGTTGTTGAGAGCTTAGCTCAAGAGTTAAATAAAGAATTAAAATATTATGATTTAATCGTTCACAGTGATCTACAAAATGAAGAAGGAAAAAAATATGGCCTAGGTTCAAGTGGAGCTGTAACGGTAAGTACCGTAAAAGTCTTACTAGATTTTTATCAGATAAAACTAACCGATTTAGAAATCTTTAAACTTGCTGCACTAGTTCATTTTAAAATTAATAGTAATGGATCTTGTGGAGATCTTGCAGCTAGCGTCTTTGGTGGCTTTATTCATTATCAAAATTTCGATCAAGAATATGTTAAAGGTAAAATGAAAACAAAAAGTATTCAAGAATTATTAGCGATGGAGTGGCCATACTTAAAAATAGAGCATTTAAATGTACCAAAAGATTTAGATGTACTAATTGGCTGGACAAAAACACCATCATCAACGACAGTACTAGTTGATGAACTAAATCATAATCGTGAAGATAATACTGACTATCATAAAGAATTTCTAGCTGAAAGTAGTAAGATTGTAAATAATATGATTACTGGATTTAATACTAATGATACAAAATTAATCCAGGATATGATCAAATTAAATAGAGACTTGCTAAAGAAATTGGCTAATAATTTAAATTTATTAATTGAAACAGAAACTTTAACAAGTTTATGTGATATTGCTAATAAACACGCAGCGGCGGCTAAAACATCTGGCGCTGGTGGTGGAGACTGCGGTATCGTTATCTTAGATAAATTAATTAATCAAGATAATATTATAGAAGAATGGAAAGATAATGAAATACAACATCTTCCACTAAATGTTTATTATAAGGAGCAAGTATGATTAATCGAAAAGATGAACACGTACAACTAGCACTTGATCAGTATGATGACGTACGCCTTAGCGATTTTGATAATATGAAGTTTATTTATAATGGATTAACTAGTACAAATCCAGCTGACATTGATATATCAACTACTTTTGCTAATCTAAGCATGGAAACACCATTTTATATTAATGCCATGACAGGTGGAAGTGCTAAAACTAAAGAGATTAATAAAGACTTAGCTGAAATTGCAAAAGCTACTAAGATTGCAATTGCAAGTGGTTCATTAAGTGCTGCTTTAAAAGATAAGACTATAAGTGATAGTTTTAGTATTATGCGTGAAGTTAATCAAGAGGGACTAATATTTGCGAATATTGGCGCAGAGTATAATTTAGAAAAAGCTCAAGAGGCAGTAGAAATCTTAAATGCTGATGCTCTTCAAATTCATATTAACTTAACACAAGAATTGATTATGCCAGAAGGTGATCGAAAATTTGATTTTTGGATAGATAATATTGCTGAAATTGTTAGTAATATTAGTGTTCCAGTAATTGTTAAAGAAGTTGGCTTTGGTATGAGTCGTGAGACAGTTGCTAAACTTAAAAGTGTTGGTGTAAAGAACATTGATATTAGTGGCAGTGGTGGAACGAATTTCGCAAGTATTGAAAATAATCGTCGCCTTAAAAAAGACTATTATTACTTGGAAGATTTCGGACTATCAACAGTAAACTCATTACTAGATAATCAAGAATATATTGAAGATTTAAATATACTTGCTTCAGGTGGAGTTAGAAATGCCTTAGATATAGTTAAGTCATTAAGCTTAGGAGCAAAAGCAGTAGGTATTTCCGGTTTTATATTAAACTCTTTAATGACTGATGGTAAAGAAGAAACTATTGAACTTATCAACAATCTAAAGGATGAAATTAGAGTAATTATGAGCATCCTTGATTCAAAGAATATTTCAGAATTAAAATATACAAATATAATCTTCATGAATAATGTTAAAGAATTTATGGAAAATAGAAATATTGAATCAATGGCTTTTCGTCAAGTTAACAAATAAAAATGTTAACTTTTTTTATTAAAGAGTGTCAAAAGTTAATTGCTATGTTAAACTATAACTATAGAACACCATAAGTGTTATCTGACAGCTGAAAGCTAGGAAGGAGATTTTTATGGATAACAATATTAAGGTTAGACGTATCTCACTATTTATTTCAGGATTAGTTGGACTTATACTAGGAATGATTTTCCTATATAATCCAGCATTAACACTAGAAACAACTTACATCGTTTTTGGAACAGGCATATTATTAACGGGTATTTTGTTACTAATGGATGCATTTAGCTTATCGAAAGAAAATAAGCTAAGATCACTATTAATTTTTGAGGGAATTATGTTTACTCTCTTTGGAGTAATGTTCTTCCTTGGACCGACAGTAGTCGGTGTAACGGTAATATCTTACATGCTAGTATTCTGGTTTATGCTAGTTGCAATAATAAATATCCAGTATTCATTTACAATTGATACTACTTGGGTAAAAATATTAGGTAGTGTCAAGAATCTTGTGTAAACTTCTTTTAGAACACTTTACATTAACTAGGTTTATTCTAGAAAGAACC
>CAYTTS010000002.1:0-56872 GCA_964440875.1 uncultured Erysipelothrix sp. | reverse complement strand
CCACATTATCTTGTATTGATTTTATTGGCTACCCCAACTTATTTTGGAAAGCCTTTAATATTAGGCTAATTTTTTAGATTTTTGTTTTAACAGTTTCTAATGTTTCTAAAACATTTTTTAGTTGTGTTTTATATGCTTCAAGCTTAGCTTCTTCTGCTTCTACTTTAGCTTTTGGAGCTTTAGATGTGAAGTTTTCATTTGATAACATACCAGTTGATCGTTTAATTTCATTATTTAAACGAGCTTCTTCTTTTTGTAGTTTCTCAAGTTCTGCCTCATAGTCAACTATATCACTTATAGCTAAATTTAAACTTCCTTTACTATAAACTCGTGATAATAGTTCTCCATCTAAACTATCTACCATATTAATTCTAGCTAATAAATATAACATTTCTTTTTCCAAAGCGTTATATGTAATTACATTATCATCGAAATCTTTTAGTAGTACCGATAAATCTAATGAAGGCTTTAAGTCATACTCAACTCTAATCTCTCTAATTGCTCTAATTACTTCTCTCATAGCTTCAAGTTTACTAACTTCTAAAGAATTAACATCAGCAAATTTTTCTGGCCATGACAGTTTATAAATACTATCACCTGTTAGAGCATCGTATATTTCATCCGTAACATAAGGCATAAATGGATGTAACATTGCTAAAATATTTTCTAAGATAGTTTTTAGTGTATATGCTGTCGCATTTTTTACTTTTGGATCATCTGATTTAAGACCTGCTTTTGAAAGTTCAATATAGTAGTCACAGAAATCATCCCATACAAAGTGATACATTAAGTTACCAGCAATTGCATATTCATATTTTTCCATATTTACATTGATCTCATCAATAGCTTTATTGAATTTATTCATAATCCAGAAATCAGCTGCTGTGTAATCTTCATTTGCAGCTTCAGTAATGTCAAGATCTTTAATATTCATCATAACAAATCTTGATGCATTATATAATTTATTAATAAAATTACTTGCAGCATTTACTTTTGTTGAATTATATCTAATATCTTGACCTGGAGTTGAGTTTGTTGCTAAGAAGAATCTTAAAGCATCAATTCCAAATTCATCAATAACATCCATTGGATCAACACCATTACCTAAAGATTTACTCATTTTAACACCATCTTTATCACGAATTAATCCGTGGATAACGACATCTTTAAATGGTCTTTCTCCCATTAAGTATTTTGACATAAATGCCATACGTGCTACCCAGAAGAATATAATGTCATATCCTGTTACTAAGGCACCATTTGGGAAATATCTTTCTAAATCATCAGTTTCTTCAGGCCAACCTAGTGTTGCAAATGGCCATAAAGCACTTGAGAACCAAGTATCTAATACATCTGGATCCTGAGTATAGTTTTCAATATCACTTGGAGGATTCATACCAACGTATACTTCACCTGTTTCATTGTGATAGTATGCTGGAATTGAGTGACCCCACCAAATTTGTCTAGAGATTGTCCAGTCTTCGATATTATCTAACCAATTATGTAATGTGTTTTCAAATCTTTGTGGATAGAAATTTAACTTAGTTTCTGGATTTTTTTGATCTTCAAGAACTTCTGCAGCTAAAGGTTTCATCTTAACAAACCATTGTTTTGATAAGTATGGTTCTACAATGACACCAGTACGCTCAGAGTGTCCTACTTGATGTAAGTGTTCCTCAATTTTTACTACATTATCATTTTCTTCTAAATATGCAACTAATTGCTTTCTAGCTTCAAAACGATCTAAGCCTGCAAATTGATTCGCTAGCTCATTCATCGAACCGTCTTTGTTCATACAATTAATTAATTCTAAGTTATGACGTTCTCCTATTTCAAAGTCATTAGGATCATGTGCAGGTGTACATTTCATTGCTCCTGTTCCAAAATCAAGTTCAACATACTCATCAGCTATTATTGGTATTAAATCACCATTTGCAGGGTTGATAACACTTTTTCCAATTACATCAGTATATCTTTCGTCTTCTGGATTAACAACGATACAAACGTCTCCAAACATAGTTTCTGGTCTTGTTGTCGAAACTTCTAAGTACTTATCACTATTTTCAAAACGGTATTTAAATGTATACATCTTTCCAGCAACATCTTTATGTTCAACTTCAATATTTGATAAAGCTGTTTGTGCTTCAACATCCCAGTTAATAATTCGCTCACCACGGTATAGTAAGCCTTCTTCATATAATTTAACAAATACAGTTTTAACAGCCTCACTAAAATGTTCATCTAGCGTAAATCTTTCACGAGAGTAATCTAATGAAAGACCAAGACTTGTCCACTGTTCACGAATAATTGCAGCATACTCATCTTTCCATTCAAAAGCACGTTTATTAAATTCTTCTCTTCCAAGTTCATAATGTGAGATCCCTGCTTTTCTAAGACGATCAACTACAACCGCTTGAGTTGCTATACCTGCATGGTCCATACCTGGTAAAAATAGCGCATCAAAATTATTCATACGTTTATATCTCGTTAGAATATCTTGAAGGGTATTATCCCACGCATGACCTAAGTGAAGAATTCCTGTTACGTTTGGTGGTGGAATCATAACACTAAATGCTTGTTTCTCACTCACTTTACCTTCAGCTTCAAAATATCCTGCATCTCTCCACTTTTCATATCTTCCTTCTTCAATCTTTTTAAAATTATATTTACTATCTAATTCTCTCATACTCTTCCTCCAATAAAAAAACGTCCCCTAAGGACGTCAATAACGCGTTACCACCTTAATTAATGCAAAAAAGCATTCTCTTAAAATCATTAACGCTGATTAACGTTTTTATCTACTAATTTCAATAAAACACTCATGGGTGACACTTTTAGATCATTTATCTTTTCGCACCAAACAAAGACTCTCTTAAAATGATTACTAAAATTAATCCATTCATCGTTTTTTAAATAATAACATTATTTACCTATTTAGGCAACTTATCTATATTCTCTTTTATAATTCTACTGATTTCAATAGCTGCCTCTTTAGGTTTGCTATTACAAACAGTGTAATGATAGTCTTTTTGAACTTCAAGTTCCCCCGCTGCTTTATTAAGACGTTTTTGAATAACAGTCTCTTCTTCAGTGCGACGATTTCTAATACGTTTTTCAAGTTCATCTAAATTTGGTGGCAATAAGAATATTGATAAGTAATCATCTGTATTCTTCATAATCTGTTTTGCACCTTCAACTTCAATCTCAAGGATAACGTTATAACCTTTATTTCGCATTTCTTCAACGTATTTTTTTGGAGTACCGTAACTATTTCCTACAAATGTTGCGTATTCCAGTAATTCATCATTAGCAATAGCTTTATCAAACTCTTCTTGACTTACGAAGAAATAATCCACATTATCTTTCTCTCCTTCACGAGGTTTTCGTGTTGTCATAGATATTGAGTAAACTAGATTTAATTGTGGGTCATCAATGAAGTAATCTCTAACTGTTCCTTTACCAACTCCAGATGGTCCGCTATATATAATTAATAATCCCTTTTTCATCTAATTCTCCTTTTAGATATTTTAGTAAAGAAAAAGTTAATTGTCAATAAAAATCAACAATTAACTCTAATTTTACTTATAAGACCATATCTTGGATACGATTAGCGATATTTTCAGCATAATCTCCAATACGTTCAAAGTCACTTAAGATGTCTACATAAAGTGCCATTGACATTGATCCCATTGGAATACGAGCTTTTAATCTATTTACAAAGTCGTTTCTTGCAGCTAATTCTATCTGGTTAACATCTTCTTCCAAACCATATATTCTATCTACAAGATATCTATTTGGATCTTTAATTACAGCATGTAAATCTTGAAGTAAAGTTTCAATAACGCGCATTAAGTTTGTTATTTCTTCTAATCCCTCTTCACTTAAATACTCTTCATGTTCAAAGATTGAAGTAAAGTGGTTATTAACGTTCATTAAGTGATCACCAATACGTTCAATATCTTTAACAGAGTAAATTAAATAATTTAAGTAATGACCATTTTCATCATCTAAGATACTTGCACTAATATCTACTAAGTACTCAGATAGACTACGGTTCAATTGATTTACTAAATCCTCATACTCATTAGCCTTATCATAATCAGCTTGATCTTTACTAATAATATATGCTTTTGTATTATCAAAGATTCGATTACAGTATAGTGCCATTTCAGTAGTACCATTGTGAGCGATCTCTAATGCTAAAACTGGTGACTCAGAAATAATAGATTTTTCGAAAATTGTTTGAACTGAAATTTCTTTCTTTTCTGTTTCATCAGATTTATCTACTTTATTTAAGAAGTCTTCAATTAATCCTAAGAATGGGAATAATATTAATGAAGTAACAAAGTTAAAAATAAAGTGAGCAACAGCGATTTCCATCATCTTATTCATCTCAAATGAATTTGAGATAAATAAAACTACATTTGTATATAAAGGTAGGATTAATAAAAATACAACTGTTCCAAATACGTTAATTAAAATATGGAACAATGAAGTTTTTTTAGACTCAACTCCACCACCAATAGATGCTAAAACAGCTGTTACTGTTGTACCAATATTATTACCTAATAAGATTGGTAGTGATGCCGTTAAACTTAATGCACCTTGAGCGTATAGTGTTTGTAAAATACCAATTGTAGCAGACGAAGATTGAATAATCATAGTCATACCAGTTCCTAACAGTACCCCATAAATAGCATTGTCTGAAAGTATTACAGCAAAGTCTGAGAAGATAGGCATATCTGATAATACTTTTAAACCATCTCCCATTAAATCTAAACCAAAGAATAAGATACCAAAGTAAATCATTAACCTAGCATAACTAACTGTTTTCTTATCTTTAGCAAATAGTTCAACAAATGCTCCAACTAAGATTGCATAAGGTGCGATTGCACTAAGGTTGAATCCTATCATAATAGCAGTAATTGTTGTACCAATATTGGCACCCATCATTACAGCAAGCGACTGTGAAAAGGTCATTAAACCTGATCTAATTAAACTAATAACTAAGGCAGTCGTTGCAGAACTTGATTGTACAAGTGCAGTAACAACAATACCAACTAGAAACCCTTTAAATCGATTCGTTGTATATTTATCTATAATTGTTTTTAATCGCGAACCTGCAATAACTTTAAGTTCATCCCCTATTGCATTAATCCCGAATAAAAATAAGCCAAGTCCAGCTACTACGACTAATAAGTCAAAGCCAACTGCTCGGGCCTGTTCTAATATAAGTGACATTTTATCCTCCTAAAAAGCTTTAAAATTCGTGTTTTCATCATTTCTAAACATCTGTTATATGCTAACATATGGTATATGTTTTTACAATCCTATACATTAACTTTACAAACATTTTACATTCACAACAATACTATAGTATTTATTATAATACTTTTGTTATAATATAGAAAGAAAGAGTGATATTATGGCACTTGACGGAATCGTTTTAAATAAGATTGTTGAAGACTTAAATAAGAATGTCCCAATAAGAATAAATAAAATATATAGTATCGGAAAAAATGAGATACTTTTAAATACAAGAGCAGATAGAGTTTCAAAGAAATTAATTATTAGTGGTGATGCAAATCAAAATAGAATTCACTTTACAAATAAATCCTATCCAAATGATAGTGAGCCAAGTAATTTTGTTATGCTATTAAGAAAACATTTAAGTAATGGACAAATATTAGCAATTAAACAGTATAACTTTGATAGAATTATTCAATTAGAGATAATTAATCATGATAGCATCGGAGATCTACAAACTTTTTATCTTTACTTAGAATTAATGGGAAGATATGCAAATATCATCTTTTGTAATAGTGACAATATTATATTTGATGCGATTAAGAGAATATCGCCTTTAGATAATCCAAATCAAGTCGTAGTTCCAGGAGCAAGATATGAGGTATATGCAAATCTAGATAAAGCAAACATTTACACTATAAATAACTTTGATATTAATGATTCCTTAGTTAATCAGTTTTCTGGTGTATCCCCTACTTTAGAGAAAGAGATTAGATATCGCTTAGCCAATAATCAAAGTTTTGAGTCAATAGTCAATGAGTTAAAGAATAGCAATAAGATAATAATTTCATCAAAAAACAATAATAGTGATTATCATATTATAGAGTTAAGACATGCTTACGATAACTTTAAAGAGATCGATTATGATGATGCTTTTGATATCTTTTACTATGAGAAATCACAGCAAGAAAGAATTAAGAGTGAAACATCAAACTTATTAAGATTCTTAAGAAAAGAAGTTAAGAAACTTAAGCGTAAAATAACTAAGATTGAAGCAGAAATAATAAAAAATGAAAACTCCGATATAAATCTAAAGAATGGAGATTTAATAATGACGTATCAATATCAAGTGAAAAAAGGAATGACATTTGTTAACCTAATTGACTATGATACAAATGAAGAAGTAAGTATTGCTTTGGATGAGAAGTTGGATGCTATTGCAAATGCCCAAAAATACTATAAACTTTATAAAAAGCAGAGTAAATCGATATCGCATCTGAATGAACAAATTAAAATTGCAAATCGTGAACAAGCCTACTTTGAACTTTTAATTGAGCAATTAAGTTTCGCCGATGTTAATAGTGCCAAAGAAATTAGAGCAGAACTTGTTGAGCGTAAATATTTATTTGAGAAAACATATAAAAATAAACGTAAGGAAAGACCTAAATTTACTACAATCAACTATAATGGCATTAATATAAAACTTGGAAAAAATAATATTCAAAATGACTACATACTTAAGAGTTCAAACCGTAATGACTATTGGTTTCATATAGCTGACTATCACGGTTCACATGTCGTAGTTCAAAGCGATAATTTAACTGATGATCTAATTGAGTTTGCCGCAACTTTAGCTGCAAGATTTTCTCAGGTAAAAGATGCAAATAATGTTACAGTTAACTACACAGAAGTAAAAAACCTTAAGAAAACAAATCAGAAAGGCTTAGTAAGCTTAAAACAGTTTAAATCAATTACAATTAGAAATGATTATTCTCTCATTAAAGACTATATTTAAACAAAATATAATTAATAAATAAAAAAAAACGCAATTTGCGTTTTTTTATCTTATCGATCTAGTTTGTCTAATTCGTTATTAAGACGGTCTAAAGTATCAAAGTGTTCGTTAATAGATTTATTGTTATTATCAATATATCCTTGAAGTTCTGATAATTCTGCTTCACGTGCATCATGTTCAGCTTCATAGTTGTCATGATCTTCTGCAGGTAAACTTCTTGATAATACACTATCAAATTTAGCAATAATTGTTTCGTTTAGTAACTCTAAACTATCAATTTGTGCGTTTACGTTTTCTGATTCTGTTTCGATTTCTTCTCTACGGTTTACTGCGCTAACAGCATTTTGTGAGTGGAATCGTTTATAGAAATGATCACGTGCACCTTGGAATTCACTCCAAAGTTTGTTGTCGTGTTTACGTCCACTGTAACCAGCTTCACGCCATTCATCCATTAATTCTTCCATTTTAACTCTCGTATTTTCAAAATCACTTGAATCTTTTAATTCTTCTGCTCTTTCAACTAATGATGCTTTTGCATCATATGCTTCTTTTTGTCCTTGACGTAATTGCTCAAAGTGCTCATTTTGTCTTTGGAAGAAGTCTTGTCTTGCATTATTGAATTTTTCCCATAGTTCGTCATCTACGTTACGACCAGCAAATCCAGCTTCTTTCCACTCATCCATTAGAGTGTGCATTACTGCCGAAGTTTCTTTCCAGTCTGAACTATCTTTAGCTGCGATTGCTTTCTCAACTAATTCAGCTTTAATAACTGCTGCTTTTTCAATTCTTTCAGCACGATTTTCGAAATGGTCTTTTCTCTTTTGGAAGAAGTAGTCATTAACTTCTTGGAATTTCTCCCATAGTAAGTCGTTGTCTGGCTCTCCTGCCCAACCTGAGTCACGCCATTCTCTTTGCAGAGTTTTGAATTTATCAGCTGTTTTATTCCATCTAGTTGACTCTTTCATCTCTTCTGCTTGTTTTAATAAATCATTTTTACGTTCGATAGCCGCGTCGATTGCTTCTTTTGAAGCTGTATGTCTTTCAAGCGCTCTTTCAAAACGTGTTTCTAATCTTGAGTCTGTACCTTCAACGTGAATTTGATTCCATTCTTCTTGAATTTCCTCAATTTTTTCTTCATTATCGTCACCTTGAAGTTCGAATACTTCTTGGATTAATTCGTTTTTACGTTCATCCTGTACAGTATCTAAACTTTCCCAACCAAATTGTCTGTTACTACGATAAGATGGTTGTCGATAATTACGTCTTGGTGCAACCGTTTCTTCACTTGTTTCCACTTCAGTAGTTTCAACAACTGCTTTTTCAGTAGTTTCTTCAACTACTTCTTCAACTACCTCTTCAGTTTCTACAAGATTTTCTTCTACATTAATATCTGTCTTATCCATTAAATCACTCCTACGTTTGATATTATAACATATTTTTTTAATAATATAAATTAATTACAGTAATTAAAAAGAAGCATCAGCTTCTAATTAATATCTAAGATTACAACTTCGTATGGTTCTTCTACATCTACAGTAACAAGATCATCAATTGATGAACCTAATAAAGCTTGTGCTAAAGGCGTTTCGTTTGATAATTTGCTGTTTAATGGATCAGCCTCAACTGAACCTACAATAGCGTAAATAAATTCTTCATTTAATTGTTTATCTAACATTTTAACTGTTGAACCTAGACGAACAACTTTTGATCCTGTTTTAACTTCTTCAATCAGTTCAATGTTGTTTAACATTACTTCTAATTCATTTATACGTGCTTCAACTCTTGATTGTCTATCACGTGCTGCATCATAATCAGCATTTTCAGAAAGGTCTCCCTGTTCACGCGCAGCTTTTAATTCTTCTATAACTTCTTTTCTAACAACATGAATCAGATTATTACGTTCATCTTGTAAAGCTTCTAGTCCTTTTTGGGTAACGTGTACTTTATTACTCATATTAACACTCCTAACGATACTAATAATACCACATCTATTACTATTTTAACAGTATACACTCATTTTATTAAATGTCCAGTATACTAGTTATTTTTGTTACTATTAAATCTATAGCAACGACATTCTCAGATCCATGAGGAACAATTATATCCGCATAGCGCTTTGATGGTTCAACAAATTGCTCATGCATTAGTTTTACAGTATTTTGATATTGTTCAACTACATTCTCAAGACTTCTTCCACGTTCTCTAACATCTCGTAAAAGTCTTCTAATAAATCTGACATCTGCATCTGTATCGACGAAGATTTTAATATCTAAGACATCTCTTAATATTTCATCTTCTAATACAAATAAACCTTCTATAATAATTACTTCAGTTGGTTCAATATGTTCTTTTTCTTTTGATCTTGTATGTTGGACAAAATCATATATTGGTTTTTCAATTGCTTTTTGATCAATTAAATCTTTTAACTGTTCTAATAAATAGTCATTATCAAATGCGAAAGGATGATCATAATTTGTTTTTAATCTTTCACTCATCTCTAAGTGGTCTTGATTTTTATAATAATCATCTTGTCTAATAACTTGTACAGACTTTACATCTTTAAATGTATCAAAGATTTTTCTTGATATTGACGTTTTACCCGATGCACTACCACCGGCAATTCCTATTACTAATGTTTTCTTCATTTTAATACCCCAAATACTTCTTAACATTCGCTAAATGCTCAGCGTAAGTTTTTGCGTAATGAACACTTCCATCACCATAAACATCAGCGACAAAATACATATAATCTGTTTTCTTTGGATTTAAGGTTGCCTTAATTGAGTCTTCACCTGGATTTAAGATTGGTCCAATCGGAATACCCGCATACATATATGTATTGAACGGTGAATCAATTAAAGTGTTTTGTTCACAATCACGCCAGTTTTCAAACTCATATAAAGAGTAACAAACAGTTACACTTGATTGAAGCTTCATTCCATCCGCTAATCGATTTTCCCATACACCTGCAATAATTTGATCATCTTCATAATTACCAGACTCATATTGCGTGATTGATGCTAAGGTAAATATTTCATGGATACTATATTCACTTGCATCAAATTGTGCTTTATATTTATTATAAATCACATTTGTTTGATCTAATAATTTCCTAGTTATTGAATCAGCACTAGCATTAACATAGAAGTCATATGTATTTGGTGCCAGATACCCCTCTAAAAAGACCTTTAAATCACTATTTAAAATATCATTTGTTAAAAACTCATATTCAGCTATTAGTGTTTTTACATAAGCTTCATCATTCCATAATGCTAATAATTCATCGGCAGTAATGTCTAACTTGCTTTCAAAAGTTTTAGCCATATCTTTTGCCCATGATCCCGGTGTTAGAGTAACTCTTTCACTAACCTCACCAATAGCATTACTACTATTATTTAAATAGTTTAATATTTCTTTCGAATCCCAAGACTTATCTAAGATAAATCTCCCTTTTGTAAAATTTGCTTTTTTACTAAGTTTTCCATAAATTTTCGCAAATCTTGCAGATTTAATAATATTTTCTTCTTCAAGTTTATTAGTAACGACTGTAAGGTTTGCATTTTCATCAACAACAAAAGATACTTCTTCTGATTCATTACTTACTGAAGATAGTTGCATATTAAAAAATATTAATCCGAAAGCTACTGAAATTATTAATAATAAAAGTAATATTAAACTACTTTTCTTCTTCATCCTCAAAGGCTCCTAAAACTTCTTCTACTAAGTCCCATTCTTCGTCATTTTCGATTGGAATTAAATTATTTTCTTCATCATATTTTGATGCGAAAACATCTCCCATTTCTTTATTTACATCAAAGTATACGACATATGATGCTCCGTCATTATCAAATGTAAATAAGATTTCCATTTCTAATTCTAAACCTTCATCATCGATTACTGTAAATCTTTTGTTTTCTAAATCCATATTTTCCTCTTTCTTTAAAAAGGGGGACATTGTCCCCACTAGTTTTTACTATCTAAATATCCTTGTAAGATAATAACAGCTGCAACTTGATCAATTACATCTTTTCTTTTTTTTCTTGATACATTACCTGATATTAGAGCCTGAGTAGCAGCCTTAGTTGATAATCTCTCATCCCATAAAACTACTTTGTAGCCAGCCTCTTCTAACTTTGCTTTGAAATCAATTGAGATTTCGCCGCGAATGCCAACATCACCACTCATGTGCTTAGGTAATCCTAAGACGATTACTTCAATATCAAATTGCTCAATCTCATCTAGTAATAAATGTAGAGCCATTTGATAGTCATTATTTTGAAATACAATCGTTTTATGAGCACTTGCAATCAATTGTAATAAATCACTTTTGGCAATACCAATTGTTTTACTACCTAAATCTAAACCGATTACTCGTTGCATGTACTCTCTAAATAAAATCTTACTAATTCTTCAATAATATCAGCACGATCTACTGATTGAATAACACTTCTCGCATTATTGTGACTAGAGATATATGCCGGGTCGTTAGAAATTAAATATCCCGCTAATTGGTTGTTCGCATTATATCCTCTTTCTTTAAGCGATTTATTAACTAAGTTTAGAACTTGTTTAATCGTATCTCTCTTTAAATCTTCAGACGCAAATGCCTTTGTCTCCGTTAAATGTTTTGACATAAAATACCTCCTATGAATATCATTATATAATAATAGATTTATTTTTAAAAGTATATTACAGGTTTTCAGTAATACTTACAATACTGTTAGAAACCTTTGTAACATCTTTACCACCTGATTGTGCGAAGTCTGGACGACCTCCACCATTTCCGCCTGTTAATTGTGCAAGCTCTTTAGCAATCTTACCAGCGTTAATACCATCTTTGTTTAATGCCTTATCACAAGCTACAACAAAGACAACACGATCATTTAAAGTAGTTGCCAAGATTATTAAGACATTTTCAACACTATTTCTTAAACTATCAGCAATATATTTTAAGTTATCAGCCGTTAAATCTGTATATTCTTTTGTAATTAAGTTTATATTAGCCTTACTTACAATATTTTCTTTTAATTCATTTACTTCATTATCTAATTTCATTTCATTCAATTTATTGATTTCAGCTTTTAGTTTATCATTTTCATCGATAATATCAGTAATCTTACTTAAGATTTGATTTGATTGTTTTAATGACAGTTCACTTTGAATATTAGCTATTTGATCTTCCATCTTTAACATCTCATCATAGACATTTTGACTTGTTGTAAATGTTAATCTTCTTACACCACTACCAACTGACTCCTCAGATAAGACTTTAAAGATACCAATCTCAGCAATATTTGAAACGTGTGTTCCACCACATAACTCTTTTGAGAATTCTCCCATTGTAATTACACGGACAACATCTCCATATTTTTCATCAAATAAAGCCATGGCACCACTTGCCTTAGCATCTTCAATTCCCATATATTCAACATCAACCGCTCTTGCTTTATCGATCATATCATTAACAATTGCCTCAAGTTCAACGATTTGTTTATCACTAACTTTTTCAAAGTGTGAGAAATCTAATCGAGCATACTTATCATTAACAAATGATCCTGCTTGAGCTATATGGTCACCTAATATATCAATTAAAGCTGCATGTACTAAGTGAATTGATGAGTGATTACGTTTTGTATGTTCACGTTTAACACTATCAACTACTAATTTAGCTGTATCATTAACTGAAATATCACTGCTGTTTTCAACAATACTAATATGTTGGCCATTAGGTGCTTTGATAGTATCGATAACAGTTATTTCATTACCATTAACAAATACTTTACCACTATCACCAACTTGACCACCACTTTCAGCGTAGAATGGTGTTTCTTCGAAAATTAAACTACAGTTAGCATTTGTTTTATCAACTTTTTCACCTTCAACAAAGATACCAATAATTTTACTTTCGAGTTCTAATGTATCATAGCCAACAAATTTAGATTCTTCTTTAAACTCAAGCAGATCTTTAGATTGACTGCTCATTGAATCGATAGTTTTACGAGCATCACGAGCACGTTCTTTTTGGGCTGCCATATGTTCTCTAAAGCCATCCATATCAACAGTATATCCTGACTCAGCAGCAATCTCTTCTGTTAACTCAATTGGAAAGCCGTAAGTATCATATAATTTAAACGCAACTTCACCTATTAACACTTTATCTTTCGCAGCTTTCAAAGCATCACTTAGATGTTCTTCACCAGCATTTAATGTTGAACTAAATCTCTCTTCTTCTGTTTTAATTAATTTAGCAACATATTCACTACGAGCATATAACTCTGGATAGAAGTCACCCATACTCTTAGCGACTGTCGTAACCATTTTGTATAGATAGTTATCATTGATACCAATCTTCTTACTATGTCTAACAGCACGTCTTAATAGACGTCTTAGGACATATCCACGCCCTTCATTTGAGAACATTGCTCCATCTGTTAACGCAAAGACGATTGTTCTTAAGTGATCTGAGATAATCTTGTATGATTCAGCCTCATCACTAGCGTAAGGAATACTTGCATATGTTTCAATTTCTTTAATTATTACTTGGAATACATCAATCTCAAAGTTAGTTTCAACATCTTGTACGATACAAGCTAGTCTTTCAAGACCCATTCCAGTATCAATATTTCTTTGTGGTAGTTCTTTATAATCTTTTCTAGCAACTCCTGCTTTTGCGTCATATTGTGAGAATACTACGTTCCAAACTTCTAAATAGCGATCATTGTCTATCTCCTCAAAGAAAAGTCTTTCTCCAATATTTTCAGGATCATACGCCTCTCCCCTATCATAGAAAATTTCACTATTTGGACCACTTGGTCCCTCGCCGATTTCCCAATAGTTACCATCAGTTTTTAATATTCTTGATGGATCTAATTTAATTACTTCTGTCCAAATACGATAAGCTTCAGTATCATCCGTATGTACAGATACATACATCTTATCTACTTCCATACCAATCCACTCGTCACTTACTAAAAATTCCCAAGCAAACTGAATAGCTTCTTCTTTAAAATAGTCCCCAATTGAGAAGTTACCTAACATTTCAAAGAAAGTATGGTGACGTGCTGTTTTTCCAACGTTTTCAATATCGTTAGTACGAATTGATTTTTGCGCATTAGCAATTCGGCGATTACTTGGAATTACACTTCCATCAAAATATTTCTTTAAAGCGGCTACTCCACTATTAACCCATAATAATGTTGGGTCATCATGTGGAACTAAACTTGCCCCAGGTTCAATCATATGATCTTGTTTCTTAAAATAATCTAAGAATAATGCTCTAATTTCATTAGTACTTAATTTCTTCATTTTCTCTTCCTCCAATAAAAAAACGTCTTACCAAAAGTGATTAAATCACGGTACCATCTTGGCGGACGCTTAATTTTCTTTAACGCAGATACGCGGAAACTTTAGTTTCACTCCGAAGTAGCTTCAGTAATTACTAATCATAAGTTTCACCAAGCCTTATGTCTCTTTTAAATAGTAGATTACTTACTAGTCTTCATCAATGTTATAAATTTATTATAGCATATTATCTAAAATATACTAATTATAGTTTGTCTGGTCCAGCTAAGTCTTGACCTAGTGTATCAACTTTAATACTTTCGATAATTAATGGTTTTTGTGGTTCTCCACCTTGAGTAGCATAATCACTGTTAATAACTGAGATTAGTTCAACACCACTTACAATGTTACCAAATGCAGCATAATCTTCGTTCATACGCTTCATATTACCAGCATCATATTCACCAGTTACAATATAGAACTGACTTCCAGCACTATCTCTTGCCATTGATCTTGCAAATGCAATAGCCCCTAAATCATGTTGTGTTTGATTATCTACACGGTTGTTAATAAACTCCCCTTTTATAGAGTAGCCAGGTCCACCCATACCAGTTCCATCAGGATCTCCACCTTGAGCAACGAAGCTATCAATTATACGGTGCATAGTTAGTCCATCATAGAATCCTTTATTTGCCAGTTCAGTAAAGTTTAATACTGATTGTGGCGCATCGTTAATTTTTAATTCAAATGTCATTTCTCCTAAATCTTTAAAAACAATTGTCGCTATTGGATTTTTGTACATATCTTTTTTCTCCTCTTTATCTTTATTTTCTTCTTTTTCTTTATTCTCATCTTTATTTACTATTTCATCTTCCTTAAGATTATCATCTATTACCTTAGAACAGCCAATCATAAGTAAGGTAAGTATTAAAAATAGTAGTAATTTCTTCTTCATTAAATCACCCATCTAATAATAACATATTTTAGTGTAATACTAAATTAAAATTCTTTAAATGTTTAACTAAACTCGTTTTTCTTAAATGATCTTCATCACGAACAATTCTATCTAAAAATAAGTCTTTATCACCTACAAGTAATAAATTTTTCTTTGATCTTGTTATTGCCGTATATAATAATCTTTTCCTTAACATAAAGGTACTAGACTTAACTATTGGCATAATTACAATTGGATACTCACTACCTTGTGATTTATGAATAGATATACAATAAGCAAATGTTAAGTATGTAAACATTTCATTTGAGTACTCAACATAGTTACCATCAAAGTTAACCATAATAGTTATATTAGATTTATTTGTATCATCGATCTCAACAATAGTTCCGATATCACCATTTGAGACATCCATATCAATTAAGTTTTTTAACTGTAGGACCTTATCACCTTCTCTAAAGGTATGATAGCCATACTTAAACTCAACCTTATCACTACTTTTAGGATTTACTAAATCTTGAATCTTATTATTCAAGATATTTATACCACTACTATTTCGATACATAGGGGCTAGTACTTGAATATCATCAATGGAATAGCCATTATCTAAATAGTTTTTAATTATTTGAAGTATTGCGTCATCTACCTGATTACTATTTGCTTCAATAAATCTAACTTCATCCTCAAATGTAATATCAGCATACTGTTCACGGTTAATCTTATCAGCTAAGAAGATAACACTAGATCCATCTTTTTGACGATAAATCTTACTTAATTTTTCAACTGGGAATAAATCAGATTTTATTAAATCAGCTAGTAGAGCTCCTGGTAGTACTGATGGTAATTGGTTCTCATCACCAACTAATAGGATTTTCTTAATATTTGCACTTGCCTCAAGTAATTTAGAAAATAGCCATTGATCAACCATTGAAAACTCATCAATAACCAAAATATCGTAAACTAGAGGTTCATCTTTATTAAAGGCAAAAGTATTACTTTCTAAATCCCATTTCAAAAGACTGTGAATTGTAAAGGCATCACTACCTGTTAACTCACTTAATCTTTTGGCCGCTCGTCCAGTTGGAGCACATAAGGCAATACTAATATTTGGATAAAGTTTTTTATACACTTTAACCATCGCATTTATTATTGTCGTCTTACCTGTCCCTGGTCCACCAGTTAATATTGAGAGATTTGAGTTTAAAAAGCGAATAATTGCCGATTTCTGACTTTCATCATAGGCAATATTAATATCTGATTCAATCTCACTTAATATTTCTAAGATTACTTCTTCATTCACTTTATCTAATTCATAATTTGGAAAATTATTTAAAATAGCTGAAATTGTCTGCTCACTATCATATTGAGTGTAATGATAAACATTATTATTATCATTTATTAAAGTTCTTCTACTTAAAACATTCATTAAGACATCAATAAAATTGAACTTAGGGTAAGCTTTTGTATAACGATTACTTAAATCCTCAATTTCAATGTAGGAATCACCTGTACTTGCGATATGATTTAAAACTAAGTCAATTAGTAAGGCTTCTGCCCTTTGGACACTATCTAAGTCAAAGCCCATATTTTTTGCGAGCTTATCACAAGTTTTAAAACCGATACCCGATATTTCTTCTAACATCCGATAAGGATTTTCACTTACCATTTCAATTGTATTTTCTTTATATTCTTTTTCAAGTTTTATTATTTGATTTATACTTAAGCCAAAGGAACTAAAGTAGTTTACTAGGTGTTCAAAATCATTACTATTATTACTTATACCCGAAAGTAGTGAATCTTTTTGTTTTACACTTATCTTCAGTGTTTTCACTATTTTAGGATCACCTTTAATAATATTAATTAAGTCATCACCTAAACTATCGTAAATATAGCTAGCTGTCTTAAGTCCTATATGAGGGAAAAGTGGACTACTTAAAAAGTTTATTAATGAATCTTTATCACTTGGTGCTATTTTTTCATAAGTTAAAAAACTAAATTGGATACCGTAGTTTGGATGCTCAACAAAATTACCAAATAAGCTATATTCACTATCATAGTCTATATCTGGTATATTTCCGACTACCACAACATCATCTAAAGATAATGTATCAGTATAAAAGACTGCAACTGTGTAGTAGTTCTCTTTATTTTGAAAAATCACTCGCTCAAAATAGCCAGTGATCTTTTCTTTATTTTCCATTTAATGCCTCAAGTATACGATCGCTGATCGCAACTTCATTTCTATAAGCTTCTTCAATAACTCCACCACCAAGGACTACTCCATCTTCATCATAGAAGACAGCCTCTTGACCAGGTGTTATTGACGAGATTAATGAGTCGAATTTCACTAAAACATCATCTCCTTGTTTATATACTTTTACAATATTATCTTTTTGACGATATCTAAATTTAGCCATTACTTGTCTTCCATCTTCAACTTCGCTAAACCAGTTAAGATCACTAACTAAACATGAATCGCTATATAACCAATTTGAGTCATCACCATTAGACACATATAATTCATTTTTAAAGACATCTTTACCAACAGTAAACCATGGTCCAAGATTTCCACCAATGCCTAAACCTTTTCTCTGTCCTATTGTATAATAGAGAACACCTTCGTGTTTTCCTAAAATATCACCAGTATTAACATCAATAATATTACCTTGTTTTGCTGGTATATAATTTTTTAAGAATTCTTTAAAATCTCTTTCACCAATAAAGCAGATTCCTGTAGAATCTTTCTTTTTAGCAATTGAAAGATCAATCTTTAAAGCTATATCTCTAATTTCTTCTTTATCATATTCTCCTAGTGGGAATAAAACTTCATCTAGTACATCTTTATTAACTTGTGATAGGAAATATGTTTGATCTTTATTTGAATCTTTTGCTTTCGCCATTAAATATTCATCATCTAATTTTACAACTTTAGCATAATGTCCTGTTGCTACATAGTCAAAACCAAGCTCTTTTGCATAATCATAGAAAGCTTTAAATTTAATATATTTATTACATAAGATATCTGGGTTTGGTGTTCTACCTTTTTTATAGTCTTCAATAAATGAAACGAAAACATAATCCCAGTACTCTTTAACAAAGTCAACTCTTAGCATTGGTAACTCTAATGTTTCAGCAACCTTTAAAGCATCTTGATAATCAACCTCTTGTGGACATACTGAGTCCATAATAGTTGGATTACCTAAAATGTCTTGGTTTGCTAATGAATCCCAATTACGCATAAAACAACAAGTTACATCGTATCCTTGTTGTTTTAGTAAATATGCAGCGACGCCTGAATCGACGCCTCCTGATAAACCTAATAATACTTTTTTATTGCTTGACGCTTGCGTCATCTAAATCATCCTCTTTTCGCCAATGTCCACAGTATGGGAAATATTCACAATCCTCATTACATGCAGATTCGGCAATTTTTTGAACTGTTCTTGGTAAGAACATCTCAATCTCTTCTTCATCATACCCTACTTGGAAGTTTTTGTTACTTACAATGATCGGTCTTCGTAATACCGTCGGGTTAACTTGAATAAATCTTATTAATTCATTCATAGTCATAGCTTCTATATCGATATTAGACTCTCTAATAATTTTAGAGCGAGTACTAATAATATCTCCAGTACCATTCTCACTTCTTTGAATCAAATGTTTTAATTCAATTTCATTTAGCGGTAGGGTTATGATATTTTTCTCTATAAATTCAAGGTCGTTGTCATGTAAAAACTTTTTCACTTTTCGGCATGACGCACATCCTGGTGAAGTATATAATACTATCATTAAACCACCTCCAATAACTGATTTGTATAATAATTATAACAAAGGTTTTAACTTATTACTAGACTTAAGTTTTTTATTTTACTATAATTAAAGTTGAGCGTATTTAAAATTTCACTATTAGGAGGAAAATAAATGAAGAAAATGTTAAGTGGTATTAAACCCACTGGAGAACTACATCTTGGTAACTATATTGGTGCATTACGTAATTTTGTAAAGTATCAAGATGATTATGAGATGTTTGTTTTTATCGCAAACCTACATACTGTAACAGTTCCTCAAGATCCAAAATTAATTAATAAATATTTATTTGACGCAGTAGCACTATACTTAGCTTGTGGTCTTGATAAGGATAAAGCGAATATATTTTTACAATCAGATATTTTAGAACATGCAAACTTAGGCTTTATTCTAGCTTCTCATACTTATGAGGGAGAACTTGATCGTATGACTCAATATAAGGATAGAAAAGCAAAAGGAGAGACTGGATTAAGTGCTGGTTTTTACACATATCCAGCATTAATGGCAGCTGATATATTAATGTATGACGCCGATTTTGTTCCGGTTGGAGATGATCAAAAACAACATGTTGAACTTACACGTGATCTTGCCCAAAGAATGAATAACCGCTATGGAGATTTATTTACAGTTCCAGAACCATTAATTCAAGAAGTTGGTGCTCGTATTATGGACTTACAAGATCCAAGTAGAAAAATGAGTAAGTCTGATGATTCAGATAAAGGTTGTATCTATTTATTAGATGATATTAAAAAAGCTAAAAAGAAAATTATGTCGGCACAAACTGACAGTGTAAATATTGTCCAATATGATCCAGAAAATCAAGCTGGTATTAGTAACTTATTAACAATTTATGCATCACTTAAAAATATAAGTATCAAAGATGCCGAAGCATTATTTAAAGACTACCGTTATGGAGACTTCAAAAAAGCAGTAGCTGAGGAAGTTGAAATCTTACTAACTGATATTCAGAGTAAATATAATGATATTGTTAATAGTAATCTTATTGAAGAAACATTAAAACAAGGTAAAGAAAAAGCCCAAGTATATGCACAAGCTAAGATGAGTCTTGTACTTAAAACTTTAGGCTTACAAATTTAGAGCGAAAGCTCTTTTTTTTATTCAAATGGTTTTTGATAGAAGTTTCCAACTACCCTACTTACCTCAACATCAGCGATAAAGGCATTTGGATCAACCTTCTTGACACATCTAGTAATATTATTAGCTTCGGTAGCTGATACGACTAAATAAAGAACTTTTTGATCTGATGAACTATATTTTCCAATACCATCAAGTTCTGTTATACCACGTCTTGTCATCGCAAATATTGTCTCACTAACTAAATCTGAGTGTTGGGTGATGATTGTTAATTGTCTTAAATGATAACGATCATGGAAGGTATTAACAAGTTGTGTGTTTACAAATTGATAAATAATTGAATATAGAGCAGGCTCTAAACCAAATAGTGTTCCTGAGATTATTAACATTATGACATTAAAGATTAAGACATAATTCCAAACAGGACGATTATATCTTTGACTTACAAACATCGCGATAAAGTCTGTTCCACCCGATGAAGCTTCAGCTTTAAGCGAAAGAAGTGTTCCTGTCCCTTGAAAGATACCACCAAATAGACAGACCAATAAAGTATCATCTGTTATTGTTATCTCAGGTACTATTAATGTAAATGCACTTACTAAAACAATATGTAATAAAGAGAATATTGTAAACTTACGTCCAATATGTCTGTAAACAAATGCCGCTGGTATTAAGTTAAGTATTAAATAAATTAATGAGAAAGATATCTCAACATTAAAGAATTCTGCACAAATTCTAACAAATAAGGTAGCAAGACCAGTAAAACCACTAGGTAACAGCCCCTTACTTGCTACAAAGATATTTAAACCAATTGATGTTAAAAAGGCACCTAAAACTACCAGTAATACATGTTTAATATCCGAAACTCGCCATTGAATTCTATTCGACTTACTCATTCTTATCTTCCTTATCTAAATTAACTGCTTTGATCTCTTCAAATCTTTTTACTATTTTATTATTAGTTATCTCAAGATCTCTAAAATCTCTAGACATCTTTTTAAAACTATTATTTAAATCATCATAGCGTTTAACAAATCTAGTAAATTCATCACCTAAACGATTATATTCTTCTTGAATTAAATCTAGGTTAGCATTTTGTTTAACGCCTAAATAAATGGCTTTAATCGCTGTTATAAACGCCATTAAAGTTGTTGGTGATACGAGGTAAACTTTAGCTTGATATGAGTACTCCAGTAAATCAGGAAAACTTCCATTAATCTCGGCAAAGATCGCCTCAGCTGGAATAAATAAATAAGCCATTTCAGCGGTCTCATTCTTTATTAAATATTTATTTTTTATATCATCAATATGTTTCTTTATATCTCTTCTAAATTGGTTTGTTGCTGAAACTCTCTCATTTTTTGCTAAGTTTTCATCATGCATCCTCAAGTAATTTTCAAGTGGAAACTTAGAATCAATGACTATCTTATTTAATGGTGACTCAGCCATCAATACCGCATCAGCAATACTTCCATTAGAGAGTGTATATTGTTTTTTATAGAATCGCTCATCAAGACCATAAGCATTTTTTAAGATTGAATATAGCTCAACTTCTCCAAATAAACCACGGGTCTTCTTATCAGTCAAGATATTTTGAAGGTCAATTATATCTTTTGATAGGTCATCAAGATTCTTTTGAGTCTCATTAATACTTACCAATTGCTTACTTATTTCCACAAATGATTTATTCGTCTTCTCAAAGTTCAAGCGCATTCCCGAGTTCATCTGTTCCGAAACATCAAAAAGACTCTTATTGGTATTTTTATCTAATGTATATAAGTTATTAGTCATATCATTTTGAAAACTCAAAAACTGTTTATTAACATCATTTATTAAACTATTTGTATACTCATTAAATTTTAAATTATTATGGTTAATTAACTCATTAAAGCGCATTTCCTGTTTAAGGGTGAAGCGATACGCAATGAGAATAATAAGTAATAAAAATATAATTAAGATTCCAAATAATAGATACTTTTCCATGATCCATCTCCAATCCTACTTATTATAACAATTATAGGTAAACTTACAAGAATATAGACAAAATTAATATGTATTAAACTTAGTATTTATATGATAAAATTATTTAGAGGTGCAATATGAAAAAAACAATAATTTTTACTCTTTTTTTAATGCTTCTGATTTCTTGTACAAAGCTTAATGATAAAGAAGAGATCATCGAAGAAGATGAAGTAGTAGTATTAGATAAAAAAACTGTATCTTTTAATGCAGTTGGAGATAATTTAATTCATGGTGCAATCTATGCGGATCCTATTGCTAATAATGATTATCGAGGTGTTTATGAACTAGTTAAACCCTATGTAAAAGAGGCTGATGTATCATTCATTAATCAAGAGACTGTCCTTGGTGGACTTGAATTAGGACTTCAATCATATCCAATGTTTAATTCACCACAAGAGATTGGAGACGCCGTAGTTGATGCAGGTTTTGATTGGGTGAATCACGCAACTAACCACAGCTTAGATATGCGTGAGGCAGGTGTAGTAAACTCATTAGCGTTTTGGGATAAGTATCCTGAAGTTAAGGTTACTGGAATAGCTAGATCTAATGAAGAAGCAAATAAGGCTAAAATTATTGAAAGAGATGGAGTTAAGTTTGGTCTTCTTGCCTATACATATGGGACAAATGGAATACCCATACCTGAAGGTAAGGATTACTTAGTTAATCTCATTGATAAGGATAAGATTGAAAAAGATGTTAAAGAGTTAGAGAAGAAAGTCGATTCTATCTTAGTTAGTATGCACTGGGGCGTTGAGTATCAACTTATGTATAATGAGGAGCAAAGTGACTTAGCACAGTTTCTAGCTGATTTAAATGTCGATGTCGTTATTGGCCACCACCCCCATGTTATTCAACCAATTGAATATGTAGAAGGTAAAGATGGAAATCAGACACTAGTGATTTATTCTCTTGGAAATTTCTTATCAGGTCAAGATCAAAACTATCGCCTACTTGGCGGACTAGCTAGCTTTGATATTGAGTTTGATCCTAATACTAATGAAACTAAAGTTATTAATCCAGGATTTATGCCAATCATAACTTATTATAATAAAAGTTTAACTGGATTTAAATTATACCCACTAAAAAATTTCACAAGTGATTTAGCAAGCTCACATTATCTTAGTAATTCTGATTTATCATACGAATTCTTCAAGAGTGTTGTTGATGATGTTATGAGTGAGAAAATAAAAATTGATTATTAAATATATAAAATCCCAGTTTAATTTAAACTGGGATTTCTTAATTATTAGTTATATTCGCAATCATCATTTTCGCAATCATTACAACCAACTTCATCACATTGATTCATAATTTGGTATGCACTTAAATCAATTGCATCAAATGATATTTCAACTAAAGCATCTTCAACACTTAACGCTTCAACAATGGCTAGACTTCTAGCTGGATATGGAAATTTAAAGTTTTTAATATATAGTTCTTCAAATTGTGCTAAATCAACTGAACTTTTAACAAAAACGCTCGCCTTTACAACTTGATTAATATGCATATTCATCTCTTTAAATAACTTGTTCGCATTAGCAAATAAATTATCCATTTGCTCTTCTAGGCTTTTTGGGATATTAGAGTTAATATCGACACCCATCTGACCCGATACATAAACATTATCTCCCACTTTTAGTACTTGGGAAAATGAGTTACATAGTTTAGCAACATCTTTTGAGTTAATTTCTTTTCTCATAATAACCTCTTTCTTATCAACATATGTATAATGTTAAATCTTTCTTTTTTAACTTATGTATTAAATGTTATATCAGTTTTTAATTAAAAACAAGTTATATACTCATAAGCTAAAGTGATAATAATAATAATCTATTTAAATTGAAAAAGTAATTATTATGACTTAAGATTCTCCCTTGATTTCTTTATCTCTTCTTATCATAGCACGTCTAATTCTCGCTATTTCAATACTCTTAAATATAGTCGAAAGTAGTTGAATAATAAAGAAAACAATTATTAAGATTAAAATGATAAAAGAAATATAGTCGTTCATTGATTCTAACATACAGCCTCTTTTCTCATCGATATTCTAACTACACCATAGGATATCAATGCTAATGAAATTACTAAGATAAATTCTAATATTATTAATATAAATCCGATGATTGAAAATAATAATCGAGGATTTATTAAGAATGGCGAAACAAATAAGGCAATAGCTAAGAGGATAACATACTTAAAGAATATTAATATATAGAAAGATATTATCCCAAGCTTTAATGACCTACTTTTAAATATTACACGATTAATATCGTAAATTAATAAGAATAAAATAGGACCAACAACATGATTAAACTCAATAGCCTCGACAAATTTAAATATCGATATATTTACATCACTAAATGATTTTACTAGATTTACAATGTAAAGATCATTTAAAAGTGGCAGTTCGGTAATCCTAATTATAACTTCATTTAAACCGTTACTACTAAGTAAAATATATCCGATATAAAGTTCAGAAACTAAAGACTTAATAATAAAAGAAAGGGCAATAATAAATAAAGTTACCAGAACAATTTTCTCTAATTTATATTGTTGTTTTGTCAATAAAATCAGCTCCTTTGATAACTTCTGTTTTACTTAAGTTTTCAAAACCTCTTTGACGGTGCACCTCATATGTAACTAGTGCGACTGTATTGGCCAGATTTAAGCTACGCGCATTATCTACCATTGGTATTCTTAAGGCTCTATCTTTATACTTACTTAATATTTCCTTACTTAAGCCACTACTCTCATTTCCAAAGATCAAATATATATTTTTATCAGTATCGAATACTTCGTCACTGTAAGTCTTTTTACCATATCTAGATATTAAGTAGTACTCACCATCATTTGCTTCCTCAAACTCCTCAAAACTATCATATATCGTATAGTCTGTATCTTTAACATAGTCCATTCCTGACCTCTTTAAATATTTATCACTTAATTGAAATCCAAGTGGTCTAATTAAGATAAGGTTAGTATTACTAGCCATACTAGTACGCATTATATTTCCTGTATTACTTGGAATCTCAGGTGCAAATAAAACTATATTAATCATTTTTATAACCTCGGATACTAAGTAATCTATAGGCAAAGGCCGAAATATTAATTAATCCAAATATCATGATAAATCTAAACAATATTTTAAATACTAAAGCACTAAATAATGCTTCTGGAAATAAGTTCACTAAGGCATCTACATTTGGATTCATTAACCAAAGATCGTTACTAAAGAATACTTTATGAAACATCGTCCAAAATACATTGAAGTTTGCAAAAGCGAAAATACCGATAAAAGCCACAAAAACAAGTGTATAAAGTGATGTTCTATTTATCGTCTCTGTTAAGGTGAAAACAGTAACCTCTTTACGAATTATAAGTAGATATACTGATAAAACTAAGATAATCACACTACTAAAAATTAAAAAACTATATGCTTTACTATAAAGATTTGCGACATCAATCATGTGTTCTTTATCCTGTGCAGAATAAATATCAATTTTTTGATTATCTCTTTCAATATAATAAGAAAGATCATCTGTATAGCCCTTAGTGTATAAAAGCGAGACTAAGGTAGCCTCTTCTAATTCTTTCTCACTTAATCCCATCATCTCTGCAACATTATTCTCTTTTTGAACCTTAGAATAAAAATCTACTTCAAATACACTTAGGGTAACTGCCGATAGTGTTGCAAATATAAACATAAAGATTGTTAATATTCTTGTAACATTAATTGCTCTTTTACTCATTTTCAATAAACTCCTTTAACTTACTTAATGCCTTAGCACGATGACTGATTTTATCTTTTATATCTACTGATAACTCTGCCATAGATTTATCATACTCTTTAATATAGAAGATTGGATCATAACCAAAACCATTATCACCTTTTTGACAATCAGCAATGCTTCCTTCAATTATACCTTTAAAAAGTGAAATTTCACCTTTATTAGCAAAAGCAATAACACTAATAAATCTGGCGCTACGATCTTCTTTATCTTTTAACATTTCAATAACGATATCATTTTTTTCACTATAAGGAGTATCCTCCCCTAGAAACCTAGCACTATATACACCAGGTTGATTATCTAAGGCCGTAATTTCTAAACCTGAATCATCGGCAACTACATAGTCATATTTGTCCATTAATGCTTGAACTTTTAAACTAGCGTTACCTTCAAAGGTATCTGCATCCTCAACTACGTCAATATCAATATTTAAATCCTTTAAACTTAAAACATTAAAATCTTTTAATATATTTTTAAATTCTTTTATCTTTCCTTCATTATTACTAACAACTACTAAATCTTTTCGCATATATCCTCCTTAAAATCGATATGATAAAGTGTACATGCTTCTTGTCTATTGTTAAATAAGGCAACTACATAGGCATCTTCATAACGATAATCTTTAAAAATTCGCGTATATCTATAGGCATCATTCTGACTTAAGTAAGCTTTATCAGTAATCCTACGACTAATACTATGAATATCTTCTTGTTTAAATAATATCTTTGGTTTTTGTTTTTCTCCTCTAAAGTAATCAATACTTAAAAGAGTTTTCAAGATATTTGGATCAATCTTATTTTTAAAACTATTATAAACTTCCATAAAGAGTTGATGTTTTTGATAAGCAATACCTAAATCATTAAAGACTTCACCTAGCTTAAAATAAAGAGCAAAAAGATCACCGTGATAGTAGTTCTCATTTAAATATTTAACAAATGTTTCTAAAATATTTCTATTTAAACTTCTATCAACACCTTTTGCAGCCGTATTAATATCTTCCATCTCAGCTTTATTTAACCATGGTGTCTTATATACTTCATATGGAGCCTCAAGACTATACTTAAAATCTAATTCTAAGGCTTCATCTTTCATCTTAGTACCCTTTAAAAGCTTAAGGATACCTAATTGAAGCTCAGTTGGATAAACATTAGCCAACTCATTAAATGACTTTTTAAAACTCTCTAAACCTTCATATGGAAGACCCGCAATTAAATCAGCATGGATAACGACACCATGTTCTAATAATATTTTCATAACTTCATTTAAACGCTCATTATCTTGTCTTCTATCTACCGATTCTAATGTTCGCTGATTATATGACTGAATGCCTATCTCATAGCGATAACGATCTTTATTAATAGGATCTATAATCATTTCAATTAGATCATCACTTAATCTATCGGCAACTATCTCAACTTGGAAACTTTCAATATTATGATATTTCTCCAACATAGCATACATCTCTTTAGTACGCTCTTTATGAGCATTAAATGTTCTATCTAAAAACTTTACTTGATTAATAGGATACTCTTTAATATCTTCAAAAAGGTCAGCTAGATAATCCATACTAAAAAATCTAACATTATTATCTAATGATGACAGACAGTAAGAACATCTAAAAGGACAACCTCGACTAGTTTCAACATACAGATATTGATTTGACATATGTTCTTTATCAATATCCAAAGTGTATGGACTTGAAACTGTCTCAAGATAATTAAGGTCTTCTTTTTTAACCGGCTTAAAATCATTAGCCTTAACCTTAACAAAAGTTTCGTCATTGTCAATTATAAAGTCCCAAAAAACTCGTTCGCCCTCACCAAGTACTATTCCATCAATTTCATGGTCGAAAATCTCATCATTTTCATAAGTTACTTCAGGTCCACCTAAAACAAGTTTTATATCTTTATTAACCTTACGAACTTCGTCAATCACATACAGTGTTTCATTTATATTCCATATATAAACACTAAGACCAACAGCATCAAAATTGTTATCTAATATGTAATTAACCATCTCATCTAATTCATCATTTATTGTATACTCTTTAATTTCAGCATATACCGATTCTGGTTTATTAACATAAAGCCATCTTAAAGCTAAATTTTTATGTATATAAGCTGAGTTAAAAGTCGTTAGTAAAACTCTCATATCATCAATCTCCAATACTTTATTTATTATATCATAATGTAATAGATATTTAATTATGATATAGTTAAATGGAGGTGAAAGTATGAGTCTAAACATCCCTTTTAAATATAGTAATGCAAGAAAAATTAACTTAGGGTTAACTAATGATAACTATCTTATTGATATTGATAAAGTAAACTATATTGTCAGAATACCAAAATCTGATACTAAAGATCTCTTTAATCGTAGTAATGAGCAATTGGTTTTAAACTTATTAAAAGATAAAGATTTTGTCATTAATCCAATATACTATAAAGATGGTATCCAAGTCGTTGCCTATGATGAAAACTTAGAGAACTTTGATGAATATAATGAAGTTGATAAGATAAAAAAAGTTGCTAATTTGATGAATAAACTACACAGTTTAGAAATTAAAGTTAAGCATCACTTTAATCCATTAGAAATGATTGACAAGTATATGAAATATACAAAAAATATTGAGATTAAACTCGATGATTACAAAAGTCTTTTTGACAAACTTAAAAAACATGAGTTTGAGCCTACACTTTGTCATAATGATTGGGTAAGTGGAAATATTTGTTTTAAAGATGATAATACTTATCTTATCGACTATGAATATAGCGGACTTAATGATCGCTATTTTGACATTATGTCATTTATAACTGAAAATGATTTAAGTGATGATCAAATAAAAGAATTCCTCTCTTACATCTTTCCAAAAGGAATAAGTGAAGAAGAGCAAGATATCTTAATGATGTATCGTGACATTAATAATATACTTTGGTATCTTTGGGCTAATATGATGTATACACTTCGAGGTGAAGAAATATATTTAACAATTAGTAAGATTAAATTAGCTCAAATCAAAACTGAATACAACCAGAAACTAAAAAACCTGCCATAGCAGGTTTTCTTATTTCTTATTAGCAACAATAAAATATTTTTCACCTTCACTAATACCTTCTGTATCAAAGTCAGTAAAAACTTCAACACTAAATCCAGTATCATTTAAGATTTTTAATACTTTATTATAATCAAATACCATTTGAATATGATTTTCCTGGATCATCTCATCTTCATAGAAAACAAAATGATGGTAAATAAAGTCATCTTCTTTACTTATTGTCCACTGATAATCAGTACCATGTAAAGTACCAACTTCAATATAAGCTTCTTCAAATTCAACTAGACGATCAGGTGTATGCATATCAAAGAGAAATACTCCACCAGCCTTTAATGACTTATAGACATTAGAAATTACTTTTTCTAATTTATCATAAGAATCTAAATAATTAATACTATCACAGTAACAAATAACATTATCATATTTATTAAGCTCAGATAATTCTAACATATCAAGTTTTTCAATACTCTTAATTTTATTATCAAGATCTTTAATCTTAATCTCTTCCAGCATTTCTTGAGAAAGGTCAGTTGCGTAAAGATCATAATTTTCTGCTAATTTTAAACTGATTTCCCCAGTACCTGAGGCAAGTTCTAAGATTGAACTACCCTTTTGATGTCTATTTGTAAAATCTGTCCACCATGAAACTGCCTCATCATCTTTTAATAAGGCATCATAGTATTTGGCTAAACGCTTATACATTGCTCTTTAGTGTTTGTGGATACTTGATAAATAGTTTATCAAGTTCATATTCAGCTCTACTCTCTTTTGTAAAGACGTGTAAGACAAGATCATAAAGGTCTAGAACTACCCAACCACTATTAGAATTTCCATCTATGGCTCTTAATTCAAGGTCACCTTCTTTATCTTGTTTAACTATTTCATTTACAATAGCCTCAATCTGACGTGAGCTATCAACATCACAAATCACAAAGTAATCTGTAAACGGATTTTCTCTTTTAAAGTCAATAACATTAACATTTTCTGCAAACTTATCATCGACTAGTTTTACTATTTTTTCTACAAGTATATTATTCAAATCTATACCTTCTTTCTTTTACTTTCTGCCTCTGCTTTAACAAGTTTAAAGGCTTCTTTTAAATCTTTTTTACTTAGTTTTATATATTCTTCAACTGGATACTTACGATTTCTCTCAAGTTTATCACTTAGATATATTAGCATCGCTAATTCACTTTCATTATCGCCAGTCGTATGACTTTTGATTGCTGATAAGATATTTTCATTATCAATTAATAATTTATTTTTGAGATAATACTCAGCCGTAAATTGGTGGTGAACTTTTGGATGATAATGTAAGTGTTCACTGTAGTGATCATTCATAATTTTTAGAGACTCTTCAACTGCCAACTCTTTTGTAATATCATGCAATATACTTGCTAAGTAAACTTCACTCTCATTAAAATCATAATATTCTGCAATTTCCAAAGCTAGATCTTTTACACTGATGCTATGTTTTGCACGCTTATCACTTAAGTTATTATATACTAGATTTTCAATATAAAGACGTCGTTTAATAATTTCGTTTAATACCTTAAGATCTAGATATTTAAACTCACCTTCACGTATTTTTGTCGATGATGCTTCATTATCAAAATCAATATATTTATAATCTTTAAGTTCATCTTGATCTCTTCTAATAATAACAAACTCAATCAATTCTTTTAAATCATCAATTCTATACCACTTATCTAATGTCTTAAGATTATCAGAACCCATAATCCAAACAAATTCATCTTCTGGATAAGTTTCTTTTAGCTTAAGTATTGTATTGTAAGTGTATGATGGCTTTGGAAGATCTTTTTCAATTGTGATAACTTTCAATTTAGGATTATTTCTAACAGCAATTTCAGCAAGAGCAACCCGATCTTCAAAACTAGCAAAATGATCATCCTTTAAGGCTTGATCATAAGCTACGATAAACCATAATTCATCTAAGTCTAAATCCTTTATCGCCTTATTAGCAAGTTCAATATGACCTATGTGGATTGGATCAAAACTTCCACCAAATAAACCAATCTTCATTATTTTACCAACTGAATTAATTTTTTATCGCTTTGTTTGTATAGAACAATTACGCGACCAACAATACTTACAATTTCACTCTTTGTATTGCTAGAAAGTAAAATTGCTGCTTCGTTTGCCGTAATACTTGATGTTTTTAATATATTTACCTTAACTAACTCATGAGCAACTAGTGCTTGATTTAAGTTTATAAACATATCATCCTTGATACCATCTTTTCCTATTGTTAATACCGCTTTAAGTGGATTACCTAAAGCTTTTAATTGTTTCTTTTGTGCATTGTTTAATTTCATACAATTGCCTCCCTTATTAATACTTCTACATTTTCATTTCTTAATACTTTAACTGATTTAACTCCACTCTTACAGTTAATAAAACCTAAACCATTAATTACAATATCAAAGTCATTTTTACTAATAGGAAGTGTAATAGTTTCAGCATATTCACCTTCTACTTTAACGTTATTTTCATCATTATATTCTCGTTCCCATTGGCTATCTTTATTACTTAGATTTGCACGATGGATATTTAAGCGATCATTAACGTAGAAAATAACTGATGTTCTCTTACTTACTTCAATTTGAATCTGAGCTAAGCCTGAGATTGTGAAACTTGAATCTTGATGTATTTGAAATACTTTCGGCTTAATTTTCTTAGGTACTATTACATCTAAATCTTTATCATCAGCATAGTACTGCATATTATCTTTTCTAATTAATCCAGGTGTATCATATAGTGTATAACCATCCATTGGTATACTAATTAAATCTAGTGTCGTTCCCGGATATTTAGATATTGTTATATCTGTTTCTGCCATCGCATTAATTAATGTTGATTTACCAACATTTGCTTGTCCCATAATAACGACATCACGACCATCACGATATTTTTCAATAACATTTAAGACAGTATCACTTCCATAATGACCATAGTCACCTGTGAAAACCATTCCTAAAACATTAATACCATAGAAGTTTAATCGCTTTTGGATAAATGAAACTAGTTTTTGATTACCTAATGTATCTGGAAGTAAATCTCTTTTAGTTCCAACTAAGATAATATCTTTATTAAGTAAGTGACGATTTAAACCTGAGATAATATTACTATCAAAATCAAATAAGTCACAAACCCATAAGACTAGGTCATCACGTTCATTTATCGTATTTAAAATATCAAAATTATCGAAATCATCTTTATATGATCTTGATAAGTCATCATAAT
The DNA here is from genome assembly GCA_964440875.1 of uncultured Erysipelothrix sp. Taxonomy (GTDB): domain Bacteria; phylum Bacillota_I; class Bacilli_A; order Erysipelotrichales; family Erysipelotrichaceae; genus JAAZDN01. The sequence continues at coordinate 24,566 of CAYTTS010000002.1, read as the reverse complement.
GTTTTATTCTAAAGCATCTTTGACATAGTTCATTTTCTAAATTAGGACTATAACCTATTTTATTATTATCACTATCTTGTAAAACACTTCCACAACCATTACATTTCTTCATCTGGCCAATTTCCTCTTTTCTTAATTCTATTTATTATAAAGTTTTCAAATAATCGATTAATTTTAGTAATAAATAAATCTTTCTCTACAATTTGATCAGTTAAAATAACGTCGATATTCGCAAGATTTGATCCGAATACATCAGTCATTAATTGATCTCCAATACTAATCATTTGATCTAGTTCAATATGATTGTATTTTTCCTTAATTTTACGGTACGCCTTATTTGATGGTTTAAGAGCCATCGCATATGCATCTAAGTTTAAGTTTTCATTGAATTTACTAACACGATCCTCAGTATTATTACTTATTAATATAATTTCTATATTATTATCTTGTAACTCATTGATAAATTTAAGAGCTGCCTCACTAGGATTTGGCTCATCAAATGCCACTAAGGTATTATCTATATCGCATAGTACTAATTTTTTATTATTTTCTTTTAGCCACTCAATACTAATATCGTCAAAACGCTTTATAGTTTTTAAGGGCGTGAATTTTTTTAACATTTAATCACCTACACAGTATTATAGCATACTTAAGTATATATATAGTTTTTCAAATAAAAACCCATGCTTAACATGGGCATTACAAATTAATGAAATTACACAAGTTAAACTTCAACTTAGTTATTCAAGTATTTTCTTAAACTTACCTCTGTTTTATTATAGACAACCGCACCTAAAATTACACATGAGACAAATTGTCCTAAAAAGATAAATAGAGCTTCCATAAAGAAGACATTTAAGTAGAATGCTTGATGAAATGCAAAGGCAAATACAATTGGTAATCCGATAGTATTAATAATAACCGGCATCATAAGTGATACTAAAGGTATCTTATATTTACTAATCGTAATTACTCTAAACTTATAAGCTAATATTGATGAAATTAGTGTTAGCAAGGTTCCAAAAATAATATCCACCCCACCAAAATTATTCATAGCCAGTAAGACTCCAACAGTATTAGTTATTAAACAACCAATTGTCGTCCCATAAATACCATCTTTACTAACAATTGCCGTAACGACCAAGGCTTCTGCAACTCTAATCTGAATCGCATTATACGAAAGTGACTGTAATGCCATACTAAGTACTAAATATATCGCAGCAATAACAGCGATATTTGTCATTCTATTTATTTTCTTCATCTAATCTCCCTAATTCTAAATAATTTCTATCTATTGTAATATTAAACTTATCTAAAGAATAATATTTATGTAATAATTTCTTAACTTCGCTAATAATAACTTTGTCCTCTTTTTGATCATTATAGATAACTAAATCAAAAGAAATAATATTATAATTTTCATGCTTAATTAAGCGAAAGTCATGGTATGTATAATTACTATTATATTCAAATAATAAATCCTTAATCTTAAGAACATAATCTCCAACTATGGGATCATCTAATATTACTGGATCAATATGGACAACTAAATTAACGTTTAACTCATCTAAAAATCTTGACTCTATCTTCTCAGCAAAACTATGTGCTTTTAGTAAACTGGTATTTGAATCAACTTCAATATGGACTGTCGCAAAGATACTAGTTGCTCCATAGTTGTGAACCATTAAATCATGATAGCCTAAAATATCATCAAAAGTCAATAATAATTTTTCCATTTGTAATAGTTCATCATAACTAATTTGTCGACCAAGTAAATCTTTTATCGCATCGAAAACTGAAGAAAGAGATGTAATAATTATATAAATAGACAAGATTAATCCTAATAATCCATCAAGTTGGATATTAAAGAAATATTGAATTAATAATGCAATTAAGATACTTAAATTAATTAAGACATCATTATAACTATCACTAGCAGTTGTCATTAGTAAACTTGAATCAATTTCAAGGGCAACAAACTTATAGAAGGAACCCTGCCATAGCTTAACTAGTGTCGTAAATATTAATAATACTACCGTCAAACTTGAGAAATTCAATTCACTATTACCATTAAATTTAGCAATTGATGATAAAGCGAAAATAAAACCAAAGAAACTTAATATTAAACCAACGAATAAATCACTAATTATCTCAAAGCGAGCATGTCCAAACGGATGCTCATAGTCAGCAGGTTTATCACTTAATCTAAATCCAAATAGAGCAATAAGCGATGAGAGACTATCAAAGAGATTATTAAAGGCATCTGCTTTAATCGCAATACTAAAACTAATTACACCTAATACATATTTAATTATAAACAAGGAGAAGTTTGATATTATCCCAATTAAGGCACTAATAAATCCATAATAATTTCGTTTTTGATTATTATCTTCAAACTCTTTATTCTTAATAAAAAAACTTAAAATATCTTTATTCATAACGTTTCCCTACCTTATAAGCAAAGAAAAGAGGCAAGGCCTCTTTTCTCTGCTTCATCTACCATCTCTTTGTGCCTTTCATATTTTCATATAAAAGCTTCTCCTGCACATTTGTCTAACTATTATTGTTTGTTAGACATATATATATTAACATATAATTTTGCTTATGTCATATATTAATCAAGGATAAACTCACTTACAATAAGGTTAACTGTCTTTTTACCTCTAAACTCATTCAGTGATAAATCAACATAAGCTCTTATATGATTTAATAGTTTAATTTCCTCAAACTTACCATTATTATTAAATGATAATAATTCAGTATTTTGATTTAAACTCCATTTTAAATATTTTTCTTTTAAAACTGTTGGCTCGCTATCGATATTTAGTTCAACTTTTAATCTTGGTTTTATAAAGTCTACACCATAAGGCTCTAAGCTCTTAAATTGAGTAACACTCTCTTCACTAATATCATCCATTGAAATATTTAAATAAGGATCTGCGATCTTCTCATAATTAATACCATCTGAAATAACACTTATACTATTTAAAATATAATCAAGTCTATTAGCTTTGAAACTTATTCCACAAGCCTGTTTATGACCACCAAAACTTTCAAAGTAACTATTAAGATTATTCAGGACACTATGAATATCATAACCCTTAGGAGCTCTTCCTGAACCTTTGTATAAATCATTTACTTTAGTTAAAACTAATGTTGGTTCATTTAATTTATTTAAAAATCTTCCAGCAATTAATCCTGTAATTCCTTCATGTATATCATCAGCAACTAATATATTTAAACTACCGTATTTTTTTATATTTTCATTCTCTTCAAATGTCGCACGAGTCAAATCAATTCTCTCTTGATTTATTCTTTGAATATCCTTAGCTACAACATTTAATTCTTTACTATCTTCAATTAAAAAGTATCTGACCATATTATTAACATTAACTAAATCCGCCATACGGCCAAATGTGTTTAACTTAGGAACAACTTGAAAGGATATAACTTGTTGATCAATGCTTCCATTACGATAATGAATTAGATTATCAATAAAAGGATTACCATGTTTATTTAATAAATATAGTCCATTTTTAATAATACTACGATTAAAGCCAAAAACTGATACCATATCGGCAATTGTCGCAATCATTGCATAAATATAAAATTCTCCAACATCAACAAAGTTTAATAGTTTTTCAGCTAATATTAAAGCAAGACCTGCCCCTGCAAGTTCATTATAACCATGACTCAGTTTTTTTGGATGTAGTAAATAATCAAAAGCAAAATCATTATCATTTGCATAGTGGTGATGATCAGTAACGATAACTTCAATCCCTAACTCTTTTGCGTAGTCTAAGGCATCAAAGGCAACGATACCATTATCAACAGTAACAATTAAAGTATAGTCTTTATCATATACATTTTTAACAATATCTCTATTGATTCCATAACCCTCTTTTAAACGGTCTGGAATATAAAATCCTACCTCAAGTCCAAAGCGTTTAAATGCTTTATAAAGAATTACCGTCGCCATAATACCATCAGCATCATAATCACCAACAATAACAATTTTTTCATTTAATGCTTTCGCCTTAAATAAGCGATTAATTATATTATCTAAATCATCACTTTGAAGTTCATATTTTTCATCTTCTAAAATTTGCTTAACTTGTTCATAGTTTAAATCTTGTGAGATAAGTATTTCTTTAACTAAGTTTGACACATTATGTAAACTTAGTAATTCTTTAATATTACTTTGCAAAAAGATCACCGAAATCATCTAATGTTACATTCTTTGAGTTGATTAGCGCGCTATTTGATAAATATACTACTATTTTTTCAACATCAACATTCATTATTTTAATAACCGCATCACTCAAAGATTTTGGAGCATCTTTTTTAAATTGATCTTTAAATAAATACTCGATAAAGTGATTTACTTCCAAGTTAGGAAGTTCCTCTCTTTTTATTTGATTATACTTTAGTCCAATAACTAAAGTAATTTCTTCATTAAGTTTTCCATTCTGTAAAAACATACTTATCACCTGTTATATATTATACGTTTTTAATAGTAAATTACAATATTGAATAATTTGATATTTTATGAATGGCGAAGTTTCAAATCAAAAAAAATGATAAATAAGTTCTACTTATTCATCACTTTTGATTTTATTAACTAAGTTTTTAAAGGCTATACCACGTTCTTCATAATTCTTATATTGATCAAAACTAGCACAAGCTGGGCTAAATAATACGATATCATCTTTAGTTGCAATATTGGATAATAATCCAAATACAGCTTCTAAGTCAGCAACTATTTCATTATTAGTAAATACTTTCGCTAACTTTTCTTTAGTCTCTCCAAAGAGGATAGCTTTTTTAACATTTTTTACATAAGGTATAAGTTCATCAAAGGAAACATTTTTATCATATCCACCTGCAATTAAGATAACTTCCTTGTCAAATGCCTCAAGTGCAACAATTAATGACTGTGAGTTTGTCGATTTGGAATCATTATAATAGCTGATATCATTAACAGTCTTAACATACTCTATACGGTGCTCAACAGCCTTAAATGTTTTAAGACACATTTGTATCATCTCTAAGTCAACACCACTTAGATAAGCCATGAGTGCCGCTACAATAGCATTATATATATTGTGCTTACCTACAAGACTTAATTCATTAATATTAAATAAGACAATATCACCAAAAATTATATCATCACCTTTAAGATATACATCAGCATGATCTTCGATACTATATGTAATCACCTTTGCCTTTGGATTATTTAAATATTTTAATACTAATTTATCATCTTTATTAACTAGTAGATAATCATTTTCATTTTGATTCTGATAAATCTTTTGCTTACTATTAAAGTAGTCTTCAATCTTTTCATAATAATCTAAATGATCTTCTTTTAGATTCGTTAGATTAGCGAAATTTGGATGAAAATCATACATTCCATCTAATTGAAATGAAGATAACTCGATTACTAGGTGGTCAATATCTTTTTTCAAATATACTAACTCACTAATAGCCGTACCAATATTTCCACCAAGATATGTGTTTGGATACTTACTCTTTAACATTTCATATAATTGGCTAACTGTTGTTGTTTTTCCATTTGTTCCACTAATAGCGTATACCTTTGTATTATCTAAATAATTTAGTGCTACTTCAACCTCATTATATATTTTATAGCCCTGAGCTAATACTTTTTGGATAAAAGCAACAGTATATTTTATACCTGGATTCTTAACAACTAAGTCATATTTAGTATCTAACAGTGAGTCTGGATGTCCATTATCAACAACTTTAATATTAAGTTTTTTAAATTCATCCTTAAAATCAACTGGGTTAATATCAGTTAAAGTTACATCATAATTATTTTCATTTAATAGTAAAGCAATATATTTACCACTACGTGCTCCACCTATAACTAGAGCCTTTTTCATAGATTAACTCCCATTAAAAGACCAATTAGCATTAAAATAAAGCCTAGTGCCCAAAACATGTAAACAACGTTTTTCTCCTTCATACCCCAAATAGTAAAAGAGTAGTGAATAGGTGTAAATGGAAAGACTCGCTTTCCTCTTATTTTTACTGAAGAAATCTGAATAATTACTGATAGTGTTTCAAGTACGAAAATTAAGCCTATAATTATTAATGATAACTCTTGATTTAAGACGATTGAAACAGCAGCAAGTAGAGCCCCTAAGGATAATGATCCTACATCTCCCATAAATATTCTTGCCGGACTAACATTGTAGAATAGATAAGCAATTAGTGAACCTACTATTGCAAATAATAATACTAATAATTCAGTATTACCTAATTTATGTGCGAAAAACATATATGGAACTAGTGCTAATAATACCGTTCCACCAGCTAATCCGTCCATTCCATCTGTTAAATTGACCGCATTGCTTACTCCACTTAACATAAAGATTATTACAAATAAGTAGAATACGCCTAAGCCAATGAATATTTGCGTAAAAGGAATATTAAATCCAACTGCCCCATTATTGTAACGATACCAAATTATTCCAAAGATAATAGCTAAAACAACTTCCAAAATAAATTTTTGTAGTGTTGGAAAGCCGATATTATCTTGTTTGACTAAAATTAAATAGTCATCATACAAACCTATTATTCCAAAGCTTAAGAAAGCTAGAACGACTAAGATAACTTCTATATTTAGATATGCCTTAGGATTAACAATTAATAGTGTTAAAAGTGGAACAAACAAGAAAATAACTCCACCCATTGTTGGTGTTTTTTCTTTATCTTTGAATTCCCCTAAAGAATATTCACTTACTTCTTGGTTATAACTAAATTTTTTCATCATTTTAATAAATTTTGGATATAGCAAGATCGTAGCTATTAATGATATTGAAAAAGCTAGTATATATTTAATTATTAACATTTTAAATCTCCTATCTTAAGATTACCTTAACTTCAGTATTAGCATCTATAATTGTCCCTTTTGGAACACTTTGATTAACAACATTTCCATGTCCATCAATTAAGAAACTTGCCCCCGATGCATTCCAGAAAGCAACAACTTCCCTACGACTCCAACCTGTCATATCTGGCATCGTAATTTTTCCTGCGCCAGTATATAAAATTATTGTTTGATTACTTATAATCTTATCAACAGCATTTGGATACTGATTAATTATATTATCACCATCACCAATTACTACTATATCAACATTTGCATTTGCAAGTTTCTTATTAGCATATGCTAGTGAGTGATTAATTAAATTTGGCATCTCGCTAACTATTATATCATCTCCACTATCATCTTTATTATCTATATTAGTTGAATCAATTAAATTAAACTCATCGGCTACTTTAAGGACTAATTCCTTAATAGGTTCGGCACCTTTGTAGTAGTTTGATGGACTATTAACGGACTCATAGGCATAAAAGACTAAGTATTCAGGATCTTCTTTAGGAAATGCCGTCCCGATTGATGATATATATCTTGATGTTGAGTACTTACCATCAATAACAACTTGAGCAGTACCCGTTTTGGCTATTTGCTCAATCTCATCTAATTGGTAGTTTTTACCTGTATTTAAATCACCTTCAATAACACCCGCCATAATTTCGCGCATTACTTCTGAAGTTTCTTTACTAATTGGTTGAGCGATTTGTTCTGGCTTACCTTGGTGAACAACAACATTATCACTATCTAATATTTGTTCAACAACATATGGTTTCATCATTTTACCGTCATTAACAATCGCTGCGAAAGCTTGAGCCATTTGTAACATTGTTACTGTAGATCCTTGTCCAAAAAAGTTTGTTACTTTGTCAATTGGATAGTTAAATGATTTTAGTCCACTTGATCCAACCATACCATCGATTTCCGATGGCTCAAAGAATTTAAACTTATCTAAGTATTCTTCAAATTTACTACTAGGTAAACCATTTATCATCATTTCAACTAATCCAACGTTAGATGATACTGCAAAACCTGTTTTGTAGTCAATAGTTCCCCATGATTTTAAACCAGCATTATTAATAACATCGCTATACTTACTATCTTTAGAAACCCTAATTGGTTTTCCTTCTGCATCATAATTTAAATAGATTGAGTTTGAATTAAAAGTCTTATTAATATCAAATCCTTCTTCAATCGCTGCCGCATAAGCAACAGCTTTCATTGTTGAACCAGGTTCAAATGCAAATGATGTTGGATAAAACAAGTATTCGATATCTTCTCTAATTTCTGGATCAAATGTAGGACTTTGGCCAATCGCAAGTATTTTTCCAGTCTTAACATCTAATACCATTCCCCAAGCTTTATCTGTTTGATCCATATTCATAGATTGTTCTAAAGAATCCTCAAGTTGTGATTGAATATTTTTATTTAGAGTTAAGTAAATATCATCACCATCTTTTGCTTCACTTATTACACTAGTTGTATTTGGTAGTGTATAACCTTTACTGGTAACTGTACTTACTCTTGTCCCATCTTTTCCGGTTAATAGTTCATCATAGTGTAACTCTAAACCCATTTTACCAACTTGACGATCAAGTTCTTGATCTAAATCACTAAAGCCGATTAACTGAGATGAGAACTGACCATATGGATAATGTCTCTTTGATGTTACCGTAAACTCTAAGCCTGGTAACTCACTTTCTTCTATTGCTGTTTTAGTTTTTAAATCTAAACCTTTTCCATAAGGACCAAATTCAGTTTGTGTTTTATTATTATTACTTGTATCCATTAAATTGGCATAGTATGAACTATCATTGCCAAGTAAAGAACTTAAAAAATTCGCCGTTTCATTAACATCAACGACATAATGGGGTTTCCCATTTGAACCAACTCTAGTATCACTTAAGTATGCAATTAAGTTATATGAAGTTATATCTTCAGCAATTACTGAGCCTTTACTATCATAAATCGTCCCACGATGGGATTTAATCACCATTCTACTAGTACTATTTCCTGAGTAGTTATTAATATCTTCTTTAGATCTTAAATGAACTTGCAGTACAGAAGCAGAAAAAATGTTTACAGTAAGATATGTAATAATACATAACATTATTATAAACATTGAAATAATTATTTTATTTCCTCGTTTTTTCACTTATAAACCCTAATCAGAGTTACCGTTAATATAGACTATATTATCCTTATTAACTTCCATCTCTTCATTTTTAATAGCATCTGCAACCTTACTCTTAGTAGCAAGTTTATCTATCTCAACTTGTAAAGCTTCCATTTCAGTAGATAGTGATTTAATTTTAGCTTCGTTTTGTTGAATATTAACTGATAAATCAGTATTATACTGTTTCAAAAAAATCGCTGAAAATGTGTAAGCAGTTAAACTCACAAATAATAATGCAAGTGCATATACTAATATCGTTGGTCTTCTTTTTCTCTTAATTTTAGCCATAATTAATCCCTTTCTATTACTCTTAATTTAGCACTCTTAGATCGCTTATTATGCTCCAATTCTTCCTTACTAGCTATTATTGGCCTTCTTGTGATTAAAGTGTAATCACTCTCTTTAATTTGATCTGGCATAATAGGTATTCTTGGATCAATTTTATCTCCATCCGCTAAGTCTCTAAACATCTTCTTAACAATTCTATCCTCTAATGAGTGGAAGGTAATTATTACCATTCTCCCCTCTTTATTTAATACAGTTGCTCCATCTGCAATTACTTGTTTAAGTGCACCAAGCTCATCATTTACTTCAATTCTTATTGCCTGGAATACTTGTTTAGCAGGGTGTCCCTTTTTATTCAACACTTTATTTGGTAATGCTGATTTAATAATATCAACAAGTTCAAATGTCGTTCTTATTGGTCTATCTTCTCTAAATGCGATTATTTTTCTTGCGATACTTCTAGCATATCTCTCTTCGCCATAATCATAGAAAATTTCAACTAAGTCATCTTCACTATATTTGTTAACGACTATATAAGCATTTAGCTTTTGATTTCTATCCATTCGCATATCTAAAGTATCATCAAATCTATAACTAAATCCACGTTCTTTATTATCAAACTGTGGTGAAGATACTCCAATATCTAGTAAGATTCCATCAACTTTATCTATTCCGATATTTTCTAATTCACTCTTAATGTTTCTAAAATCACTTTTAATAATTTGAAATCTCTTATCATCGATATTTACTTCATTTATTGCTTCATCATCTTTATCAAAGGCAATTAATCTACCTTCATCATTTAATAACTTTAATATTTCCCTACTGTGACCGCCACGACCTAGGGTTCCATCAACATAGATGCCATTTGGTTTAATATTTAAACCTTCTAGACTCTCTTCAAGAAGAACACTAATATGTTTATTCATCATATTATAAAGTCCGTAAGTGCTTCTGCGATATCTGCAAATGAATCACTTGCTTCATCGTAGTAAGTATCCCAAAGTTCTTCTGACCAAATTTCAATGTGGTCGAAGGCTCCAACTATTACACTTTCCTTATTTATTTTTGCGGCTTCAACTAAACTTGCTGGAATTAGAACTCTACCTTGGCGATCAATCTCTACTTCCGCTGCTTTTGCAGTTAACATATGAATATACATACGTGCTTCTTTTTTAGTTGTAGGTAGTTTTTTTAGTTGTTCGTAAATTTCTTTCCACTGTTCTAATGTATATACAGTGATACAACCATCCAATCCACGAGTCAATATAATGTTATTGGATAATTGCTCTCTAAATTTAGCAGGTATAATTATTCTGCCTTTTGAGTCTAAATTGTGTCGATATTCTCCAATAAACACGATATTTCACCACTTTCTACCACTTAATGCCACTAACTACCACTATTATACACTTTAATACTTTTTATGTATAGTAAAAGAAACAAAAAAAACTAAACTTATAAGTTTAGTTTTTATATGTATAAATATAAAAAAAGCTATCCTTAGATAGCTAGGTTTATACTATGCGTTTTGTTTTTCATAGTAACCACATTCGCACATATGGTGTGGCTTTTTAAAACCACCACAAGCTTCACACTTTACGATTGTTACTGGACTTAACTTTTTATGAGTACGTCTTTTTCTTGTTCTAGTTTTCGAACTACGTCTTTTTGGGACTGCCATTTCAACACCTCCTAGTCATCTTCTACTTCAAGTTCTAATATTTTGGCCATTTTCGGGTTAATAGGCGTTTCTTCAGTTAAAGCTAAATCAGCTTCACTTACTACTTCCCAACCTTTACCCTTAGGATATTCTAAATTCTCTTCATAAATCTTAACTGGTATATTCGCAACTATTAATTGTTTAATAATTGGAAGTAAATCTACTTCATTATTAGAAACTAAATGTTCTGCTATATCATCTAGTTGATCAAAGCCAAATACCTCAACAGTATCAACATCAATATGATGTTCAAACTCAACAAGTGTCATTGATCCTAAAACAACTATATCTCCAGATAAATTGAATTCAGTATATAGATGATCATTAATCTCATCATAATACCAGACCCCATTAATGTGTAATGTATCAATACCACGTAATCGTTCAATATAATCAAATTCGCTTATATCTAGATTCAGTGTGAAATCATAGTGCATCCTTTGATTATTATCGATAGATAATTCTCCCAGTGACCATTTCATAAGATACCTCATTTCATTAACGACTTATATTGTATGACATAAATAGCAATTAGTCAATACAAAGCAACGAAATGCTAAACATTCTTTCGCTATTAAATAATATACTATTTTCAACAAAAAAGATAGTCTTATACTAACACTTTAAAGAACTTATCAAAGCACATTAATAATGACACATAATTAAGTCCAACAAAGCAGTAAGTCCTTAAGAGTGCTTACAAAGTGTCACTTGCTTAATATCGTGTTGATATACCATATTTCATTTGTATATGTTATATTATTGATGGTGATAATATGATAGTTACAGGAATAGTAGTTGAGTATAACCCACTCCATAACGGACACCTAAAACATATACGGTACGCAAGAGAGAAAACTAATTGTGATATCTTAATTGCAGTTATGTCAGGAAACTTCGTTCAACGTGGTGAACCAGCTATAATAGAAAAATATGAAAGAGTTAAAACAGCTTTATTAAATGAAGTTGATTTAGTAATAGAAATACCCTTTGTCTTAGTTAATCAAAATGCCAGTATTTTCGCAGAAGCATCTGTACAACTGCTTGAATTAGCCAAATGTGATTACATTGTCTTTGGAAGTGAGATAAATGATCTTGAAGCACTAAAAACATTTTCCGAATTAAATGTTAATGTTGATAATCTAAAAGAGAAGATGAGTGATGGAACTTCATATCCAAAGGCATACAGTATTTTATCGCAAAGCTTCTCGCCTAATGATATTTTAGGTGTAGCCTATCTTAAAGCCTTAAAGAAAACAAAGATAAAACCAGTTATACTACAAAGAGATAATAGTGGCGAATTAGACATTTCAAGTGCTAGTGTTATAAGAAAATTAATCAAGGATAAAAAAGATTTTCAAAAATATACTCCAATGGATAATCTAGAAGAAAACAAAGTCTTTATGAGTGACTTCTTCCCAATTATTAAAACAAAACTCTCAACAGCAAGAAATGAATACTTAAATACGCTCGGATTATTTGCCGAAGGTATTGAAAATAGTTTGATCAAACAAGCAAGAGTTAACTTTGACTATGAAAGCTTTATGGAAAGTTGTGTTAGTAGAAGATACACAAGAGCCAGAATAAATAGAACTCTTGTATTTATGTTGAGTGATATAACACAAGAAGACTTAGATAATCTACCAGCGCTAAATGAACTTAAAGTTCTTGGCTTTAATGAGATAGGCCAAAAATATATGCGACACTTAATTGATAACGAAGTTAAAGTAGTCAGTAAGTTTAAGCATTTAAATAAGGTTTACCGTGATTGTGAGTTAAAGAGTACTGCACTCTACATCTCTATGATGGATAAAGAGAAACAAGAGCGAATATATAACAGACAGTTTAAAGGCCCAATAATATACAAGGATAATAAATTCTATAACGACATTTAAAAAAAGAGAACATTAATGATATGAGCCCCTAAATCCCAACGAGGAGAAAGGGGTTTTTATCATGTGTAAGCATACAGTTAGAGCATAATAGATTAAAAGGAGTAATTTGAACATATTCATGAAATTACTCTCAATCATAAATTAAGACTAATATATAAGAAAAAACTTAATATAAAGATAAAAGAAAAGGATACGTTCATTGGTATAATACCGAACGTATCCAGAAAGACTTAGATATCTAAGCCGATTAAAATATAAATCTATTTTTATTTAGCTTCAACCTAACAGAGACCACTATCTTGGTCTCTTTTAAATTTGTTATAATATTTCTTCTTCGATATCAACGATAACTTCGTCAACTTCTCGATTCATTATTTTTAACTCACGATAATAAACCGCTAAAGACATCGTTCTATACGGTCTATATTTAAGCGCTAATACCAAACTAACGATAAATCCAGTCATAATGATTAGTCCAGACAATGTTGGTGAAACATTAATAAAGAATAAGCCAAAGATAACAACTAAGAGACCATATAGTGGTTTTAGGGCATAATTCATTTGAACAATGAATAAATCAAATTTATGACCATTAGATCTTCTATAACTTTCTTTAATTGCGTCAACACCATTATCCGCAACTTTATCTTCAATTGTAAAGAATGTAAATATCATCATATAAGATATTATCGGAATAATAATTAATGAAAAAACACTCAGGAAGTCAAAGAATGAAAGTAGAAAATTAATAACTAACATTATCATTCCAGCTACAATTATCGAAACAAAATTATTTTTTATCTTATTAAATGTACTTGATAGTGTTATTTTACCACCATTTACATAAGCATCTAGTGAGCTCATCTCTAAGCCTGCTTGAACAATTACATAAAAGATTGAGCTTAAACTAGCTGATACTGATAAACTGGAAATAATAACAAGTAACGCAGCCATAACTTCTTCCACTTCCATTGTTGGTAACAGTTCAATTAAAACTATGTTAGGCCCAATAATTAAAGTAAATATAGCCATCGTGATAAGTGCAGTAATAATACCTGAAATAACACTTACCAGCATAAATGATAGCCATCTACCTTTTACAAAAGCATCTGTTTTCGCGTAAATCTGTCTTCTATCCATTCGAATCTCCTCCTGTATTCTATTTAATACCTTAATCTAAAATAACATTATGATAAACGTTATTTACATCTTCACATTCTTCCAACATTAACATTAGTTTATCAAAATTCTTACGATCTTCATCATTTAAAGTGATGTAGTCATTTGGAATCATTTGCATTTCGTTTACTTCAAATTTTTCTACATTGAAATCTTTTTCAACTGCAAGCTGAGCATTATGTAGATCAACAAAGCTAACAATTACCGAGATATCATTATCTTCCTTCTCTACCTCAATAACATCAACATCACTCATTAATAGTGATTCCAATACATCATCTTCACTTACATCAGCACTAAAGCCTAATATTCCAGCTTGTGTGTAGTTGAATGTAACACTTCCACTAACACCTAACTTATTATCAGTCTTTGTGAAACAGTTTCTAACTTCTCCAATTGTTCTATTAACATTATTAGTTAAAGTATCAACAATTAGTGTCGCTCCACCTGGACCAAAACCTTCATATCTTAATTCATCATAATGCTCATCATCTAATCCTTTTGCTTTTTCAATTGCACGATTAATAATGTCAGCAGGTACTTGTGCTGCCTTCGCCTTGTCAACAAGGCGTGATAACTCAGCATTCATCTCTATACTAGGCTCACCATTTTTGGCTGCCATATAAATTTCTTTTCCAAACTTTGAATAAACCTTGGACTTTGCAACTGAGGTTTTTGCCATTGAGGCTTTTCTTACTTCAAACGCTCTTCCCATATTTCTTTCCTACTTTCGATATGTTACATTATACGACTTTATTAGTGAGCCGACAATATTTTCATGAACTTCATTGACATCTTTATCCGTCAGAGTCTTTTCTAATGATTGATAGAAGATTCTAATCGCAACTGATTTATGACCTTCCTCAATATTACTTCCTTCATAAACATCAAACACTTCCGCACTCTTAACTAGTGGTCTTCCACTCTTAATAATCGTTTTAATTAAGTTTTCGCTCGCTAAATCATCTTCAACAATTAAAGCAATGTCACGACTAACACCAGGATATCTTGGTATTTGAGTAAACTTAACTTTTGATTTTTTCGCTTCATAAATTACATTTAGATTAAACTCACCAACAATCGCAGTTTTTATATCATATTCTTCTTCTAATTTTGGATGAATTTTACCTAAAAGTCCAAATAGTTTATTATCAATATAAACTTCTGCACTTTGGTATGGATGTAGATTTACTTTATCGCTATTATTCTCTTTAATTCTAACTCTTTGTTCATTTATTCCAAGTTTTGATAATATTGAAATTATTCTTCCTTTAAATGTAAAGTAACTCTCAACATCAATTAAGTCTTGCCATGCACTCTTATTACGATTTTGTGATAAAGCAATTACTAGACGTTCTTGACTATCATTATCATCGCTATATACGTTAGCAATTTCATATAGTGCATATTGATCATTTCCACGAGCTTCATTATAACTAATTACATCTAGCATACTCGAGAATAATGATGTTCGATAGTACTTCCTATCAATACTGATAGGATTACTTAATTCAACAGGCTCACCGATCGGCATTAAACTATATTTTAAATGCTTATCTGATACTAGTGAATAACTAATGATTTCACTCGTTCCACTACCTAATAATAGTGACTCTAAGCTTGCCTTAATTCTTTGTTGATCACTGTCTAAGTTTGTACTCATACGAACTAATGGAAGTGTCGCAGGCAATTTATCAACACCATAAATTCTTACAACTTCCTCACTAAGATCAACTTCCGATTTAATATCTAAGCGATATGTTGGAATACTTACTTGAATCTTATCTGCATTTTTAAGTGGTTTAAAGTTAAGACGATCAAAAATTTCAACAATCTCATCCTCACTTAATTCAATACCTAATCTTTCATCAACATATTTAACGCTTGTTTCTAGGACTTTCTCATTTAAATCTTGTTTATTATAAACAACTGTTTCTTCAAGATCACTAGCACTTGCATACTCAATTAATAAATCAACCGCACGGTTTAGTGCATACGACGGTGCATTTGGATCAATTCCTTTAGAGAAACGGCTACTTGCTTCACTATTAATATTTAAGTCACGAGAACTCTTTCTTATCGAGACTAAGTCAAAATGTGCAGCTTCTATTAAGATAGACTTAGTATTATCGACAATCTTACTATCATCGCCACCAATGATACCTGCAATACCAATTATATCGTCGTTAGATGTGATAACTAAATCATTTTCGCTAATATTATATTCTTCTTCATCTAACGCAGTATATTTAGCTTTAATACCTGACTTAACAATTAACTCCTTTTTAGCTAACTTATCTAAGTCATAGAAGTGTAATGGTTGTCCTGTTTCTAACATAACGATATTACTAATATCAACAACATTATTAATCGCTTGCATATTATTTGCACGCAATACGTCTTCCATCCATTTTACTGATGGTCTAATTTCTACATTTCCAATAATTTTACCTAAAACTTGTAGGCTTTTATCAGTTTCACTTGTAACTACTAAGTCAGTTTTAATGCCTCCGCTATTATCATTAATATTTGGGATCTTTGCTTTTTGATCTAATATTGCCGCAACTTCATGCGCAAGATTAAACATTGAAAGACAATCAGTACGGTTTGGTGTTAAATCAATCTCAATTATCGCATCATCTAATCCTAAGTATTCCAAAACATTTTCATTTCCGACAACTGCATCATTATCTAGAACTTCAATACCCTTAAGTTGTTCTTCACTTAACAGTTTTTCAGAAACACCTAATTCGCTTAGTGAGCAAATCATTCCACTTGATGCAACACCACGGATATTTGCATCTTTTATTTTTAATCCGTTTACATTAGCTCCAACTTTAGCAACAATTACTTTTTGCCCAACAGCAACATTTGGTGCTCCACAGACAATTTGTGATATCTCATCTTTAATATCAACTTTTGTTACTTTAAGTGTATCAGCATCCGGGTGATCACTAACTTCTAAAACCTCACCAATAACTAAATTACTCGCATTAGCCAAGTATGATATTTGTTCAACCTCAAGTCCCGCCAATGTTAACTCACTAGCTAAGTCTTCAGGAGTAATATTTATATCTACATATTCTTTTAACCAATTATAACTTAAGTTCATTAATTTTCCTCCTATTCAAAACGATCGAACATACTTAATAATCTAGTATCATTAGTATATAAAGATCTAATATCGTCAACACCATATTTTAACATAACAGCACGGTCAACACCGATACCAAAGGCAAACCCACTATATTTATTACTATCAATTCCAGCCATTTCTAAAACCTCTGGGTGCACCATTCCTGCTCCTAATAACTCAATCCATCCTGAGTCTTTACAAACATTACAGCCACTACCCTTACAGTTGAAGCAAGTTACATCAACTTCTACAGATGGTTCTGTAAATTGGAAGTATGATGGTCTCAATCTAATTTTTTGGTCAGCCCCAAATAAATGTTTAGCTAATACTTCAAGTGACCCTTTAAGATCTGTCATTTTAATATTTTCATCTATTAATAAACCTTCAATCTGAATGAACTGATGTGAATGAGTAGCATCATCATCATCGCGTCTATATGTTTTTCCAGGACAAATTACTCTAATTGGTAAATTATCACTTTCTTCTTCTAAGACACGTGTTTGAATCGCTGTCGTATGCGTTCTTAAAAGTCTCTCAACATCAACGAAAAATGTATCTTGCATTTCACGAGCTGGGTGATCTTCTGGTATGTTGGCACGCTCAAAGTTGTATAAATCAAGTTCAACTTCCGGTCCTTCAACAATACGATATCCCATAGATTTATATAGATTACAAATCTCATTACTCATTATCGTTAATGGATGTTGATTTCCGATTGAAATACTTGCACCAGGTAGTGTGATATCAATCTTCTCACTAGCTAGTCTTCTTTCCATCTCAATTTCCATAAACTTTTTGATTTCCTCAGTAATATATAATTCTACTGCTGTTTTAATCTCATTAACTTTAGCACCGAAATTTGGTCTTTCTTCCTTGCTTAAGTTCTTCATCTCTTTCATTAAGTCTTGTATCTCACCTTTTTTACCTAGTAATTGAATTCTTAAATTTTCAATTTCTTCAAGTGATTTAGCTTCTTTTAATCTTTCTAGCATCAATTGTTTCACATTTGATATATTATCCATAAAAACACCCCTTCTCATTAAAAAAACCGCGCTGCCAGAAGCGACAATCGCGGTACCATCCTGTTTTAAATTTCTCATCTTTACTTTAACGCAGTAGCTACGGAAATGATTAGTTTCTCTCATAGGTGAATTCAAATTATTTACTAATGACCTTCCAGCAAACAGTCACTCTCTAAATAGTAATTATAATCATACTAGTCCTAATCTTCGATTTATTTTTTATACCAGTTAATTATATAATAATTAAGCTTTTAATTCAAATAATTACTTTCTTCTCTTCTTATTCTTAATATAGACATGTTTGACTGAATCATCGATCTTTCTTTCATCAACTTCAAACTCTTCTAAATCTTTTAATAATGGTGTTAATTTATAGTAACCATAGTTTCTTGGATCAAAATCTGGAGATCTTCTCATTATTGAGTTTCCAACATCTGCTAAAAATGCATAACCACTCTCATCAGCAACATCATAAACAGATGTAGCAATTAGACGAACTAAATCATCGCGGTCTTTACCGCCTAGTAAGTCTGTTTTTGCATTTTCCTCAATAACTTCAATATATACAAATTTATCACATGACACTATAAATGGATTAGGTGTTTTCTTCTCACCAATTCCTAGTACCCACTTCCCAGCTTCTCTAAGTCTTGTCGCAAGTCTAGTAAAATCACTATCACTTGATACTAAGCAGAAACCATCAATATTTTTTGTATATAACATATCCATTGCATCTATAATTAGTGCTGAGTCAGTAGCATTTTTTCCAATAGTATAACCATATTGTTGAATTGGGCTAATCGCATTCTCTAATAATAATGGCTTCCATCCATTAAGTTTCTGATTAGTCCAGTCTCCATATATTCGTTTAATAGTAGGATTTCCGTAACGTGTTACTTCTTCCAATATACCTTTCAAACTCTTATATGGGACATTATCTGCGTCAATTAAAACTGCTATTTG
Organism: uncultured Erysipelothrix sp.; assembly: GCA_964440875.1. GTDB lineage: Bacteria > Bacillota_I > Bacilli_A > Erysipelotrichales > Erysipelotrichaceae > JAAZDN01. Next base: position 5,283 of record CAYTTS010000002.1, on the reverse strand, counting down.
TAACTCCGTTGAAGTAACTACACTATTTCCAATTTCTAAAAACGGATTAATGTTTTTCATTCTATTCTCCTTTGTTTTCTAGATAGACTTTTGTATAAAAGTCTTCCCATAATTTTAATACATAAGATCTTGTGTAGAATTCTTTTAATTCTATCGATCTTTGTTTAGATAAAGAATAATAATCTTTATCTTCTTTTAACTTTAATATTTCATTATTAAAGTCATTTATATCATTACATTTTGCATATTTATCAAATAAAATATGCTCGTATAATTCTAAGTTTCTAATAACAATTGGTATCTCTGTATTGATAGCTTCTAAAATTGTCATTGGAAACATTTCATTTAATGATGGCATGAATAATATATCAGCCGCATTATAAACTTCATTCATCTTATCGCGATCAACAATCCCTAAAAATTTAACGTTTTTAGGCGGATTGTCAACATATGACTTAAGTTCATCATAACCATCTGTCAATTGACCAAATGAAAAGCCACCTGCCCAAACATAATTAATTTCCGGATTGTCTTTTGCAGATTGGATAAAGTCTCTTACACCTTTTCCTAGCAAGACTTGTCCAACTGATAAAACAGTAAACTTATCTTTATCAAAGTCATACTTATCTTTCATTCCTGCTCTTTCTTCATCATCAAGTACATAAAAATCTTCATCAGAGACATAATTTGGTATATAAGTAATTCTTGATTCATCTATTCCATATGTTAAAAGAAGTTTCTTTGTATCCGGATTTACTATTACTAAATGATCTGCCTTTCGATAAAAACTATGAGTATACTTTTGAAAAATTTTATAGAAAACTTTATTTAGTTTAATTGAACCCTCTAACTTTTCAGCTAACATATGAACATATGCAACATGAGTAGTTCCTTTTTTAAACATTGTAAAGTAGTTTTTGAGATCAACTGTATGGTGGTGAGTAATATCCGCTTCTTTAAACTTTTCGTTTACTCTTATATTTAATATTTTTGATTGTTTAACTAAGTTTACCTGTTCATTATAGGCACTTGATACACCCTGCCCCTTAATTATATCAGCCATCGACAACATTCTTATATTTATTTTTTTACCATTCATACAAAACACCATTCCTTTATAAAGTAAAAGTGCATACTTATGCACTTTTATAATTAAAATTATTGCAAAAGTTTCTCTACCTACATTGTATCATATGCTAATATCAATAACTCTTACAAATTTATTCTTCTTCTATTTCATCACTATCTTTTTGTTTTAACTTTAATACCTTAACTTTTGTAACTACTTTCTCTTCAGCTTTAGTTATCACAAATCGATAATTATTATATACTACTGCATCACTTACTGAATTAATGTCAGATTTTTGTGGAAGTCTTCCAAGCTCACCAATGATAAATCCACTCACGGTATCAAACTTATCAACCGGAAGATCAATACCTAATTCATCCTCAAGGTCAACTAACTCAGCATCACCTTCAACTAACCACATCTCTTTAGTAATCTCAGTTATACCATCAGACTCATCTAAGTCATACTCATCAGAGATATCACCCATTACTTCTTCAATTAAGTCTTCCATCGTTATAATACCAGCTGTTCCACCATACTCATCAATTACAATCGCAATATGTGTCTTGTTAAGTTTGAACTCATTGAATAGTTCATCACTCATTTTCGATCCTGGAACATAATATGGTTTTCTTAATATATCCATTAAATTATAATCTTCTGAATTACTCGTAAATTTAAGTAAGTCTCTAAGATGGATAGTTCCGATAATATTATCAATATTATCTTTATAAACTGGATATCTTGTAAATCTTTCTTTTGAAACAAATTCCATAACTTCATCAAAAGTCCAATCGTCACCAATTGCTAGTACTTCAGTTCTATGTGTCATAATATCTTCGACCATTAAATCATCAAATGCAAAGATATTATCAATCATCTCACGTTCAGTTTCATCAATGTTTCCACTTTCTGAGGAAACAGAAACCATTAATTTAATTTCTTCTTCAGTTGCACTATCTTCTAACTTATCCGCATCGATATTAAAGATTCTTAATACTAACCTTGTTGATAAAGCTAAGAATTTAACTATCGGTCTAAATAGACTTGAGAAAAATGAAATTGGATATATAACAACTGCAGCAAACTTATCTGGATGAGCCATCGCTATTTTTTTAGGGACAAGTTCTCCAAACAATATTGTTAAGTATGAAAGTACTAAAGTAATGATAAACATTACGATAGCTTTTAAAAGATCAGCATTAAATACTAATCCTAAATTTAATAATAAATCAACCAAAATTTGACCAAAGGCTTCCGAAGCAACTGCAGATGCTAAAAAGCCTGATAAGGTTACCCCAACTTGGATTGAAGATAAAAGGTTTGTTGAATTGGATGCCAGCTCAACAATCTTTTGTGATTTTTTATCATCTTGTGATTTTAATTTGTTTAAGTTAACAGAAATAAACGCCATTTCACTTCCAGCGAAAAACGCATTAAATAATATTAATATTACTACTAATAATAACTGTGTTAGCATATTACATCACCTTGTATATATACGTAACTCCTCGGAACATTTCCGGAACAATCTTCAGTCATTAGCACTCCTCCATTTATTTAATAATTATATAAACTTAAGTGATAAATGTCAAGAGAAATGGCTAGGTGAAATTACTGTGAAACTTGACTTTTATGGTTATTTTATCGTCTTATACATATCATTGATTACACGTCTATGCTATAATAAATCTAGATTACAAAGGAGAATATTATGGCAAAAAAAGATCATTCAATAAAAAATATGATTCAATTAAGCTTTAAAGAGGAAGTAGGTAATGCTATTTCCCACGGCATTATGGCTTTATTACTTCTAATATTAATACCAATTACCGCTATTTACACTTATAGTGTTGGCGGTTTAACATATGCTCTTGGTGTTAGCGTTTATACTATTTGTATTTTCTTAATGTTTTTAGTATCAACAATATACCACTCAATGGAATTTAGCAGTACTCAGAAAGTCGTTTTTAGAATATTAGATCACATCTTTATATATTTCGCAATTGCCGGATCATACACACCAATAGCAATTTCATTAATCGGTGGTTGGCAAGCAGCTCTTATATTAGTAATACAGTGGTCAGGAGTTCTATTTGGAATTTTCTATAAAGCGGTCGCTAGAAAAGATATGCGTAAACTAACTTTAGCCGTTTATTTAATTATGGGTTGGGTTGCCGTCTTATTTATGCCCACAATAATAAAAAACTCCACACCAATTTTTCTTGGACTAATCGTCCTTGGGGGAGTTTTATATTCAATTGGAGCTTATTTCTATACGAGAAAGAAACCTTACTCACACGTTATTTGGCATGTATTTATTAACCTTGCCTCAATATCACACTTTATTGCAATTGTTTTCTTTATAAGATAAATTAATAATTAAAGTATTTCTTAATTGCTTTAGCAAAACCGTTATCACTAACATGACTAGTCACAGCATCGCTGTGGCTTTTTACTTCTTCACTAGCATTACCCATTGCAATACCAAGTCCAGCATTAGCTAGCATCGACATATCGTTATCATTATCTCCAATAGCAAGTATTTCACTTCTATCTAAATCTAAATGTTCTTGAAGAAATACTAGTGCATCACCTTTACTAGTATTGATATCCATTATTTCAATATTTGATTCATGGGAACTAACAGCATTAATACCTGGATACTCTTTTAGTTTTTCATAAAGTTTCGCCCTGTATTCTAAGTCTTCAAAACCTAAATCAATTTTTTTAATAACTTTATCACTCGTTTTAATATATTCTAAAATATCATCTGTTACAGTTCCATTATTGATTAACTTTTGTAAGAACTCATCATTTTCTTGATCACGATTATCAAATATTCTAGAGTCAATAACAATGTCTCCTGATAATACCAAGATAATATTCTTAGCTTTATCATTAGCTTCAGCAATAATTTCGTATATTAAGTCCTTATCAATACTACTTTGCATTAAGACTTCATTGTTTTCCTTATCCATAATTTGAGCTCCGTTAGAACTAACTAAATATTTAAATTTACTATGGTCATGGAAGTACTCTGGAATTCCACCAAAATAGCGCCCAGTAGTTGGCACCACATATACACCATCAGCAATTAATCTGTCAATAACTTCCATACTCTCTTCAGTTATTCCATTATGATCTCCTGAACTATGGTCAATTAATGTCTCATCTAAATCTGTCATTACTAATTTTATTTTTTTCATTTTGTTCTCCCCATTACTATATTAAAAAAAGCCACAAAAAGTGACTTTCTATCCAAAAGCAACATCTAATACCATCATAACTGTAAATCCTATCATTACACCTATCGTCGCTATTTCTATACTTGAGTGCGTTTTTCCTTGATTCGCTTCTGGAATTAACTCTTCTACTACAACGTAAATCATCGCCCCTGCCGCAAAAGCAAGTGCAAATGGTAAGATCGATTGCATAGAGATAACTGCATAAGCACCAATAATACCCGCAATAGGTTCAACAATACCTGATGCTTGTCCATATAAAAACGCTTTCCACCTCGACATACCTTCTCTTCTTAAAGGTATCGACACAGCTGCTCCTTCTGGAAAGTTTTGCAGTCCAATACCAATTGTTAAGGCCAGTGCTCCTGCTAATGTTGCCCCAGGAAAGCCGTGATAAGCTGCACCAAAGGCAACCCCTACTGCTAATCCTTCTGGAATATTATGTAATGTAATTGCCAATACTAGCAAAACTGATCTTTGTAAGTTTGTTTTAATACCCTCAGCTTCGTCTAACTTACTTCCTAAGTGTAAATGCGGAATTATTTTATCTGCAATAAATAAAAATAATCCTCCGGCAAGAAAACCACTAGCAGCAATTAAGACTGAATTTTGATTAACAGCTTTAGCCATTTCGATAGCTGGAGCTAAAAGAGACCAAAAACTAGCAGCAATCATTACGCCTGCCGCAAATCCCAACATAGCATTTAAAACATTTTTGTTAATCTTCTTGAAGAAGAAAACTGTTGAAGCCCCTAAAGCAGTAACTCCCCAAGTAAACATAGTTCCTAAGAAAGCCTGAGCTACAGGACTTAAGTCAATAAACCAATTCATGTTTTCCCTCTTTCTAAAAACAAGTAATTACCTCTTGTTAATAATCATTATACATTAATTAGTCTAGTTCATGCAATTTTAAGAATTAAAAAAGCCGATTTCTCGGCTTTAGTTATTATAGGGCTGCTTCGTATAATT
>CAYTTS010000001.1:27848-81000 GCA_964440875.1 uncultured Erysipelothrix sp. | reverse complement strand
ACTTAACTAGATATAAGCATATCTTGCTTATACATATATAATAACAAGTAATATACGAATAATTATGGACTAGTTTGCGTAATTATATGATATTTCAATAAATGAAAAGACGCTATTATGGACGCGTCTTTTATTTTAGTATTTATTAAGGGATTGAATTATTTATAAGTCTAATAAAAAAAATTTATCAGGGATTTGACTTATACATATATTCTAACAAGCAATATACGAGAAATTATGTATCAATATTCGTTAAAAACTACTTTTTTCATAAAAACAATAATAAAAAATGATATTCTAATAATATGAGTAACATTGAGACCCATAATAATGTATGATAGATTTATGTCAAGGGGGATAGTTTATGGAGAATTTGGTTAGCACAAAAGCAGTGAGATTTCTAAAAATATTTGAATATAGTTATTTAAATAATGAAACAACAATTGATAATATCATGAAACTTAATTCCTGTAGTAAAAATACGGCAAGAAGTGATGTTGAAGAGATCCATCGGCGATGGAGTAAACTCTTAAAAACAGAAGTAACACTAACAAGTATAAATATTAGCAATATCGCAATGGCATCTTTAATGGATGTTAAGCAGGAAATTTTAAGTAATGAGATTAGTATTAAGTTACTGCTTAATATCTTACTTAATCCAAGTTACACAATTTACGATCATTCAATGGATTTAGATTATAGTGAATCTTATTTAAGAAAGATAGTTAGTTAGTAATATTAATTCTTTTTTAGCTAATTCAGAGAGTAAGATAGTTTATCATAAATTTAATGATATATCTTATCCTATCATTCTCAGTGAAAATGAAGTTAAACTGCATCACCATTTAGCTAATATTGTGAAGGCTTCAAATACCTATGATAATTTTAATCATATCAAGGATTATAAACCATCTCACTTTGAGATATTGTGTAAAATGGTCGGTTGGCCATTAACAGCTTTTTTGCAAAAAGATCTAGATATACTTGCTAAGATATCTCACATACGCGTTAAAGAAGGTTACGCAAATGATCAAGGTTTAAGAAAATATTATCTAAATATTTACTCCTAATTTGACTTTGAAATGTTATTAAGTATTTTCGATGATGTTTATAATAATGATTTACCAGCTGGATTTGGTGAGGATACACGACGAATATTCTTTGATTATTTTCAAAAATCACAACAAGTTATCTTATCAATTATCTTTAAAGTTTTAATATCATCATATAATACCAATAATATTTTAAATCGTGATTTAATGTTTACTAAACGATTTGAAGTACAGGCAAATGATGCTTATATAATAATGAAAACTTTGATTAATAATATTGATGATAAATTAAATTATAATTTAAAGGATTACATTGGTGAAATTGGCTATGTCGCTTATAATCTTTTACCAAGTGCTTTATCTTTTGAAAACTATCGTATCGGAATTTACAGTGATTTAAGTTTAATGCATGCCAATACAATTATAGTCTTTATGAAAAATCACTTTTCTAGTCATTATTGTGAGGTATATAATCCTGATAATGATTATGACTTTGTATTAACTACTGATACTAGTATTAAGCATAATGATGCAACTATTGTTGCTATTACTGATTTACAAGGTCAATCTGATATTGATACAATATATACGGCACTATATGCTTCTAAGTAATGAAAAAGACTTTCCTATTATGTTGGAAAGTCTTTTTTAGTATTTATTCGTTAAGGGGATAGAATTTGTTAAGTTAGTTATAAGGGATAGTATAAGGGAAAACTTAACATTTCTTATAAGTCAGGTATCTCTGACTTATGTATATATAATACCAATGAAAATACGAAGAAATATGGTATTAAATCCTTATTTTAAAGTTTTGGTCTACTGACAATTCCTCTTTCAGTAACTACATGATCTAAGTTAACATCATTCTCATTTGTTGGTACTAAATGGTGATGTTGTTCCGTGAATGCAAGCCCCACTTTTAATCCTTCATAGTCACTTAAGTACCTATCATAGTAACCTTTACCATATCCAATACGGTCACAATATTTATCATAACCTAAGACTGGAACGATAATTACATCTATTTCACTTTTATCAATTTTGTTATTAGGTAGTGGCTCTAAGATCCCAAATGCTCCTACACTAAGATTTTTAACACTATTAATTTGATAAAATTCCATTGATTCATCACTTACGACTGGCGCACAGACAATATCAAAGTTTTCTAAGAAATATGGTAGAAAATCAAGTGTGTTTACTTCATCTTTAATATTAATATAAATAGCAATGTTTTTCTTGCCTTCAAGTAGAGGAAGTAAATTCTCAATTATTCTTAAACTTTTTTCATTACGTTTCTTAAATGTCATTCTCGCTCTAAGTTCCGTAAGGTGAATTCTTAATTTTCGCTTATCCAAGTGAACCTTCCATTTCTAACTTCATAAGTTGATTTAACTCAACCGCATATTCCATTGGAAGCTCTCTTGTAAATGGCTCAATGAATCCCATAATGATTAGCTCAGTTGCTTCTTCTTCATCTAAACCTCTACTCATTAGATAGAATAGTTGCTCTTCTGAGATCTTTGAAACTGATGCCTCATGTTCAATATATGAAGTGTTGTTATTAACAATATTTTCTGGGATTGTATCACTAGTACTTGCTGAGTCTAATAGTAGTGTATCACATTCAATTTTTGATTTAGAGTAAGCAGCATTTTTATCAAAGTAAATCTTACCACGATAACTTGCTTCTCCACCACGACGTCCAATTGATTTAGAAATAATTGTACTACTTGTATGTGGTGCTAAGTGAATCATTTTAGCGCCTGAATCTTGAATTTGATCATCACTTGCAACTGCGATAGCAATTGTCATTCCACGTGCATACTCTCCTGCTAAAACGCATGATGGATATTTCATGTTAATTGATGATCCAATATTTCCATCAATCCATTCCATTGATCCGTGAGCTGCAACATGTGCTCTTTTAGTTACTAAGTTTAAAATATTACTTGACCAGTTTTGAACTGTTGAATAACGACATTTACCACCTTCAAGTACAACAATTTCAACAACTGCCGCATGTAGTGAGTCTGTCGCATAAATTGGTGCTGTACATCCTTCTACATAGTGGACATCTGCTCCTTCATCAACAATAATTAAAGTTCTTTCAAACTGTCCCATACGCTCACTATTAATTCTAAAGTAAGACTGTAGTGGTTTATCTAATTTAGTATGTGGTGGGATATAGATAAATGATCCACCTGACCATACCGCACCATTAAGTGCCGAAAATTTATTGTCATCAAATGGTACTACTGAGTCAAAATATTTTTTAAATAACTCAGGGTGCTCTTTTAATGCTGTATCTGTATCTAAGAAGATAACACCTTTATCTTCAACTTCTTTTAACATACTGCTGTAAACAACTTCTGAATCATATTGTGTCGCAACACCAGCTAAGAACTCACGCTCATCCTCTGGTATTCCTAATTTTTCAAATGTTTCCTTAATTGTTTCAGGTACATCATCCCAACTCTTTTCAACACGATCACTTGGTCTTACATAGTAAGTGTAATCATCAAAGTCAACGTGCTCTAAACTCGGTCCCCAGTTTTGAAGTGGTGAGTCTTGGAAATGTTTTAAAGCTTTAAGTCTAAACTCTAACATCCATTCTGGTTCACCCTTAATTTCAGATATCTCACGAACTACAGCTTCACTTAGTCCACGATTAGTACGGTATACTGAAACATCCTTATCTTGGAATCCATATTTATAATCACCTTGTGGTAATAGTTTTTCATCATGACTACTCATCTTTATTCCTACTTTCATCTATTATCAATTGGGCAGCATCCCAGCCAATTGTTGCGCATTTAATTCTATTTGCTTGTTTTGATACATTTGAGAAGATAACTGCGCTCTCTAATATTTCTTCATCATATTCATGTTCAAAAATCATTTTATTATATTCATTAACAATTATTTCTGCCTCTTCAACAGTTTTACCTTTTAACAGTTCCGTCATAATTGATGTTGATGCCGTTGATATAGTACAAGCAATACCATCAAATCTAACATCTTTAATAATATTATCTTCTACAATCATCTGAACTTTTATATCATCAATACAAGATTCACTATCCATATGCTCCTCAAAATAGTCTCCACTACTTAGTAGTTCATGATTTCTTGGATATTCATAGTGATCCATAATTAATTGTCTAACGATCATTGGATCTTTTAGTAATTCACTCATTTTATCTTTCCTTTCAAACGAATAAATTGATACATTTTTCAATTGTTGTAGTTTTTAAAACTTCAATAAACTTATCAACTTCTTCATAAGTATTATAGAAGTAAATACTTGCTCGTACTGTATCATTCGCACCAATTACTTGGTTAAATATTTTTGAGCAGTGATGACCAGATCTTACTTGAACTTTTTGTGTATCTAAGTAAGTTGATACATCTTGTGAGAAAATACCTTTAACATTAAAGGAAACAATTCCACTCTCACTCTTTGGATTATAAACTTCAACATTATCAAGTTTTAACATCTCACTTAATAAATATTGAGCTAAGTCTTTTTCATAGGAAATAATAGCTTCAAAGTTTAAATCATTAATATAATCTATTGCAGCTCCAAGTCCTAAGATCGACTCAATTGGCATAGTACCATTTTCAAACTTAGCAGGTGCCTTCTTATAAGAAATAACACCAGCATCTGAATATCTAGCATTACTGCCGCCACCTTGGAAAAAGGCTGGCATATCTTTTAATAGTTCAGCTTTTCCATATAAGACACCAACTCCTGTTGGTGCTAACATCTTATGGCCTGAGAAGGCTAGAAAATCAACATTTGAATCCTTAACATCTGTCAACATATGGGGAACTGATTGTGCTCCATCACAAACGACAATTGCATTAAACTCATGTGCGATCTCAACTATCTCTTTAATAGGAACACTAATTCCTAAGACATTTGAAATTGCGGCAATACTAACAATTTTAACTTTTGAATGCATTGCAGCTCTAAATGCTTCAATACTAACTTTATTATCTTTATCAAGATCAACATATTCAATTTTAGCCTTAGTCATATCCGCTACTTTAAACCATGGCAAGATATTACTAGCATGCTCACTCATAGTCGTTAAGATAACATCATCTTCAACTAAGTTTTCAATACCATATGAGAAAGCAACTAAGTTAAGAGATGCTGTTGCACCTGAAGTAAAAATTATTTCATCGCTGTCGGCGTTAATAAACTTGGCAACCTTAGCTCTTACTTTATTAACTTCAGCTTCAACATTAAAAGCCGCTAAGTAATCAGATCTTCCAACATTGTATGATTGATGTGTATAGTAATTAACTACCGTATCAATAACGCTTTGTGGTTTAAATGTTGTTGCCGCACTATCTAGATAGATGGCATCATTATTTTTAAACATTGGAAAATCAGATCTAATTTCTTTTACTCTTTGCTGACTGAACATATTTCATCGACCTTACTAGCAATTAATTCTTTGACATGTTCACTTAATTCCTCATCTTCAATCTTACTTGCGATTGGCATTAAGTATCCACCCATTAATAGAGCCATTGACTCCATCTCGCTTAGTCCACGTGATTGTAGGTAGTACATTTGATTTTCATCAATCTGTCCTACTGTTGCAGCATGACTTGCCTCAACATCATTTTCATAAATTAATAATCGAGGAATAACCTTAGTACTTTGCTTATCACTTAATGTTAAGATTTTAGAATCTTGGTGAGCTTTAGCTCCTACTGCTTTTTCTTTAATGTGACCAATAACGTCTAGGAAGAATTTTCCACCTTCACTAACAATTCCATAACTATTTAAGTTACTTGTTGTATATGTCCCATTATGGTTTGCCGTAATAGTTTGACTCTTATTACTTGATGTAACACTTGCCCCATCAACTAATACTTCACTTCCACGACTTAAATCAACAACAGTATTACGTAGTAAGTTACCACTACTTAGTTCTCCATAAATTAAGTTTAAATATGCATCATTAGCAACCGCATATTTTTCATTAACTTCTATATTGTTATTTCCTTCATTCCAGTAAATGATTCGTGCATTAACATTTTCTGCTATTGATATGTCAAAATCTAGATTTTGCGCATCACTAATGTTAAAAAATAACAATCCACTTTCATCAAAATTAATCTTAACTGCTTTATCTTCGTTTATAGTTAGATTACGATTTGATAGTTCACTAACGATTAAACTTTCATTAAGCATTTCGTTTATCCCCTACTGCACAACTCTCTAATAGGATTACTTCTTTTTCTTCAGCTTTTTCTTCTAGTATTGTGATACCTAATTCATCAGCAATCCACTCATATCCGTCAGAGTCAATACGATCTGCTAATGCTTTATCTCCACTCTTAACGATTTTTCCATTGATTAATACGTTAACGTGAGTTGGTTGAACTAAGTCATAGAATCTACCATAGTGAGAAATAACTAATAGACCAACATTTGTTTCTTCAATTGCCTTATTTAAAGTATTACCAACAACTCTTAGAGCATCGATATCTAAACCTGAGTCAATCTCATCTAATAAAGCGAATTTAGGATTTAATAAACGCATTTGCATAATTTCGTTACGTTTTTTCTCTCCACCTGAGAAACCTTCGTTTAAGTATCTATGAGCTAAATCAGGATTCATTTCTAATTCAGCAGTATGTTTGTCCATTTCTTTAATAAATTTAAATAAATCAATTGGAGTTTCTCTGTGAGCATTGATTGCAGCACGTAAGAAATCACTATTTAATACTCCTGGAACTTCTTGTGGATATTGCATTCCTAAGAATAAACCAGCTTTTGATCTGTCAGATGTTTCCATTTCTAAAACATCTTCTCCATCGATAGTAATACTACCTTTTGTAACAGTGTAACGAGGGTGTCCCATGATTGCAGCAAGCAATGTTGACTTACCGTGACCATTAGGTCCCATAAGTGCATGAACTTGATTTGAATCAACTGTTAAATCTACCCCTTTTAATATTTCTTTCCCGTCTATTTCGACGTGTAAATTTTCAATAACTAATTTTGACATTTGTACCAAACCTTTCATTGTAATCGTCATATATTATACCATATTAACAAGCATAATAATCAATTACTATCTAAATTACTATTTAAGAAAACATCTCTTGCCATAATGTAATTTTAAGTTCTTTATATTAGATAAGGATATTTTCAAGCTTTATTTCAAAAAGATATTTATTAACTTAATAATAACATCAGACTAACATAATTATTAATTTATAATAGTTTCATTGTCGATTGCAAAAAGGCTTGTTTAATTGATTTATCTATAATAATAGAATATAATAAGTAAGCATATTTAGGAGGAAATAATAATATGGATTATAAAGAAATACTGAAAAAATATTGGTTTGCTGGTTTAATTACTTTATTCTTAACAGCAGGATTAATATTCTTCATTAGTGACTCACTAACAAAAAACGTAAAGGCAGTTAAGAATGATGACGGCCAAAGTGTTTTATTCTCATATGATGGAAATAATTACACTGCAGATGATTTATACAGCGATGTATATAACGGAGTAGATATCGGAGTTATCTTACCGATACTAGAAGTTGAAGTTTACCGTAACGCATTAGAATTAGATAAAGCAATGGAGAGCGATGCTATTGCAGATACTGATCAATTCGTCTTAGGTTTAAAAACTCAAGTTGGAGAAGATTGGAAAAATGTCTTAGACAGTCTACTAATTCAAGAAGGTTATGTAAGCAAGAGTGGTGAAGCTGGTTTATTAGACTACTTCAAAATTATTCAAATTAGATCAAAAGTTGAAACAAACTATATAAGTGAACATAAAGAAGTTTATGAACCTTATATGAAAGAAAATGACCCAAGACTTGTAAGTCATATCTTAGTTAAGATGGCAGATCCAGATAACCCAACTGAAGCTGAACAAGAAAAACTAGATAAAGTTAAAGAAGAATTAGCTAAAGATGGTGCAGTATTCTCAGATATCGCATCACAATATTCAGATGATGGATCAAGAGAACAAGGTGGATCCTTAGGACTTGTAACTAAAGAATCTAATGAAAAATTCGTACCTGAGTTTAGAGATGCAGTTTATACAATTAAAACTAATGAAACATCAGAATGGATTAAAACTGAATATGGATACCACATCATTAAAATCGATGCGTCAACATATGATGAGTTCTTAGAATTAAATAACTACTCAATCATTAACGCTCTATTCCAAGAAAACCCTAAATTAAGATTAGATATTACTTGGGACCAAATCGTTAAACAAGATTTAAAATTCGGAAGCAATGAAGAATTAAATAAAGCTATTAAAAAACACTATACAGGAGAGGAAGAATAATAATGAAAAGATCAATTAAATTATTAACAGTATTATTAGCATCATTACTATTCTTAACAGCATGTAGTTCAAGTGCAGTTACTCAAGTAGAAAATAGTGATGAAGTATTCGCAGAAATTAATGATGTAACAATTACTAAAGGTGATGTGTACAACTTCATTAAATTAAAATACGGAGTTAACTTAATAAGCGCAAAATTAGTAGATATGGAAATCGACAAGTTAGTAACTTTAGATGAAGCAGATACTAAGAAAGCTGAAGAAACTTTAGAGAAAACAAAAGAGACTCTAAAAGATCAATTCGAACTATTAGTTAAATCACAAGGATTCAAAGATGAAGAAGATTACTTTAGAAACTATGTATTAAAAAGTATTAAAATCGACAAACTATTTAATATGTATGTAGCAGAAAACTTAGAAAACATCACAAAAGACTTATATACTAAAAAAGTTAAACTAGTAAGAACAAGTAGTAAAGCAGAAGCTGAAGAAGCTTTAAAATCATTACAAGACTTAGAAGAGATTACTGATGAAAACTTCAAAGAAATCGCTGAGAAATATGCAGCAGATGATAAAAAAGAAGCTGCTGGTAAAGTAGTTGTTGAAAACTATGTATCAGGAAGAGAAACAGATTCATTCTTAAACAATCATTTAAAAGAAAACAAAAAAGGTTTAGTTGAAGAAGTAATAATGAACAACGCAGAGTTTGTTGTTCTATATCTTGAAGATATTAATTTAGAAACTGACTTAGAAGCTGTTATTACATCAATAGTTGATAATGAAGATATTGCTAAAGTAATTACTAATGAAATGTATTTACATTATGCAAAACTTGGAAACTTTGAAATTCACGACTCTAGAGTCAATGAATTATTCAACGAAAATAATCCATTCCAAAATAAAGGTAATTAATATATTAGGAGACTTTGTCTCCTTTTTTTATTTCCTTATTAGACTTTGATATAATACTATTAGGAGGGATATTATGTGTATATTTTGTAAAATTATAAATAAAGAAATACCATCAGAAATAATCTATGAGGATGAGGATGTTATCGCAATTAAAGATTTACATCCAATCACTCATAACCATACTTTAGTAATACCAAAAAATCATGCTAAAAATCTAATTGATGTAAGCAATGATGATTTAAGTAAAGTAATGATTGTCGCTAAAAATTTAGCAAGTACTTATGTAAATGAAGGCCATGCTAAAGGCTTTAACATTATTATTAACAATAATAGTGAAGCTAATCAAGTAGTCGATCATTTACACGTACATATTGTTTATCGTAATAGTCTCGAAGAGATAAATTACTTCAGTAAAAAATAATTGCATCTTAGTAAGTAATATCTACCACTTACAAGTTTATTATTGTTTTATTATCTATTAAGTTTAAGATATTAATGAAGGGAGGACTTATGGACTTTAGTATAAAAAGGGATAAAGATTTAAACGATGATGAAATAATCATTATCCACAATGCCAAGAGTGAGCTAATAAATAGTTTACAAGTATTTCTTTTAAGTGAAAGTGTCAAGAGTTCTCCTTTAAAGCTTTATAAGGGTGACACCGAGTATTTTATTAAGGTAAGTGAAATACTCTTCTTTGAAACATATGACAGTTATGTCTTTGCACATACAAAATCTGATGCCTATAAATCTGATTATCGATTATATGAATTAGAAGAAATCTTAAATGATGACTTTGTTAGAATATCAAAATCAACGATCGCTAACTTAGACTATATTGCTTCAATAAAAAGAAACTTTGGCTCATCATCAACAATAAACTTCTTAAATAGTTTAAAAGAAGTTGAAGTATCAAGAAAATACTTACCTATCTTAAAAGAAGAATTAGAAAAGAGGATAATAAAATGAAAAATAGAAAAAACTCACAAGTGTTCTTTGGAATTGTCTTTGTAACAATTGCCCTAGTAACACTAATTACAAGCTTAACTAGCTTTAATGGACTATGGGTCTCAATAAGTTTAATATCATTATTTACTTTATATGGAATATATTCACTACTTAGAAGAAGTTTCTTCATTGGATCTTATTCACTAGCATACGCACTACACGTTTACTTACTTGAATACTATCTTGTAAGACCACTAAGTGGTATGGATCTATTTTTAATAGCAACTGCCCTTGGATTTGGTTTATCATTATTATTTGGTAAAAAGAAATCAATGACTTTCCAAAGATCTTACACTTATACAAATACTGACTTTAAATCAAAAAAAAAGATAATTAGTGAAGAGTATAGCGATGAAACATATATGCATATTAAAACTCAATTCTCTGGTGATACACGTTACATCTATTCACCAAACTTAGAACTTATTGATATTGAGAATCAATTCGCAGGAACATCAATTTACTTTCAAGAACGTAATTTAAACAATGATTTAACGATTAATATTGACTGTCAACTAGGAGCTGTCGAACTTTACTTTCCAAAAGAATGGAACATTATCGACAATCTTAATACAAGCCTGGCGGGCGTTGATTACGGTCATAAACCAGCTTCTGATACAAGTAGCCCCTACCGCGTCTATCTTAACGGTACGATTCAATTAGGCGGTATTGAGATAAATTATATCTAATCATTTAACTGTAAAAACTTTAAACTGTACTATACAGCTTAGAGTTTTTTTAATCTAATTCTCTTAATTTAAAAATACTTCCACCTTTTCATTTTTCAATGAATCAATAGAAGTATTCTTTTAATTTTACACGTTTAAACTTTTTTGCTTAGTTAAATACTAATCCAACGATAAATAAAATAACACTAACAAGATAGAAAACTATTAAGTATTTAAATAATGTCACAAGTGTATTTCCATACTTAAGATTAGATTTTTCAACCTTACCGATTACTGATGACTTATTGATATCTTCATATGACTTAACAGCTGACTCACTACTAACTAATGTAATAGTCTCGCCTTCCACCTTATCAACTTCTTTAATACGGATAATATTATGTTTTGTATAATAAGCAATCTTATCAACTTTACTATAGTCTTCATTATTAACACTAACTAGTGAGTTTGATTTGATACTTGGCTCCATATTAACTTGTTTATAAATAAAGTAAGTCTTATCTTGGATTGTAATTGATTTTTGTAAACTAATGTACTGTAAACCTAATGTGAAGATAAAGAGAATAATACTTAGAAATAAACTAATATTAAACTTAAACTTTCGTTTAACTTTTTTATCCTTTATTTCTACATCTCTTACATCAAGAAATTTATTAATTTCTTCTATCTCGGCCTTACTTATTTTATGATCAGCTCTTAATTCATTTTCTAAGGCAGTAACGACAACTTCAAGACGACTTAAGTACTCATCAAGTGAGTCTTGAGTCGCTTTTATATGTTCAATTGTTTTTCTCGCCTCAGCTAATATTTTGTGATCATCCATTATTTTACTCCACTAAGCCAATTGCTTCAGATACTGCCGCACTAAAGATAATACCATTTCCAGGTTCATCAATATTTAAGTCAGCACTTAGTCCATCAATAATTTGATTATGCATTTCAGCTTTAACTAAAAGCATAACGACTTCTTTTTCAGGTTCAATAGTTATATTGAAGACACTTCCTTTTTCATGAATACCAGATCCACGTCCATGAATAATCGTAGCTCCTTTAGATCCATACTTATTAGCAATCTCAACAACTTCTTCACCACGATGATTATCAACTACAACAAAAATCACTTCATAATCCATATCATTACTCTCCTTAGTATCTACTCTCTTTGAGCGACTCTTATTACTTATTACTTCCTTTAGGGGAATAATAAAGAGTATCCCATTATTTTTCTTTTCAAAATTATATTTTTTAGCTAAAACATCTAACAATCGCTCTTCATCACTTCTTTTAATTACTGAGAATAAAATCTCTTTGTGAATGTGATCATAGTCGATTAACTTTAGAAACTCATTTGAAGCTGTACCATCACCATAGACAATAGTACCACCCGTTACACCATTATTTTTAAGAGTGTGTAAAACCTTACTAGCTTTACCTCTTTTTAAGACTGATACAATTACACTGTTTTCAAACATTAAACGCCCTCTTTTCTCGATTTAATTTGATATATTACTCCAAGAATACTAATACTTAAGATCGGCATCATTGCAACCATCGCAATAACTCCAAAGCCATCAACCAAGACATCAGCATGTGGAATCGCACTTGCTACTCCTTGCATTAGCGCTAATACAAATGTCGCCGTCATTGGTCCTGACGCTACTCCACCTGAGTCAAAGGCAATCCCAACAAATATTGGTGGTATCTTCTTACTTAGGTATAATGAAATCATAAAGCCTGGCACTAAAAACATCCATAGTTTTACACCTTCAAATATGATCTTAACCATTGATATACTAACCGCAAAAGCCACTCCAATTGAAAGTGTACCTAAGATTAATTTACGTGGTATTGATCCCGCTGTTACATCTTCAACCTGTGTTGATAGTACATAAACTGCAGGCTCTGCAAGTACAACGACCATACCGATAACAAATCCAACGATAGGAAGTAAAATCTTATTATGCTCATTTTCTGCAAGTGTGACACCAACTACTCGAGCAATATCCATAAAACCAGCATTAACTCCTACTAAGAATAATACCAAACCAATGAAGGCAATTAGCATACCAATAAGAATCGTTCTTAAATCTTTCTTAGATATTTTAAACCATGTGAAATTAAACAAAATAAACAAAGTCATTATTGGTGTTATCGCAAGCAAGGACTCGATAAATAAACTTGGGAATACACTAACTATTGGTGCGATGATTCCAACCTGTGGTTCAAAGGCATCAGTTGATCCCGTTAGATTACTAAGTCCCATAATTAAACTCATTAGCATTACTGGCCAAATTGCTCCAGCACTTGCTGCTCCAACTAAACCGAAACTATCTTCTTCACGACGATTACTTGACTTCATTCTTGATACTCCCATACCTAAAGCCAAAATAAACGGTGTTGTCATTGCCCCTGTAGTTGCTCCTGAAGCGTCAAATGAAATAGCTTGAAACTCTTCAGAAACAAAGAAAAATAAACCAAAGATAATTAAGTAAAAGATAATAAACATATTACCCATACTCTTATCTAATAAAATTCTTAAGAATCCAAATCCAATCATAATCCCAACTCCAAGTGAGACTACTCCAACTATAAGAAATGGTGATAATAATCCATTAGTAACTGCGGAAACCTGATTTGCTAATATTAGTAGATCAGCCTCAGCAATTGAAATCACAAACCCAAATAATACGCCTAGTAAGAATACTAAAAGTCTATTATTTGCACTAACTGCATTTTCACCCATTACTTCTCCCATTTTGTAAACTCCTGTTTCAGTACCAACTAAAAACAGTCCCAATCCGACAATAATGATTGCCCCACAAACTAAAAACTTAATTAACATATCCGTTTCTAGTGGAACGATCGTAAATGCCAAGACTAATACTATTGCTATTATTGGCAAAACAGAAGACGAAACCTCTTTAAATTTATCTATTAATATACCCATCTATACCCTCTCTCTATTAAAAATTACATGCATCCATAATAATCTTTATAACATTATATCATTTATTTTATCATATACATTTTAAAAAAGCCCCGGAGGGCTTTTCTAATTAAGTGTTATATTACTTATTTCAAAGTTACCATCGACAACATCTAGATATAAGACACTACCATCAATTAAATCTTCAGATAATATTTTTTTAGCTAATGGTGTTTCAACATATTTTTGAATATAACGTTTTAATGGTCTTGCACCATAATGTTGATCATAGCCTTCATCAGCCATTTTATCCATAGCCTCATCACTAACCTCTAAAGTAAGGTTTTGTGATTGTAGACGTCCATTAAGTTCAGCAATAAATTTAAAGGCAATTTGTTTAATTACTTTCTCATCTAATGGATTAAAGATAATAACTTCATCAATTCTATTTATAAACTCTGGTTTGAAATGATTTCTTAGTGTTTCATCATATTTAACTTTTTTATACTCTTGATCTTTTTCAAAAGCATACTCACTTGCAAGATTACTAGTCATTATTAAGATAGTATTTTTAAAATCTACCCTAACACCTTTATTATCAGTAACATGACCATCATCTAGTATTTGCAGTAAGATATTTAAAACATCAGGGTGAGCTTTTTCAATTTCATCTAGTAATACAATTGAATATGGTTTATTTCGAACAGCTTCACTTAATTGTCCACCTTCATCATAACCAATATATCCTGGTGGCGCTCCAATTAAACGAGAGACTGTATGTTTTTCCATATACTCACTCATATCAATACGAATAATATTTTGATCACTATCAAATAGTTGTTCAGCTAAGGCTTTAGCAACCTCAGTTTTACCAACACCTGTTGGTCCTAAGAACATAAATGATCCAATCGGACGATTAATATCTTGAATGTTTGCTTTTGATCTTAAGATTGCATCACTTACAAGCTCTAAAGCTACATCTTGACCTTTAACTCTTTCTCTTAAGAAATTATCAAGGTTAAGTAGTTTATCTTTTTCACTTTCTTCAAGTTTTGCAATATCGATATGTGTCCATTTAGAAATAATCTCAGCGATTAAGTCTTCATCAACAATCTCTTTAATAATATCAAAGCGAGCTTCATTTTGTGTATCTTCAATTAATTTCTCTAATTGAGGAATTGTTTCATATTGAAGACGAGCAGCATCCTGATATCTCGTTTCATTTTGCGCTTTGGAAAGTTCCAGACGTGCCATCTCTAAATCTTCTTTGGCAGTTTTACTCTTATCTAGGATTTCTTTTTCTTGATTCCATTTCGCAATCTCAATCTCATATTCTTCTTTGATTACTTTTAATTCTAATCTTAAAGTTTCTAGACGTTTTTTTGCATCTTTTGTATCTTCATTTTCAAGGGCAGCTTCTTCAATCTCTAACTGCATAATTTTACGATGCATTTCATCTAACTCTTGTGGCATTGAGTCCATATCAACTCTTATTGATGCACTCGCCTCATCGATTAAGTCGATTGCTTTATCTGGTAGAAATCTATCAGTAATATAGCGATCAGATAATTTAGCTGCGGCTGTAATTGCACTATCTAGTATTTGAACACCGTGGTGAGATTCAAAACGATCTTTTAGTCCTCTTAATATTGAAATCGTATCATCAATCGTTGGCTCACTTACAATAATTTTTTGAAATCTTCGTTCAAGTGCAGCATCTTTTTCAATATACTTACGATACTCATCAAATGTTGTCGCACCAATCATACGTAGATCACCACGTGCTAACATTGGTTTTAAGAGGTTAGCAGCATCCATACTTCCTTCGCCACCACCAGCACCAACAACATTATGAATTTCATCAACGAATAAGATTATTTGTCCATCCGCAGCTTTAACTTCATCTAGTACTGCTTTTAATCGCTCTTCAAATTCGCCTCGATACTTAGCTCCCGCAATTAGTGAGCCCATATCAAGTTCAATTAATTTTTTATTTTTTAGGGTTATTGGTACATCATTGTTCATAATACGCCAAGCTAATCCTTCAGCGATTGCCGTTTTACCAACACCAGGATCACCAATTAAGATTGGATTATTTTTAGTTTTTCTTGAAAGTATTTGTACAACACGGCGGATTTCTTCATCTCTACCAATAATTGGGTCAATTTTACCTTCTTCAACTTCTAATACTAAGTCACGACCATATTTATTTAAGGCATCTAAATTTAGTTCATCTGTTGCGCTTGTAATTGTTTTACCATTTCTTAAATCTAATTCTATTTTTTGCAGTTCCTCTTTACTTAAGCCAATTTCACTTTGATATTGTTTACTAACAGTATCATTAGTAAATAGTAACTCAATTAATACCGGTGTCACTGATACATAAGTATCACCAATACTTAGTGCCCATTTTTGCGCATTATTTAGGGCATCATAAACTTGACGACTAAATTGTGGCATTGAGTTTGAGTCACTTTGACTTAACTTACTTATGGCTTGATTACTAATATTAATTAAGGCTGATGTATTAATATTAGCCTTTCTAAGAAACGCCTCTGATACATCATCTTCTAATATTGCTAAAACCATGTGGGCTACTTCGACACTCGAGTTTCTATTGCTCGTTACAATTTCCACAGCTCTATTGATTATTAGCTGTAGTCTTTCACTCATTTTCTCTGGATTCATATTAATACCTCCTATCTATTAATAAATCACAATTGAAGTTGGTCTAAAGATTTCAATTTCGCTAATCACCTTACTAAGTGATCCTTCATTTTGATCAATCTTTAATACAGTTAGTGAATTTGATTTTTGGTTTGCTACAAACATATATTCATTATCATCACTAATTTTAAAACTACGTGGCCAACTTCCTCCACTATCAAACATATCTACTACTTCCATATGTCCTTTATCTAAACTTATTTGCGTTATTAAATCTGGTCCTCTTAAACTTGCATAAAGAAATTTATCATCTTTACTAAAGTGAATATCAGCACCATAACTTTCAACTTCATCTACTAAAAGTAATTTCTCTATAAAACTTAAATTTCCATTACTCTTATCAATTTCATATGAGTATACCGTATTGCCATACTCACTTATAATATATAAGTATTTTCCATCACCACTAATGCTCATATGTCTTGGTCCTTCAAAATGCTCAAGTTCAATAAATTCCATCGTTTTGGATACGGTTATTATCCCTTCAGGATATACCTCATATATAAATATCTTATCTAAACCTAAATTTGCTTCATATAAGTATTTTTTATCTTTACTTAATATAGTTGAGTGAGCTCTTGGCTCATCCTCACTATGGTTAATATTACTCATTATTTCACTCAAAGTTCCATCTTCTTCAAAAACTGTTGAGAAGATATTTCCCGAGCCATAATTTGCGGCATAAAGAACATCATCACTTACTGTAATATCACATGTTCCATTACCTTCACCATCAAGACGATTGATTAATTTTAAACTACCGTCATCATTTATTCTAAAACTGGACACTCTTGCGACTTCTTCAATCTCATTTGCACTAAATAAAATATTATCTTTATTTAATATATGAATCGGATTTAAACTCTCATCATTAATCGATACAATTTTTAAATCATTTGATACTGAATTAAAATGTACTTCATAAATACTACCTACTTCGCTTGAATATCCACCTACATACATTTTATAAATCATAAAGTCCTCCTGTTTACTTATAGTGATTTTCTAAATCGCTCAAACACTGATTTCTTTTCTGTTTTTTCTAATTCCTTAAGTTGTTTGTAAAGAGCACGCTCTTTATCACTTAATTTTTTATCAATTTCTACTTTAACGGAAACTATTTGATCTCCAGGTGTTCCACCTCTTAGATCTTTAACACCTTTGCCTCTTAATCTTAGTAATGCCCCATCTTGTGTTCCTTCTGGAATATGTAATTCAACATCACCATATACTGTTGGTACATCTACATCAGCTCCAAGTGTTGCATCTACTGCTGAGATTGGAATTTCAAGTTTAATGTTTTTACCATCTCTAATAAAGTTTTTATGGTTATTAACTAAAATTTCAATGTAAAGATCTCCGTTTGGTCCACCTTTAGTTCCGCGTTCTCCTTTGCCTTCAACTCTTAATTGTTGGCCAGTGTTGATTCCAGCAGGAACTTTAATATCTACTTTTACTCTTTTTGTTTCATAGCCTAAGCCTGAACATTTAGTACATTCAACAGTAATTTCTTCACCACTACCTTGACATGTTGGACATGTTGTTTGATTTTGAATAATTCCAAATGGAGTATGTTGTTCTCTTACAACACTTCCGCGTCCATTACATGTATGACAAGTTTTAATGTCTGATGGACTATTAGCTCCACTACCATTACACTTATCACATACTTCATCTACTGTTAAATTAATACTTTCTGTTTTACCAAAGATTGCGTCCATAAAGTCAACTTGCATACGCATAAAACGATCTTGTCCACGTGTTGGGCCACTTGGTCTTCGACTTTGATTAAAGCCTCCAAAGCCTCCAAAGCCGCCGCCACCACCGCCAAAGAATGATCCAAAGATATCTTCAAATCCGCCAAAGTCAGCTTGAGAGAATCCTTGTTGATTCATACCAGCATGTCCAAATTGATCATAAGTTGCACGTTTGCTTTCATCACTTAATACTTCATATGCTTCTTGTACTTCTTTAAACTTTGCTTCAGCATCATCCGCTTTATTCATATCTGGGTGATACTTTTTTGCTAACTTACGATAAGCTCTTTTTATCTGGTTAGCATCAGCATTTTTATCTATTCCTAAGACGTCATAATAATCTCTTTTATCTGCCATTTCATCTACCTCCATAATTTAGATAACACAAACCCATTAAGAGTTTGTGTTATTTCAGTCAATTTATTATTCTTTTTCTGTAAAGTCAGCATCTACGATATCATCGTCAGCTTGTACTTCTTCTTGGTTTGCTGCTTCTTCAGCTTGAGCTGCATACATTGCTTCACCCATTGCTTGAGCTGCTGCTTCTAATGCAGATAGTTTTTCTTCTAGAACATCAAAGTCTTCATTATCTAAAGCTTCTTGTAATTCATCACGAAGTTTAGTTACTTCTTCTTTTTCTTCGTCTGAAACTTTAGCTTCTTCATTATTTAATGTTTCATCGATTTGGTTAATAAATTGTTCTGATTTATGTTTTAGTTCAATTTCTTTACGACGTTTCTCATCTGCTTCTTTATTTTCTTCAGCATCTTTTACCATTTGTTCAATTTCTTCTTCACTTAAACCACTTGAGTTTGAAATTGTGATTGATTGTTTTTTGTTAGTTCCTTTATCAGTTGCTGATACGTGAACAATACCGTTAACATCAATATCGAATGTTACTTCAATTTGTGGCATACCACGTCTTGCAGGTGCAATACCATCAAGTTTAAAGTTACCTAATGTTTTATTATCACTTGCCATTGATCTTTCACCTTGTAATACGTGAATATCAACTGCAGGTTGGTTATCTTCTGCTGTTGAGAAGATTTGTGATTTAGATGTTGGGATAGTTGTATTTCTATCAATTAATTTAGTCATAACTCCACCCATAGTTTCAATACCTAGTGAAAGTGGTGTAACGTCTAATAGTAATACATCAGTAACATCTCCTGATAATACTCCAGCTTGAATTGCTGCACCCATCGCAACTACTTCGTCAGGGTTAACTGAGTGGTTTGGTTCTTTTCCAAGTTCTTTCATAACAGCTTCTCTAACTGCTGGAATTCTTGTTGAACCACCAACTAGTAGTACTTCATGAATTTCATTTTTACTTAATCCTGAGTCTGCTAATGCTTGTTTAACTGGTCCAATTGTTCTTTCAACTAATGATTTAGTCATCTTATCGAAGTTAGCTCTTGTTAGTGTAATTTCGAAGTTGATTGGTCCATTTTCATTTACTGATAGGTATGGTAATAAGATATCAGTTTGTGTTTTACTTGATAATTCTTTTTTCGCTGCTTCAGCTGCTTCAGCTAATCTTTGCATTGCCATGTAGTCTGTTTTTAAATCTACTCCATGTACTGATTTAATTTCTTTTAGTAACCATTCAACAATTTTGTTGTCAAAGTCATCTCCACCTAGTGAGTTATCACCAGATGTTGATAGTACTTCAAATGTTCCATCAGCAAGATCTAGGATTGATACGTCAAATGTACCTCCACCTAAGTCAAATACTAGAACATTTTGTTCTTTATCTAATTGATCTAAACCAAATGCAAGTGCTGCCGCTGTTGGTTCGTTAATGATTCTTTCAACTTCAAGTCCTGCGATAACTCCCGCATCTTTAGTTGCTTGTCTTTGAGCATCATTGAAGTATGCTGGTACAGTAATAACTGCTTTAGTAACTTTTTCTCCTAAGTAGTCTTCTGCATATGATTTTAAATATTGTAAGATCATTGCTGATACTTCTTCAGATGAGAAGTCTTTTCCTTCTAAGTGTACTTTTTCATTTGTACCAATTAATCTTTTAACTGATGATGCAGTATTTTTGTTAGTGATTACTTGTCGTTTCGCTGCATCTCCGACAATTCTTTCTCCTTCTTTAAATGCTACTACTGAAGGTGTTGTTCTTTGTCCTTCAGGGTTTGTAATAACGTGTGGGTTATTACCTTCCATTACTGCTACTGCAGAGTTTGTTGTTCCTAAGTCGATTCCGATAATTTTACTCATATAATATTTCTCCTTTTCTTTCTATTTACTAACCTTTACCATACTTGCTCTAAGTACGCGGTCTTTTAACATATATCCTTTTTGTAACTCTTCTAATATCATGTCAGATTCTACACCTTCTACACTATCCAACATAACTGCGTGATGTACCATTGGATCAAATGCTTGATCTTTTGTTTCAATCACTGTAACTCCTTCACTCTCTAAGCTATTCATTAATTGACGATAAATCATCTCAATTGCTTCTTTTAATGAACTATTATCTTCATTATCATCAGCTAAGACTTTTTCCATATTGTCTATTGCTGGTAATAAACTTAATGCAAAGCTTTGAATTTTATATTTATCTTTTTGATTAAAATCGTTTGTTAAACGACGTTTTGTATTTTCCGAATCTGCATGTGCCTTTAAAAAACTATTGTGTTCATTTTCTAAAGCTAATTTTAAGTTTGCAATTTCTTCTTCTAACACTGCAATTTCATCTACTGCCTCTTCAACAGTATCTTCTAGAGTCTCCTCACTCAAGATTTCTTCCTCTAAATTTTCTTCAACTTTCTTCTTCATCTTTACCTCCTTCAATAAAAACCATTTCTAAACTATCACTTAAAACTTCAATTAAGGATATAATTCTTTCATAATCCATTCTTGAGGGTCCGACTAATAATATTTTAGCTGACTCATTATTTGAAATTCTTAAGTTAGTTGAAACTACAACCAAGTCTTCAATCCAAGACAACTGTGCTTTATCCGATCTCTCTAGATAAACATCAGCTTCTCCTCTACTAACATTCCTCCACAATTGATGATCTTGTAACATTAGCATTAACTGCTTAATGCGGTCGAGATCAACAAAATCTGGTTGATTGATTATATTAGTTTCTCCACTAAAATAAACATTGTCATTAGTAAACTTCGAGAATGCAATGGCAAATGCGTTATAAATCACTTCATGACGACTTACCGCTTCTTCTAATATTGGTCTAATACTTTCAAGTTTTTCACTTACATCTTTAATCTTTGTCCCATGAAGGCGACTATTCATAATGTCTGTACTAATTTGAATATCTTTCATTGTTACATCATCGCTAAATTTAAAGACACGGTTTTCTGTATGACCAGAGTCGGTAATAAATATAGCAACAGCACTTCTTTCATCTATTGGAAATAGTTGAATGTGTTGTAGACGATGTTCATATGCATCAGGACCTAATACAATCGACGTTAAATTCGTCATCTGTGAAATAATATCACTGGCATTTTTAATTGCGTCTTCGACACTTTTATATGAATTTTCAACAAATGCTTTTATTGCTAACTCATATTTTGAAGTATCTATCTTTTCCATTAAGAATTCTACATAGTAACGATAACCTGCTACTGAAGGAATCCTTCCGCTAGAAGTATGTGTCTTTTCAATCAAACCAATATTCTCTAATTCGACCATTTCATTTCTAACGGTAGCTGAAGAGTAGTTGATATTATATTTTTCTATTAAGATTTTTGATGAAACAGGTTCTGCTGTAGAAACAAACTCATCAACAATCGATTTGAAGATTAAATTCTGTCTTTCAGTTAACATAATACCTCCCTTTTAGCACTCTTACCTTGCTACTGCTAATATTATACACCAACTGTTTAGCACTGTCAACGGTTGAGTGCTAATTCTTATAAATTCATTATACACTGATAATTTCTATCTGTCATTTAGAGTCATCCAATAAAAAAGAGTGAAGTTAATCACTCATTTACCATTATTATATTTAGCTATTACTTCTTCAATTATTGACTCAGGAATAAACTTACTAATATCACCCTTATGCTCAGCAATCGATCTAACGATAGATGATGATAAGTATGAATGCTCTGGTCTTGCCAAGAAGAATACTGTTTCAATATCTTCACCAATAACCATATTGGCTGAAGCAATTTGAAGTTCATACTCATAATCCATTATGGCACGGATACCACGAACTAAGAAGTCAGCATTATTTTCTTTTGCAAGATCAACTGTTAATCCATCTCCGACTAATATTTTAACGTTCTCTAAATCCTTACACATTATCTTTAACATATTAACGCGTTCCTCTTCACTAAAGAAAGATCGCTTCTCAGAGTTTTTCATTATCGCAACGATTAAAACATCAAATACAACCGATGCCCTTTTTATTATATCTAAGTGTCCATAAGTTGGCGGATCAAAAGTCCCCGCATATACTGCTGTCTTCATTAAATCATCCCTTCTTAAAATACATTATTCTTGTAGCTTTATAATCTTTTTCTTTATACTTAGTAAAATCTTCAATATTTTTGGCTAAATCAAGTTTATTTGAGCCCTCAACTATTATAATACCATCATCACTTAAAACATTTAAGTCTGATATCAATTTAAAGATTTCATTTAAATCTATTTTATCGTAAGGTGGATCAATAAATATTAAATCAATAGCACTATCCTCCATGATTTTTAAGGTATGTTTATAATCATATCCATATACTATCGTTTTATCCTTAACTTTTAAATCATTAATGTTTTCTTTTATTATTCTAATGGCAGCTTTATTATTATCATTAAAGACAACTTTACTAAAGCCGCGCGAGATTGCCTCAAGTCCCATCGCACCACTTCCAGAAAATAGATCTAACATTGTTTGATATTTATAATCATCAAAGGCAATACTATCGAAGATTGCCGCCCTAATCTTATCTGATGTCGGACGTGTATTATCACCTTTTAAACTTTTCAAATTACGCGAACGAAACTCGCCACTAACTATTCTCATTATCTATCATCTTTCTATTATCACTAATTATCTTTTGACATATTCCAATCGCTGAGAAGATTGCCATTGATGATGATCCACCTGATGATAAAAGCAGTAATGGAACACCAGTTAATGGTATTGCTAAACTTACACCACCAACATTTAAGAAGAAGTGGATAAATAAATAAAGTGCTGTTCCCATTAAAATCATTTTTCCTTTTTCTTCTTTAACTTTTAAAGCATGGTAAGTAAGTCGATAGATTAATCCTATATATATACTAAATATTACGATGATTCCAACAAAGCCCAACTCCTCAGCAATCAAAGGTAGTATAAAGTCTGTCGTCGCTTCTGGTAGATAACCATATTTTTGAACTGACTGACCTAAACCTACACCAAATAAGCCCCCACGTGAAAATGAGACTAGTGAGTTAGCCAATTGAAAGCCTGTATCTTGAATATCTACAAAGGGATTTGCGTAAGCTGTAAAGCGAGCTAACTTATACCCTTTTAATATTCCAGTTTTCTCAATTAAGGCAATACCTGTATCACTTAATATAAAACCTGCAAAAAAGATTCCTAAGAAAGTTACAAACATTAAAATATTTTGATACTTTCTAATTCTTGGATGACTAGGGATAAATGCGATAAAGAGTGAAATCATTAATAAGACGATCGCACTACCAAAGTCCTTTTGTAAAAATGTAATGATAAATGCTTGAATCAAAATCATATAAAAAATTGGTTTAATAATTTCAATACCATTTCTTGGTGTTTTATAACTGACATCACCAAGATACATCGCTATAAGAACTATCGATGTCACCTTAGCAAACTCTGAAGGTTGAATCGTAAACTGAGCAGATCCACTTCCTATCCTTATCCAAGCATAGGATCCATTTAACTCTTTGAAGAATAGTGTTGATAATAATAATCCAATCATAATAAGTGAAATCGGCATTATTGTATGACGAGCTAGTTTGTAACTAAATATTTTGCTTAAAAAGAACATTAATCCATAACTGATTGTAAAATATAATACTTGTTTTATAGTAGTAATTATTAAGACCCTAGTACTATTGTCTGAGGCTTGCATAGAAGCAGAGACGACCATAACTAAACCAAGTAACGATAATGAAATCGTTGCAAAATTTATGAATCTATCGCTCCCTTTAACAACTACAAAATTATTTAAGAATTTTTTCATAAACGCCTCCACTTATATATTACCAAATTTAATGATGAAATACTTTAAAATGGTTTATTTACTTTGTAATTTAAGATAATTTACCTTATAATATTAACGAGGTAAATAAAACATGAAAAACAAATATTATGATATCGTTCTCGACAACGATCCTCTTTTAAGAGCGGAAAATGTTGAAGTAGAAATACCATTAAATAAAGAAGACCAAACTATTATAGATAATATGCTTAAATACGTTAGAGATTCAATCGATGAAGAAAAACAAGAAAAATATGGACTAAAACCTGCCGTTGGGATAGCAGCTCCACAAGTAGGTGTTAATAAAAGGATGTTTATTGTTAGACTTGAAACTTTAAAGGATGATGATATAATGGTTGAAGAGTATGCACTAGTAAACCCAAAAATTATCAGCCACTCAGAACAAATGAGTTTTTTAGGCAGTGGTGAAGGTTGTCTATCAGTAGAGGATGAACATGAAGGTCATGTCTATCGTTCTGCAAGAATAACAATAGAGGCATATGATGCCCTTTTAAAAGAGAATGTAAAGATTAGAGCTAGAGGATTTTTAGCAATTGCTTTACAACATGAATATGATCATCTAGAAGGAATATTATTCTATGATCACATTGATAAAAATGATCCTTTTAAAATTATCGAAAACGCAATAGAAATATAAGGAGTAAATATGAAATCAAAGCAAAAGAAAGCTAATCAGATAACAGATTATAAATCTGGATCGGATACACTCGTTTATGCCCTAGGTGGATTAAACGAAGTAGGAAAAAACATGTACTGTATAGAACATGATGACGAAATAATTATAATTGACGCAGGAGTAATGTTTCCGGAAGATAACTTACTAGGAATTAACTATGTAATTCCTGATTATCAATATCTAGTTGAAAACCAAAGTAAGATCAAAGCCTTAATTATTACACATGGTCACGAAGACCATATCGGAGGAATACCATTCTTATTAAAAGTAGTGGACATTCCAAAAATTTATGCACCTAAGTTTGCATCATTCTTAATTAAACGTAAACTGGAAGAACATAAATTAAATCATAAAGCTAATATCGAATTATTCGATGGTAATTCACAAATCAAAACAAAACACTTTAGAGTTGGATACTTTAGCGTAATCCACTCAATACCAGATGCTTATGGTGTTTATATAACGAGTCCAAATGGAACGATAATTAGTACCGGCGACTTTAAGTTTGACTTAACACCTGTTGAAGGTAATATTGATTATCAAAAAATGGCATTTATTGGATCAACTGGCGTAACATTAGCATTAAGTGATTCAACAAACTCAGAAATACCAGATTTCTCATTAAGTGAGAGAAAAGTTGGTCAGCAAATCAATGAAATAATGAAAAATACTAAAGGTAGATTAATTATTGCATCATTTGCATCAAACGTATTTAGAGTTAGCCAAATTTTAGAAGCAGCAGTAGCAAATGGAAGACGAGTAGCAGTATTTGGAAGATCAATGGAAAACGTTGTCGACGTTGGACAACAATTAGGTCATATCAATATACCGAAAAAATCATTTGTTAAAGCACATGAGTTAAAAAATATCCCAGCAGATAAATTATGTATCGTATGTACCGGATCTCAAGGTGAGCCAATGGCTGCCTTATCAAGAATCGCAAATGGAACACATAGACACATCAAAATATTCCCTGGTGATACAGTAGCATTCTCATCAAGTCCAATTCCAGGAAATGGACAAAGTGTTAACAAAATTGTAAACAGCTTAACAAGAGCAGGAGCTAACGTATTAACAAAGTCAGTACTATCTAACTTACATACGACAGGACATGCTTCACAGGAAGAACAAAAATTATTCTTACAACTTGTTAAACCAGAATACTTCATGCCAATGCATGGAGAAAACAAAATGTTAAAAATTCATGCTAAAACAGCAACTGAAGTTGGAGTTAAACCTGAGAACGTATTTATCAATAGTAATGGAGAACCATTAATACTAAGAGATAAAAAAGTTTATAGAAGTACACATAAAATCCATGCAGACGATATCTACGTTGATGGATCAGATGCTTCAGGACTTTCAACGGCAGTACTTAAGGATCGTCACTTACTAAGTGACAATGGATTAGTTTCAGTAATCGTATCTATTGATTCAAGAAACAATAAAATCTTAACAAGACCAAATATCTTATCAAGAGGATTTGTCTTCGTTAAAGAAAGTACTCAAATGCTAAAAGAAGCTGAAATATTAGTACACAACGCACTTAAGAAAGAGTTAGCTGGAAAGACTACATTTAGTCAAATCAAAAATACAGTAAGAGAAACACTAGAACCTTACTTTATTGAGAATACAGAAAGAAATCCAATCATCATTCCAGTAATCTTAAACAAGAATACAGAAGCAAATAAATAATTATAAAGATCTAACTTCAATGGATGGTTAATAATCATCTTAGAAGTCAGATCTTTTTTATATTAATAAAACTAGATGTTAAATAAGTGAGTTCAAATTTATATTTCACTTCATTTTAACACCTAGTTATTTTATTGTTTTTTCACAAGGTATTTATCAAGTATCCATATTAAAGATGGCAATATTATAAAGGTAGCTATAAGAGCTAATGAAATGTTTATTACCGTCATTAATCCAAAATCTTTAAGAATTACAAACTTTGATAACATTAGAACACTGAAACCACCTACAGTTGTCAATCCTGACGCAAGTGTCGCTTTACCAATATTTTGCATAGTAATAAATAGTGCATCAGACTTACTCTTATTCGATCTTTCTTCTAAATATCTCTCTAAAAGCATTATAGTCATTTCTGTACCCATTCCTAGAACGAGAGCACCAAGTGTTGCCGTGATAGGCGTGTATTTAAGGTTAAGTATATTCATGACACCACCTGACATTCCAACAATCAATGAAACAGGTAATATTGCCACAAATGCCTTTATAAAGCTTCTATACATTATAAGTAAAACTAAGAATACAAGTGCTAATCCTAAAGAGGTCATTTGAAGTCTTCCATCAGTAAGTCCTTTAACCATTTCAATGTCTAAAACTGACTTACCAGTAATAGCGATGTCTAAAGGTGCATCAGTTATATCTCTATTTAGATTACTTACAAACTCTTGTAAGTCTTCTGTCGCCATATGCTCCACATTCATAATAATAACTGATTTATCGAAGCCATCACTAACAAACATTTTTCTTTGACTATTTGGGATATCATTTTTTATAACATTTAGGTATTCTTCATAACTTAACTCAGACATACCATACATATTCTCAATAACATTATTTATCGATTTAATATCGACTATTTGATCTGAATATCTATCTTCTAGTGTTTTAGTGAGTTCTCTAACATAATCAATATTAACTTCAGTAAACATTTCGTTTGATCCCATATAAAGTACCATTTGATTTGTAGAACCAACAGTATCCCTAATATAATGAATATCACTTAATGCCTGCATGTCTTGTGGCATAAATGTTTCTATATCAGTTTCAACTCCAACTTTAGTGTCAGCATAGAATCCTATGAATGAAAACATAATAGCGATAATGATTATTACATAAGCAAACTTTACTACGAATTTCTCGATTACTATCAATAACTTATTTATTATTGTTGACTCTTGTTCATTTGACTTCTTATCTGCTACTTTATTATTAACTAGATCACGCGCTCTTAATGTTGGCAGTAGGAGTATTATACTACCGATAAAACTTACAATAACTCCAATAGTTAGCATTTTACCGAAATCCTGAATCATTGGAACTGGAGAGATAAATAGTGATGCAAAACCAAAGATTGTCGCAAGAACCGCGATTCCAACCGACTTACCAATCTGTCTTAAAGTAATTTCTGTAGATAGTTCTTCTTCATAACGGTTATGAAACTGAATGGAGTAGTCAATACCAAGTCCAATCAAAATCGGGAAGACGGCCATAGAGACCATTGTCATAGATACATTTAAATGCCCCATTAAACCAAGTGTTGCAAAAACGCTAATAAAGATAATTAATAAACTTAAAATCCTCCATCTTACTTTAAAGACTAAAGAGAGAATGATAAACATTAAAACAACAGCTGACGCAATCATGACAACCATATTTGATTTCATTTCTTCACGAAGTGATGAATCCAAAACTGGTTTTCCAGATATTATTGTCTCAACTTTAAAATCCTCTTGTTCTATTGCTTTTAAAACATCAGAGTAAACACTGTCAATAACTGAATCGCTAACATTCCCATTTAGTTTTACAATCATCATAAGGTGTTGATCATCGATGATTGTATCATTAAAAACTTCTCGAAGTTTATCATCTTCATACAATATAGAATTAAGTTCATTTTGATTGTGTGGGAAATTCGCTAATAACATATTTGATTTTTCATTAAAAATTTCTAAGCCATTACTCATATTTAGAAGGTTTTCTGAGATAACACCAAATCCATTGGCCATTTTCTTAAATTCTTTTGGATCAATACTTATATCTAAACCAGCTTTCACGTTAGCAAACTCTTGACTCATTTGGTCTTTTATTGAGTTTATAATTGAGTCATCAAACACAAGTAACGATCCATTACTCAACTTATCTTTAAGATTGCTTGATAAATGTTGAAGTCTTAAACCCATTTCATTAAAATTATGACTCATTTCAATAATTTGATCTTTAGATATTTCCATATTAAGGTTATTTTTTATCTGCTCTAATGTTGAAGCTAGATTAGTCTTAATATTATCTAAAGCAATAACAGTATTATTACTACCCTCCGATAGTTTTTCAGTGATCGTTGATGTTTGCGAGATTCCTTGGGAACTAACAGACAGTTTTTCTGAAATAAGGATCAACTTTTCCTTCAAATCTTCATTATCTAAATCGCTACTTATAGCTAAGATTTCCTCAGATATCAATGAAAGACCAGTTGAACTATTTGTTAAGTTATCTTTGAGATTATTAAGAGTTAATTTTGAAGTACTTTGACCATTTATTAACTGATCAAAGACTTTTGTGATATTTTCAAGGTCATTAAGTTTTTCTTCAATCAAAGTTGTATCAGGTATTTCTAAATTACCAAATTGCTTTGATACTTCAATAAGATTTAGTCCCATCTCATTTAAACCCGCTGATAAATTATTAAATTGCGATTTAAGGGCAAGTTCTTGTTCATACATAATCTCTTTTAATAAGACTTCAAAATCAAGAGATTCAAAGATATTATCTACCATATCATCTAAACTACTTAAATCTGGGAAATT
Source organism: uncultured Erysipelothrix sp. (assembly GCA_964440875.1). Taxonomy (GTDB): domain Bacteria; phylum Bacillota_I; class Bacilli_A; order Erysipelotrichales; family Erysipelotrichaceae; genus JAAZDN01. The sequence continues at coordinate 51,118 of CAYTTS010000001.1, read as the reverse complement.
CTTTTCATTAAGTTCCACTGATATTTCAGCCAATTTTTCAGACATGCTATTTAAGCCTATCTTCATATTTAAGACTTGTTTCTTTATCTCACTTGTTTGCTTATCCGTAATCTGATGGACAATACTTGATGGACTCATTATTGAAAAGATATCTTCATTGTATTTTAGTCTTTGTTCAACGTTCCATAATTTCTCTAAATTACTTAGTGATAAAAGTTGCTCTTGATCACCTTTTACTAAGATCATTATTGCATCTCCACCAAAATTATCCTCCATTTTATAGTTATTAATATAAGCTTCATTATCAACTCTTACAAGCGTCTCACTTCCAGTGGCCATATTAATTTTAATTGCTCCACTAATCATTATTGCAAATGCGACAATTGATATAAATATAATTTTAAATGGATTTCCATTTATTTTTTTACCCATCCATGCAAAAAATTTATTCATTATAGTCCTCCCATTCTATTTATAACGTAATAGCTTTAATTAGATCTTTTACATAAACCTCTATATCAAGATCATTATCAGCCGGCATATATAAGAACGATAAAATACTACCCATTAACATTCTTAAAACAAAGTCATCATTCTTTAAATTCAAATCTAAACTTTTAATGACTTGATTTAGTAAGGAAGTAACCTCACCTATATAGTTAACATCTGAAAGTTCTGGATTAATTTCACTTTCCATTAGTATAAGTTTTATAACAGCACGTTCTTCTTTAATAAATAAAATTCGTTCTTTAAGAAGCGCGACTAATCTTTGTTCGCCCCTTAAATTGCTGCCAAAATTCAAACCTTGTTCTAAGCTGTTAAATAATACAGGCTTAATCGATTCCATAAACAATTCTTTTTTAGAATCAAAATATCTAAATAGAGTTACCTCTGATATTCCAGCCTCTTTTGCTATCTCCACCGTTGTAGCTCCATTAAATCCTTTATCAATAAAAACAGTTATAGCTGAACTTAATATTTGCTCACGACGTTTTTCTTTACTCATTCGTTTTTCTTTCATTACACACACTCCTTATGTAAGTACTTACTAACATTATAATAATATGGATTGATTGTCAAGTTAACAATTATAATTTATGAAACAATTAAGATTGAATTAGCATTATTTATCAATTTTCTAAGTACATTCAAAGTAGTCCTATCAGCATTCAAAGTGTTATAGAACACTACTTATCTGTGTATTGATCTACAACGGTTTTTAAACATGATAACCACCCTTGCTTATGACTAAATAGTTTCAAATGTTCATACGTAAGTAAATTACTTAGATCTAACGAAAATAACGAAAGCATTAGAATCGGAAGTTTAGTAGCACCACAAGCTAGTCTGTATGATGGTATAAGAAACTCTAACGGTGGATATATCGTTAAATGACTCTATTCAATTTCATAATTACATCACTAGCTAATAGAAGCATTCAATCCAAATAACGAGAAGCCTGAGAATCTCGAATTAACTTTAACTCCTATTGATCCTTTTACACTAGAAGATCGAAAAAGTACTATTAGGACCTACAGAGCCTTTAATACTAGATAATTCAATATATATATAACTAATGTGTCAATAGACACTTTTTTAGCGTAGTATTACTTTTATTATTGACTATTACCATCTATCTGTATATACTGTATATGTCTGTATATAGAGGAGGCTGTTTTATGAGAATAATTATATCGAATAAATCCCATGTTCCAATTTATGAACAGATTAAAAATGAAATTATTAAACAAATTCTCAATGATGAGATTGTTACTGATGAAAAACTGCCATCAATTAGAATGTTAGCGAAAGATCTAAAAGTTAGCGTAATAACAACTACTCGTGCTTATAAAGAATTAGAAGAAGAAGGATATATTGCAAGTGTTCCAACAAAAGGTTTCTTCGTCTTATCTAAAAATGAAAATCTTTCTCGAGAGATTGTAATAGCCAATATGGAAAAGTATCTCTTTGAGGCTTTAAAACTTAAGCATAAATTAAATTTAAGCAAGGATGAGTTTAGCGCAATAATTAATATTTTAGAAGAGGAGCTTAACAATGAGTAATATTATCGAATTTAGAAATGTAGTAAAGAAATATCCTAATTTTAGTTTAAACGAAATTAACTTTGATATACCAAAAGGATATATCACTGGTTTTATCGGACCAAACGGATCTGGTAAAACAACATCTATCAAATTATTATTATCAATGGCATTTAGAGATGCCGGTGAAATTTATATTAATGATAGTTTAATCGAAGATAATAACTATTTAAGTAATATCGGAATTGTTATGGATGATTCATTTTTAATGAAAGATTGGTATATTAAAGATATCAGCGAAATCATAAGCCCTTTCTTTAAGGCTTGGGATGAAGATTTATTTAACAATTATCTTAGAAGATTTAATATTGATAAGTCATATAAGGTTGAAGAATTATCAAAAGGTATGACGATAAAACTAATGCTAGCAACTGCCCTCTCTCATGATGCCAAGTTATTAATATTGGATGAGCCGACAAGTGGTTTAGATCCATCTTCTCGTGAAGAGATTTGTGATATATTACAAGAATACGTTCAAGATGAAGATCGTAGTGTTTTATTCTCAACACATATAACAGCTGATTTAGATGCAATTGCCGATAATATTGTATTCATTTTAAATGGACGCATTATCTTTAGCGGTTTAAAAGATGAATTACTTGCTAAATATAAGTTAATTAAAGGCGGTCTTGATGACTTAAACGACTTAAATAAATCAAGTTTAATTGGTATTAAGAAGACAAACTATAGCTTTGAAGCTTTAGTTGATCACTCATTAATTTTTGAAAATAAAGAGATAATCGAAGAATCTTGTTCACTAGAGGAAATAGTTCTATTCTTTAATAGGGAGGAAAAAAATGAAGACAATAATTAACTTTACAAAACTAGACCTACAAACAGTTAAACCATATTTATTAGATAAAAGATCTCTAATTTATTTAGCACTAGCAATTATACTACCTTATGGAAATAGAGAGCCAATATCAGCAATCGCCTTAGTATTATTATTCTCAATGCTACTTAGTACTTATCCATTTGCGATTAGCGATCAAAATAATTTAGATAAGTTATACATCGCTTTAAATATAGATAGAAAAACAGTTGTTATTGGAAGATACCTTACATTATTACTATTTTATGTAATAGCTTCGATATTAGGACTTATTATCTATATAGTTCTTTCAATCTTCATGGGTATAGGCGTAAATATTAAAGAAGCTCTGTTTCTAACAATTACAATACTAACAGCAATGTTTATCTTACAGTCTTTACAGTTTCCATTCTTCTTTAAAAATGGCTATCTAAAGTCTAAGTCACTTACATATTTACCTTTTGCATTAATATCAATAATCAGTATTTTATTTTCTAAAATTTATAATAGCGCTTATAAGGATAGCTTTGATAAGTTAGTAATTTCCTTAATTAATAATAAATATATTACTATATCTATTATCATACTTATCATCTTATTAGTAATTAATGTATCTTATAGACTCTCTTATAAGTATTACGCTAAGAAATCTATTTAAAACAGCGAGCATTGCTCGCTTTTTAAATACAAAAAAAAGAACTGATTGCTCAGTTCTTTATATGTCTAAATGAATTTGCTCATTAATTCTTTTTTCTACTTTAAATAGTAATCTTTCAATCTCAGAAATGACATACCAACCTTTTTTAACTTTTAGTGGTCGACTAAATGATTGATCTTTAGTCATGATACTTATTTCTGTTACTGGAATGCTCTCTGATGTTTCATTAACAATAACTAGGTTTTTATCAATGTCTAACTTTCTAACGACTTTAACACTTTGGGGATTACTTGGTGTTTGTTTGAAGATTCTTTCCCCTTTAGTATTTCTTCTAAATAGTTCTAAATCACTAACTTTAACTCTCTTCATACCACTATTTTCATTAATAACTGTTAGATATTGATCTTCACTTGAAATAGCTAGTGCACTTACTACCTCATCATCTTTTCCTAAGTTAAGGGCAATGATACCTTGTGTTCTTAAGTTAGTAGCACTAACTTCTTGGTTGTGATACATCATATAGAAACCTTCTTTAGTTTGAATATAAATGTTATCTTCTTCATAAGCTACAAAGCTACTTACTACTTCATCATCTTTCACATTCATATTTACAATTGTACTTGAGTATCTTAGAGCTTCATATTGATCAATCTTACTCTTCTTAATCTTACCTGATTTAGTAACACTAACAATCCATGCGGCACTATCAAAGTCTTTAGTTATAATTGCCGAGACAACACTTAATCCTTGTGTTCCTTTTACATAGTTACTAATGTGTGAACCTAGATCATTCCATCTATGTTCCCCTATTTCATATACTGGTAAGTATATATATGATCCATCACTTAAGAATAATAGTAAAGTGTCTAATATTTCTACTTCAAGACTACCAATTAATTGATCACTCTCTTTTAAACCAGGCATATCTGATTCTGACATATTAAATGATCTTAATGATACTCGTTTAATATAACCTTGTCTTGATACCGCAACTTTAACATCTTCATTAGTAATAAGATCAGTCTTATCTAACTCAATTTCTTCAACTTGATCTTGGATTTCACTTCTTCGTTTGTTGCCAAACTCATCATTAACTTCTTGTAACTCTTTTACGATTAATTGAATTAAAAGTGGTTTACTTGATAGGATTCCTGATACTTCATTTAATTCCTTTGATAAACGTTTATATTCATCTTGTAAAACATTAACATCCGTTGAACTTAGACGATATAACTGTAAGGTAACAATTGCCTCCGCTTGTGCATCAGTGAAGCTAAAGGCATCAATAATACCTTGTTTAGATTCTGATTTATTTTTAGATGATCTAATAATCTTAATTATTTCATCCATGACATCAACAGCTTTAATTAATCCTTCTAAAATATGGATTCTAGCATTTAAGCGATTTTTTATATAAGTTAATCTATTTACAACAACTTCTTCACGGTGAGCAATATAAGCATCGATCATTTGTGATAGACCCATTTGCTCTGGTCGTTTGTTTACGATCGCTACAACGTTATAGTTAAAGTAAACTTGTAAGTCAGTATTTTTTAATAAGTAGTTTAAGACAACTTCAGGATCACTATCCTTTTTAACATCTACTACAACTCTTAAACCATTACGGTCTGACTCATCTCTTACTGCCGCAATTGAATCTAAGTCTTTATTTAATCTAATTTCATCAATCTTTTTAACTAAGTTTGACTTATTAACTTCAAATGGTAGTTCATCAACAATAATTTGGTGCATGTTAGAGAATGTTTCAATTTTAGTTTTAGCTCTAATAACAACTCTTCCCTTACCATTTTTAAAGGCATCTTTAATACCGCTTAAACCTTGGACAATTCCTCCTGATGGAAAGTCTGGTCCTTTAACAAATTGCATTAAGTCTTCTAAAGTACAACTTGGATTATTTAAACGATATATCGTTGCTTGAACAACTTCACTTAAGTTATGTGGTGGAATATTTGTTGCATATCCTGCCGCAATACCAGTTGCACCATTAACTAATAAATTTGGAAATGGTGTTGGAAGTACAGTTGGTTCAAGTTCGCTATCATCAAAGTTTGGAGCAAAGTAAACAGTATCTTTATCAAGGTCTAATAACATTGATTGTCCTAGTTTTGAAAGTCTAGCTTCGGTATAACGCATTGCCGCAGCTGGATCATCATCCATCGAACCATTATTACCATGCATATCTACTAGTAAGTGATTCATTTTCCATGACTGTGATAATCTTACCATCGCATCATAAATACTTGAGTCACCATGTGGGTGATAGTTACCCATAACAATACCGACTGTTTTAGCACTTTTTAAGTATGGTTTATTAAAGAAGTTTGCTTCTTTATACATTCCATATAATATTCTTCTTTGAACAGGTTTTAATCCATCACGAGCATCAGGTAGTGCACGTTCTTGAATAATATATTTTGAATATCGTCCAAAACGCTCTCCTACTAAATCCTCAATGACACCTTCTAAGATTGGATTATTAGTAATATCACTCATTACTCTACCTCCTCAATAAATTCATCTTCTAATGTAAATGAAACGTTGTCTTCAATCCATTCACGACGAAGAGCTGGCTGATTACCCATTAAGTCATTAATTCTTCTATCAGCAACTTCTAAATCATCAATAGTTACACGAATTAGTGTACGTGACTCTGGTGCCATTGTTGTATCCCATAATTGATCAGCATTCATCTCACCAAGTCCTTTATATCTTTGTAGATTAAAGTTATCATATTCATTTTTTAATTCTTCTAATTGTTCTTCACTATATACATAATCAAATTTCTTACTATTATATATTTTATATAGTGGTGGAACTGCAATATAGACCATACCAGCTTCTACTAATGGCTGCATAAAACGGTAGAAGAATGTAAGTAACAATACCTGAATGTGGGCACCATCAGTGTCCGCGTCCGTCATTATTATAACTTTATTATATTGACTCTCTTCAGCAATAAAGTCTTCACCAACGCCTGCTCCTATTGAGTAGACAATCGTACTTAACTCTTCATTTTTCATCACATCTGCAACTTTTAGTCTTTCGGTATTTAATACTTTACCTCTTAATGGAAGTATTGCTTGAAACTTAGAGTCACGCCCTTGTTTAGCACTTCCTCCAGCTGAGTCACCTTCCACTAGAAATAGTTCATTTTTCTTAGGGTTACGACGTTGTGCTGGTGATAGTTTACCAGACAATAGTTTCTCTCCACGGTTACCCTTAGTCTTCTTACGAGCTTGCTCACGGGCTTTACGTGCTTGTAAACGAGCTTCTGTTGATAATTGAATCTTCTCAATAATTTTATTTGAGACAACACGGTTTTCCTCTAAAAAATAAGTCATGTTTTCTAAAATAAAACTTTCCACCGCTGCTCTTGCTTCTGGTGTTCCAAGTTTAGATTTAGTTTGACCTTCAAACTGTAATAAGTTTTCAGGAACTGATATTGAAAGGATTGCTGTTAAGCCTTCACGAACATCTACTCCTTCAAAATTCTTATCTTTTTCTTTTAATATATTATTTTTTCTAGCATAATCATTTATCGCTTTTGTTAGTGCTGATTTAAAGGCAGACTCATGTGTTCCACCATCAATAGTTCTAACTAAGTTTACATATGAGTATGTACTTTCAGTATATCCATCGTCAAATTGACAAACAAAGTCAATGGCAATTCCTTCATTACTATCACCAGTAAAGTGAATAGGTTCATGTAATGGCTTAGCTTTTTTCTCTAAATATTTTAAAAACTCAATTAAACCATCATCATATTTCATTTCTTCGAATTTATTAGTACGCTCATCAGTAATTGTGAATGTAATCCCACTTAATAAAAAGGCACTCTCTCTAATATGTTCAACGATTAAATTGTAGTTAAAGTTAACATCAGTAAAAATAGTATCGTTAGGTTTAAATCTAACTTTACTACCTGTTGTATTAACCTTTTTAATTTTCTTTAATTTACTTACTTCTTGACCACCATCAGAGAACTTCATTTCATATTGTTGACCACCATAGTTAACAGTTGCAATTAAATAATCACATAATGCATTAACTACTGATGCCCCAACACCATGAAGACCACCTGATGTTTTATAGCCACCCTCACCAAATTTACCACCTGCATGAAGGACAGTAAAAATTACTTCTAATGTCGATTTATTTGAACTATGCTTACCTACAGGCATTCCACGACCATAGTCTTCAATTGAGATTGATCCATCTTTATAAATAACTATATCTATCTTATCTCCAAAGCCATTTAAAGCTTCGTCAATAGAGTTATCTAGGATTTCCCAAACCATGTGATGAAGACCACGACTATCGGTAGAACCAATGTACATACCAGGTCGTTTTCTAACTGCATCTAAGCCTTCTAATATTTGAATACTCTGTTCATCGTAATTAAAAGACATAATATCACTCTCTCTTCTTATATTCCGTTAATTAATACTTAAGTATTATAACAAAATATCTACATCCTATTCTACCATAATAAGTGAAGATTATTTGATTTATCTCGTACTGTGGTATAATTATAAAGGTTAGGGAGGTATGATTATGAACGAATATCTAGTTTATATACTCGCAAGTATTGCGGCATACTTATTTGGAAGTATTCCTTGGGCATTAGTCATAGGAAAAGTATTTTACAAAATTGATATTAGAGAACATGGTTCAGGAAATTTAGGGGGAACAAATGCAGCACGTGTACTAGGTCCAGTACCTGGTGGCTTCGTTATCGCTCTTGATATTCTTAAGTCATTTATTATAGTTAGTATATTAAGTTTCTTTAATCCAAAATTAGCAATTCTTTGTGGTATGTTTGCTTCAATTGGACATTCATTTCCAATCTTTGCAAACTTCCGTGGTGGAAAATCAGTAGCAACTAACGCTGGCTATATTTTAGCGATTGCATTTTTTATTACACATAATCCACTTGTACAAATCGGAATACCGCTTGCTGTCTTTGCAATCGTATTACTAAGTTTAAAAATGGTATCTCTTGCATCAATGCTTGCTTTAGCAAGTGCAGCAATTGTTTCATTTACACAAGATAACTTGTTAGCTAGTATTGGTATAACATTATTAGCATTATTTAGTATCATTCGTCATAAAGACAACATAAAAAGAATTATTAATAAAGAAGAAAGAAAAGTAGGTTTTTTATCAAAATGATTAATTTAAATAAATTTCAAGATGCTAACTTAGATGTTAGAACTAATGTTTATCTAAAAGACTACTTGAGTTTAAAGATTGGCGGCTTAGCTGACTACTTTATCGAAGTTAGATCTGAAGAAGATATTATAAAAGCAATAAAATTAAGTGAAGAAATGAATTTGAAATATTTTGTTATTGGAAATGGTTCAAATACATTAGCATTAGAGTACGGAGTACGAGGTGTCGTAATATATCTTGGACCTAAGTATTCAAAAATAACACTTTTAGAAGATAATATTATTAAAGCAGAAGCAGGAGCACTATTGAAGGATGTTTGCTTATTTGCAAGAGACAATAGTCTCAGTGGTATGGAGGCCTTATATGGTATTCCAGCAAGTGTTGGTGGCGCAATCTATATGAACGCTGGTGCTTATAATGGAGAAATGAAAGATGTAACATCTCACGTTGAATATATTAATAAAGATGTTAAGGCCATTACCTTAAGTAATGAGGACTCAGAGTTTTCATACCGTAATAGTTATTATATGCATAATGAAGGTGTAGTAAGTGCTGCATACTTTAAACTACATGATGATAATAAGGATAGTATTAGTGATCGTATGGCTGACTTTCTACATCGAAGAGAAAGTAAACAACCACTTGAATATCCAAGTGCTGGCTCTACATTTAAAAGACCAAAGAATCATTACGCAAGTGCTTTAATTGATCAGTGTAATCTAAAAGGATTTGAGATTAACGGTATTAAAGTTAGTGAGAAACATGCTGGTTTCTTAATAAATGTAAATGGTGGAAGTAGTGATGATTTCATTAGTTTAATCAACCACATTCAAGCACGTGTTTATGTTTTAACAGGCTTTGTTTTAGAACCTGAAATTCAAATATTGAAATAATATATCAAACTCATATTTTATTTAATTAAAGTATGAGTTTTTTCAATCAAAAAGATCAACTATTACAGTCGATCTTTTATTATTGTTTTTATCTTATCTTTGATACAAATAACTAATGACATTTAAATTATTTACTTCTTTAAAATTATTTTTTCGATAGAACTTTCTTAAGTTTTCATCATCATCTGACATTAATGTTATTTGTCGAACATCTTGATATTTATCTAAAGTATGATCTAAAAGATGACTCGCTATTTTTTGTCTTTGATATTCTTTTAAGACTAATAAATCTTGGATGTAGACTATTGTTAGGCCATCACCAACGACTCTAATTAGTCCTTTATCATCTAAATAGGCAGCATAGACGTACAGTGACTCTTCAAAGGCTCTTATTAACAAATCTAAATCATTTAAGTAATTACTCCACTTTGCGTCATTGTATAAATTGTATATTTCATCCTTATTAAACTTTTTCATTTCTTTGTAGATTATTTTCGACATATTGTCCTCCTTAATTTTTATAATTAAAGAGCTAATCTAATACGACTATTCATATTATCACCTAAGTTAATTTTAGCTTATTCATTATATATAAACAAGTAATTAAAAAAGAAGCCTAGGCTTCTTATAGTTTTATTGATTCATTGTTCTCATGATTTGTCTAATTTGTGCTTCTGATGGTTTTCTACCCATTTGTGCATACATAGCTCTAATCATGTTTTCATTTATTGGAGGATTATCTTTAATTTGTTTTTCAAATAATCTCTTTGTTACAAAGAATGTAATAACCGCACCAATCAGTGCTCCTAAAAGTATCCATAAAAAAGTTTGCATTTTTTCCTCCTTTACTAAATCATTATTTAAAATTTAAGACCCAAGAGGGCTCATTCCCGGAACTATGTCCAAGGCGGACTCCTGCAAATATGATTAGTGAATTAACATTCTACACACACACTTGACTCAGAATCCAGTATAATAATGTGTTCGAAAATATATACACCTCTTGAGTACCTATATTATAGCAATTTTACACTAATAATCAAATTACTTTAACTAGTTTTCGCTTTTTTCTTTTGCTTCAATGATTGAAAGGTGTAACTCAGCAATCTGTTCACTTGAAGGTTTTGATGGAGCATCCATCATTGGGTCCTTCGCTTGAGCGTTTTTAGGGAAAGCGATTACTTCTCTAATCGATGGTTCATTAGACATAATCATTGCTAATCTATCTAAACCAAAGGCAATTCCACCATGTGGTGGTGTTCCGTATTTAAAGGCATCAACGAAGAATCCAAATTGGCTTCTAATTTCTTCTTCACTAAATCCTAAGACTTCAAATAATTTTGTTTGATCTTCAACCTTATAGTTTCTCAGTGATCCTCCACCTAACTCATAACCATTTAAAATCATGTCATAAGCGATAGCTTTAACATTTTTCGGATCACTATCAAGCATTCCCATATCTTCTGCTAACGGTCTTGTAAATGGATGGTGTCTTGCGTAGTATCTATCATCTTCAACATCATACTCTAATAATGGGAATTCAGTGACCCATAAGAAGTTAAACTCATCTTCTGGTATTAAGCCTTTAAGATCAGCAATATAAGTTCTAACTGCCCCTAGTGCTGTTGTACTTACTTCAAAGTCACCACTTACAATTAAGACTAAGTCATTTTCAACTAAATTTAATTTAGCTTTTAAGCCAGCGATTTCTTCTTCACTAAAGAATTTTAAGATTCTACCATCTAAGTCATCATTAATATATTTAAGGTCTAAAACTCCATGTCCACCGTGTGATTTAATAATGTCGACAATCTTATCAATACCTTTTCTTGTAATATCTGCGTAATCATTAACAACGATAGCTTTAATTACACCATCTTCAGTTAATGCTGATTGTAAAACTTTAAATTCAGTATTTACAAAAATGTCTTTTAAGTCGATAAATTCTAAACCATATCTTGTATCTGGTTTATCACTACCGTAAGTATTCATAGCTTCATGCCAAGTTAGACGTTGGAATGGTGTTGTGATTTCTTTATTTAAAACATCTTTAAATACTTTCTTCATCATACCTTCTGCCATCGTTTGGATTTGTTCTTCACTCATAAATGACATTTCAATATCCACTTGAGTAAACTCCATTTGACGATCAGCACGTAAGTCTTCATCACGGAAACATTTAGCAATTTGGAAGTATCTTTCAAAACCACTAATCATTAATAATTGTTTATAAAGTTGTGGTGATTGTGGAAGTGCATAGAACTCACCAGCATAATTTCTTGATGGAACTAAATAGTCACGAGCACCCTCTGGTGTTGACTTACCTAATACAGGTGTTTCAATGTCAACAAAGTCATTATCATATAGATATTCTCTAATAGCTGCACTAATTTTACTTCTTCTAATTAAGTTAGCCTGCATATTTGGACGACGTAAGTCTAAGTAACGATACTTCATACGTACACCTTCTAAAGCATCTGTTTCATTATCAATAATTAATGGTGTAGTTTCCGCCTTATTAATAACTTCTAACTCTCTAACAACAACTTCAATCTCACCTGTTAATAAGTCCGGATTGCTTTCATGTCTTTTAACTACTTTACCTTTTACTTGAATAACATATTCATTTCTAACATCTTTTACTTGATCGTGGAAGTTTTCATCGAAGACTAATTGCGTCTTTCCATATCTATCTCTTAGGTCAATAAAAACCATTGCCCCAAAGTTACGTTTTTTCGCAACCCAGCCAACTAGTGTTACTTCTTCATTAATATGATCAATTCTTAATTCTCCATTATTATGTGTACGCATTAATTTTCTCCCTCTAAATTATCTTTCATCATTTCATTTACTACTTCAACAGCTTTCATCACTTCAACTGTTTCTTGTTTTTGATTAATTGTATTTTTAATTGTTACTGTATTATTTTCTTTCTCAGTATTTCCAATTAATAGAACTATTGGAGCATTTAATCGTTCAACTGTTTTAAACTGAGATTTCATTGAACGTTTTTCCATATTCATATCAGTAGCTATTTGATTAACTCTTAAAAGTGTCGCAACTTTCTGAGCATAAGTTCTAGCCTCTTCATCTAAGACTAATATGTATGAGTCAATACTTGGTGCTTTACCAAGGTCAATACCTTCAGCTTCTAGTGCTAATAAGAATCTTTCAACACCTAAGCCAAATCCTACTGCCCCCATACTAGGTCCACCAAATTGTTCTACTAAGTAATCATAGTGTCCACCACCAAGAATTGTTGATTGTGAACCCATATTTTCATTAGTACTTATAAATTCAAATACTGTATGTGAGTAGTAATCTAATCCTCTAACCATACGGTGATTTTCAACAAATGGAATATTTAATTCATTTAAGATTTCTTTAACATTTGCATAGTATGCTTTTGATTCATCATTTAAATATTCATAGTTAAATGGGGCATTAATTATACTCTCATGTTTATAGTCTCTTTTACAATCTAATATTCTTAATGGATTTTGTTGGAGACGACGTTTACAGTCATCACATAAGTCATCAATTACTGGAGTAAAGTGTTTCACTAAAGCTTCGTTGTAAGCTTTTCTTGAATCTTTATCACCAATTGTATTTAACTCAATTTTAAAATCTTTAAGTTCAAATAAATTCATAAATGTATATCCTAAGGCAATTACTTCCGCATCTGCGTTTGGACTTTTTACACCAATACTTTCAACTCCAAATTGATTAAATATTCTAAATCTACCCTTTTGTGGGTTTTCACTTCTGAAGTTAGTTCCAATATAGAAATACTTTAGAGGTAAGTCAGGATTAGCGTATAATTTATTCTCAACTACACTTCTAATGATTCCCGCAGTCCACTCAGGTCTTAATGATAAAGATCTATTTCCTTGGTCAGTAAATGTATACATCTCTTTATTAACAACATCACTAGAGTCATTTTCTCTTGCGAACACTTCTGTATGTTCAAACTCAGGAATTCTTATTTCTTTAAAATTATATAGGTCACATAAACGTTTTGCTATTTCTTCGATAACAGCGAACTCATACATATCTTGATCATATAAGTCTTTAACACCTTTTACTTTGCGATATTTACTCATTTCATTTCTCCTTTACAATAAAAAAACGCCCTCTATAAGGACGCTAATTTGCGCGATACCACCTTACTTAACAGTAATTTGCACTCGTAATTTGATAGCGGTAATTAGCCGAATACTCCTACTAAAGTTCAGAGTATTATCTCAAAAGCGTCCAAGTAAGTATTTGTATAAGATTTTTCACCAAATCAATCTCTCTCTAAAAAAACAAATAAGTACTATTTCTTTGTCATTGATATATCAAAATAATAGCACAATATAAGCTTCTAGTCAATTGAGGAATCTTCCTTATGCTTAAAAGCATTAGGATAATTTATCGTTAAAAGTTTTATTGTTCTATTTGTATTATTAAGCCAGTTGTGTTGTTGTTTTGAAGATATATAAGCTGCATCTCCTGGGTATAAACTTTGGGTTACACCATCAACAATCAAATCTAAGATACCTTCTAATACATAAATAAACTCTTCTCCTTCATGGCTAATCATATCTACTTCAATATCACTTTCATAATTTGGTAATATTTCAATAATTCTTGGTAAAAATGAAGCCTCAACATCATTAATTAATACTCTTGATATAAAGTTACTACTTAATATTTGCACATCAGCATTATCATATTTTCTAACAATTGGGGATGATGATTTTGGTTTACTCCCAATAAAATATGTAATGTCTACATCAAATATTTTGGCAATCCTCGATAATGAGTCAATTGCTATTGTTGTTTGATCTCTTTCAAATTGTGATAAAAAACCGATTGATAATTTACTTAACTTTCCTAAATCTTTTAATGTCATCTTATTTTCTAATCTTAATGCTTTTACTTTCGCTCCGATATTCTCCACATAAATCCCACCTTTAATTAATACGTTTTCATTATAATATTTTAAACTATATTTATCAATTTAGTTTAAAATAGCCGAGCTTTTGCTCGGCTACTTATTATACTATTGGATTTGCACTTTTAATTTCATCACTAGCATCTTTAAAATTATTACTAAAGTTATTATTGAATGCTAGAGCTAATCTTTCAGCTGCTTCATCATATAAATCTTTATCTTCCCAAGCATTTCTTGGATTTAAAATTTCACTATTAACATTACTTACTTCACTTGGTATATTTAAATTAAATATATTATCACTTGTATATTCAGCCTTATCTAATTCATTATTTAAAATAGCATCAATAATAGCACGAGTATCTTTTAGTTTGATACGATCAGCATTATTATAGTCGCCACCACTCCAGCCAGTATTTACAAGATATACTGAGATACTTTCATCTTTTAGTTTATCACCTAACATGTCTGCGTAGACCGTTGGACTAAGTGGTAAGAAAGGCGCTCCAAAGCATGCAGAGAAGGTTGGCTCAGGTTCTACAACACCACGCTCAGTTCCTGCTAACTTGCTCGTATAACCGCTTAAAAAGTGATACATAGCTTGATTAGTATTTAACTTTGATACTGGTGGCAGTACACCAGTTGCATCTGCCGTTAAGAAGATTATTTTACTTGGTTCACCAGCAACACTTGGAAGTTTAACATTCTCAATGTTTTCAAGTGGATAAGCCGCTCTGGTATTTTCTGTTAAGGATGTATCAAAGTAGTCTGGTTTTTTTGTATATGGATCTAAGATAACATTTTCTAAGATTACTCCAAATCTAATTGCATCATATATTTCCGGCTCACTTTCACGTGAAAGATCTACAGTCTTAGCATAACAGCCACCTTCAATATTAAAGACACCATCTTTTGACCAACCATGTTCATCATCACCAATTAACTTTCGCTCAGGTGATGTTGATAAAGTTGTTTTTCCTGTTCCTGATAGTCCAAAGAATAAAGCTACATCGCCCTCTTCTCCAACATTTGCCGAACAGTGCATTGGAAGTACATCTTTATCTGGTAGTAAGTAGTTCATTATTGAGAAAATTGATTTCTTAATTTCTCCCGCATACTCAGTACCACCAATTAAAATTATTTTCTCTTTTAGTGAGACAACAATAAATGTTTCTGAATTAGTTCCATCTTTACTAGGATCAGCATAGCAATTTGGTACATCAATCACAGTAAATTCTGTTTCATGAGCATTTAATTCTTCATCTGTAGGTAGAATAAATAACTGTTGAGCAAAAATATTATGCCACGCATATTCATTAATTACTTCAATTGGAAGTTGATAATTTTTATCAGCGCCCGCAAAAGCTTTAAGCCTAAACAGATTTTTTTGTTTACCTAAGTGTTTCATCACTTTATCATATAGTCGATAAAAATGTTCTTCACTTATAGCCTTGTTAACATCATTAAAGTCTACCTTATCTCTTGAGACATCATCTAAAACGATGAACTTATCTTTTGGAGATCTACCTGTATACTTACCTGTAATTACACTAATCGCACCATCACTACTCAGAACTCCTTCATCTTCGTCTAAGACAAATTTAGTAAGATCTGGTATTGAAAGGTTTTCATGAACTTTAGTACTGTTTACTAAAGCTGCCTTCATTAAGTTTTGATCAATATTCATAGATATATTCCTCCTATATAAATACTATAGCATATTACCTTAAATCTATGGAAGCGATTACAGTCATTTTGATAAGAAAAACACCACTTTATGCGGTGTTTAATTTATTAGATTAAATTGACAACAACACTTTCAAAACTAAAGTCTTGAGCGTGATAATAACTTATCCCATATTCGATGACATCATCATTTAATGTGTGGGATGTCCCCTCTACTTTTAAAGCATAAGCAGTACTTGTTTGATAGAGAAAATCAGATATCGCTCCATCAACAGTAACCGCAGAAACGTTCTCCTTTAAATAGTGGGGAGTAATTCCATAAGTATCTTTGATATTCATATAAAATGACTTATCGTCAAAATCAAGATCTTCTAAGTTTGGAAAAAGTACTGGATTTACATAAGTGAACTCATATAAAAATGGTTTATCATCAACATACCTTAATCTTTCAAATGCATAAATAAGTGTATCAGATTCCAGATTCATCGCTTTAGCTACTAACTCTGGTACAACGACCTTTTCAAACTTAACTAATTTTGTATATGGTTTACGGTTGGAGTCTTTAATCATTTGAGTAAAACCAATTATTTCATTTGTTTTTCTAATTATTTCTTTTTGGACAAAGATACCTGTATCAGGAATGCGGTAAACTAATCGTCTTAATTCTAATTCCGCAATAACATTTCTTATTGTCGTTCTTGAAACATTATATAGTTCCATTAACTCACGTTCTGTCGCTAATCTTTCATCATGCTTCAAGGTCCCTTTCTCAATTTTATTTTCGATATCTTCAATAATTTCTCTTTTACTATAGTTTTCCATGGCCAAACTCCTTTGTATATACATTATAGCCTATTTTAATCATTATATGGTAAAATAGTTATTAGAAAGTAGGTCCTATGGAAAACATTAAATTATTAGTATTTGATATTGACGGCACACTTGTAGACAGAAGTAAACAGACAGTAGAAGAGAGTGCTAAAAACGCGATAAACAAAGCGCGAGATAAAGGTTATGAAGTATTAATAGCTACTGGTAGATCTTTTTTCTTCATCCATGATGATGTTAAAAAATCAATAAATACAGACTACTATGTAACTGTTAATGGTGCATGTTTAAATGATAGTAAAGGTGAAATTATTGAAAGTTATGGTTTTGATAAGGAAAGTTTAAAGACTTTAATCCAATATTGTAAAGACAATAATTACCCACTTGGAGTTAAATATAATAAATTCATTGGTGTTTATGGCGATTTCAATAAATTTGTCGAGGATTATGTCGGAAGTGACCACCCTCAAGTTGATTGTTTAATTGCAGATGTTAATGAAGACTTCTATTTAGAAAATGAACCGCTAGGTGTATTCTACTTTGCCCCAAGAGAGACAGAAGAGTATATTTCAAATCTTTTACCTAAGTTAAACTTTATTCCAGGAGATGGTCCATCAATGGAAGCAATAAGATATGATGTTGATAAAACTAAAAATATTGAAGATGTTTTAAAGAGATTAAACTTAACTTGGGATAATGTAATGTCATTTGGTGATGGTAATAATGATGCCAAGATGTTGCAGTTGGCAAGAATTGGTGTTGCGATGGGTAATGCTGAAGATGAAGTTAAAGAGCATGCAGATTATGTTACAGAACATATATTAGAAGATGGAATAGAAGAAGCTTTAAAAGCTTTCAAAATTATATAAGATAGAAAAAGCCAGACATTTGTCTGGCTTTATTATTTTAGAAATGTTTTACTCTATCTTCATACTTCTCATATAAGCTGTCATTATCGAAGCCATCAACGTTTTGTGATTGGAAGATTGGAAGTTCAACTCCATCCTTAGCTAAGATTTTTAACGCTTCGTTTACAGCAGTGTTTAATATTAACATACTACTTAAACTTGATGCAGGTGCCGTTAGTACTCCACCAACTGATTCCATACTATCTCCTTCTGGTACACAGTTATCTAGTACTAAGTCACAAATTTCATATAGTTTTTTATTACTTGAGTGTCTACTAGTTGTATTTTGTGATTGTTTTAAGTTTGTTAGTGCTACTGTATAAATTCCTTCTTTTTTAGCACGCATTGCCATTTCAATTGGCATAGCATTTCTTCCTGAGTTTGATGTAATGATCATAATATCACCTTCACTAATACTATATTGATCATAGATAACATCAGAAATTCCTGATAACTTCTCTAAAGCACCTGATCTTCTTGCTCCATTTGAAGTTAATGTATCTTGATCTAAAATAGCATTTACGTTTGCTAAACCACCAGCACGACAGAATAATTCAATTCCAATCATATGTGAGTGCCCTGTTCCAAAAACGTGGATAATCTTATCATTAGCAATATTCTCTGCCATTACTTCAGCAAGTTTCATAATGTTATCTGCTTCTTGCTCTTCAACTTTATCAAATAATTCTTGTACTAATCTAATGTATTCAAATTTTTTACTCATTATATTCTCCCTTTATACTTCTCTAATAATCGATTATTATGTTCTTTATCATCACTTAATAATACTGGTACTTCAATATTATTTTCAACTAAATTTTTAACAATTGCAATTTCTAATGCTTGAGCAATATAGATTCCTGCGATTGATGAGACAGATCCGATTTTTCCACCATCAGCTAAATCTAACATTGCATCTCCCTTAGGTCCACAGTTGTCAATTACAATATCTCCAAAGTCCATTAATTTCTTCTTACTTGGATGTCTTGAATCAGCATTTAATGTATGATCTAAACTTGTTACGACAATTACTTTCTGATTATTTTCTTTAGCTGCCATTGCCAGATCAATTACTAAGCCATTAATACCTGAGTTTGAAATAATAATGAAGACATCTTGATCTCTAATATCGTATAACTCATAAAATCTTTGAGCAATACCCGGTCTTCTTTCAAAGATATTATCCATATCTTGATATTCTTCAAGTGTATACATTCCACTAGTAACAAAATCACGTGTACGCATTGGTTTAACTGGAACTAATGCACCAGGTCTTCCTGTTAACTCCATTCCAAAGCCAATTGAGTGTCCTGATCCAAAGACATGGATTACCCCATCATTTTCGATAGAGTCAGAACATATTTTAGCTGCTGCAATTATGTTATCTAATTGTGTATCTTCAATCTTGTCAATTACTAATAATGTGTCATCTAAAAATGCTTGTGTATTAATATTTTCCATAATTACCCCTTCTATGAGTTCCATCTTCCATCATATTTACTAACTAAATCTTTATTATGCTCATCAGCACCCTCAACATTCATACTCCATAAGACTTGAGGTTCTTCATCTATTGATTTTAAATACTTATATATTTCCATGGTAATACTTTGAGCAAATATATTTGTAATTAAGTTTGATATTTGTGTTAATTTATATCCTTCAAAATCAAAGAATGTATCTGGATGATCAATCTTGATATCTAATACTCTATCCGCAATTTCCATTACTTCATTACTTAACTCTTCATCAAAGTCTAAGATTGCTTTTTTAGAAGTAATTAAATAAACTGGATGTCCTTTTTCTTTTGCAAGCTTAGCTAAATCTCTTACTACTGGATATATTTCATGTGATACATAAATTAAGAATGCATCAGCATCATGAATGTTATATAAGTCATATAGTTTATTAGCTAATCCTTCTTGATATAGAAAATCTTCTTTTAATGATTCTTCAACACTTATTACATTTCTTAGTGCTAAATCATTTATATCCATAATGTGGTATTGAATTAATCCACCTGCTCTAAAACCTAACTCCATACTTAAGGCATGATCTGCCTCGATACCAAATAATTGAATGACACCATCCTTCACCATGACGTCTGCCATCTCTTTTGAAAGTTCAATAATCTCCTCTAATGATTGAGAAACTGAAGCTTTAACTTGATCATTACTTTTCTTAAAGTAATCATTTAAGTATTGTTTTGTAGTATTCAAAGTTTTTCCTCCTTATTAATGTTTATACATTCAAAGTAACTTTTGAAAGATTTATTCATCTACAAGACTATTATATGCTAATTTCCCTAATATGTCGATATATTGTATATACAAAATTTTTGTATCTTTTCTTATTCAAAAATGGTATCATTAAGTGAATAAGTAATGTATTATAAAATAGGTTTACCACGTATATATGTAAGTCAAAATTAAGTTTTTGAATCTTGAAAGGAAGCATATGAAGATATCTAAAAAAGACTATACGATTAACTTTGCCTTTATGTACTTAATTCATTATATAAGTATGGCTTTTGTTAATGCACAAAGACAAACGTTTTTAATAGAATTAGGTTATACATTAAATCAAAGATCAATTATATTCTCAACAATACCTGCCGTTACGATTCTGCTTCAGTTATTAGTTGGTGTACTTAGCGATAAGTATAAAACGATTAAAAAAATCATTGTTTACTTAGCAGCTGGTATGTCAGTTTTCTCATTTCTATTTTATCAATTAGACTACCAACTATATATATTCCACTTCGCTACTGCCGTTATCTCACAATCATTACTAACATCAGTAACTGATTTATCTGATGTCTGGGTACTTGAGTCAGATGGTCCTTCTAGAAATAAATATGGATTTATTAGAGCTTTTGGATCTGCAGGTTGGTCAATTGGATCATTTCTTGTCGCAGGTGTAATAGCTAAATTTGGTTTTCCAGGATTAAGTATTGCGATCTTATTGTTAAATATAATATTGTTAACAATATTGTTTACAATATCAGATGATAAGTCAAATCGTTCTATGACTGAGGCAAAAGAGGCCATCAACCTAAAAGATATTATCGAACTATTTAGGGATAAAAAATATTTAATGGCTATCGCTATTGTCTTCTTTGTAAATATGGCTATTAATATGAGTGGTTATATTATCGTTGATAAGATTATCTTCTTGGGCGGTGGCGTATTAACAATTGCCTATCGTGGAGTAATTGCCGCTGGTGTAGAAGTTCCGATGATGGTTATGGGCGATCGGGTTCATAAGAGACTTGGTAGCTTCACAATGATTCTCATCGGTGTCTTAGTTCACACCGTTCAGTTTATTGGCTACTTCTTTGCACAAACGAATACAGCAATTTTAATTATTACTGCCTTACAGTTTATATCAGTCCCTTTCTTTAATATAGCGATTAAATACTTACTATTGGATATGTCTCCAGAGCGCTTAAAAACGACCGGACAGATGAGTGGTCCTGCTATTATGAATGGCGTTACAGGTATTATCTATCCATTAATAGTTGCGGTTGTTGCAAATACCTTCAATGTCTCAACTCCACTACTGCTGGCTACGCTCTTTGGTATTATCGGTATGAGCTTTACATTAGTTCTTTATAGTAAAGTTAAAGATGAGAAATAATTTCTTAACTAGACGAAAACGTCTAGTTTTTTAATATTAAAAAAGGACTCTTAGAGTCCTATGATTTTTATTAAAGTACAGCTTCTCCACGAACATAAGTTTGTACTACTGAATAATCATCATCTAGTACTACCATGTCAGCATCGTATCCAATAGCAATTTTACCTTTTCTATCATCTACTTTTAATGCTCTAGCCGGGTTAATTGTTGCTGAATCTAGTGCTACTTCAAATGGTACTAATACTTCTTCAACTAATTTTTTTAGACCTTCATTAATTTTTAATGTTGATCCTGAAATAGTATTTGTTCCTTTTAAGTATGCTGTTCCATATTCATCTACAATAATCTTATTTCCGCCTAACTCATAATCTCCAACTGGCATTCCTTTTAATGTTAGTGAGTCAGTAATTAACATCATTGTCGTTGGTTTTGCTTTATATAGTAAGTTTACAACTGCTGGATGAACGTGTCTTGTATCACCAATAATTTCAGCAAATGTATTACTTCTCATTAGCGTACCAAGTGTATTTGGATCTCTATGGTGTAAACCACTCATACCATTAGCAGCGTGTGTAAATGAATTTGCTCCATTAGCTATTCCCATTACTGCTTCTTCATGATTAGCTCCTGTGTGTCCTTGTGATACTAGTACTCCATTTTGTGAAGCGTACTGTGTTAAGGCAAAATCTTTATCATGTTCAGTTGCCATAGTAATAATTTTGATTAAACCTTCAGCAGCATCTTGATATTTTTTAAACTGCTCAACCGTTGGTACAACGATATGTTGTGGTGGTTGTGCCCCTTTAAATTCCATATCTAAGAATGGTCCTTCAAAGTGAACTCCTAAAATTTCTGCCCCTGCTGGATTAGTTTTATAAACTTTCGCAACGTTTTCTAAAGCTTTCGTTAAAACTTCTTCACTCTGTGTTACTGTTGTTGGAAGAATACCTGTTACACCTTCTTCTGGAAGTCTTTTTAACCAACGTTCTAATCCTTCAACTTCAGCATCATTTGTGTCAAAGCCGTATGCACCATGTGCATGAACATCGATAAATCCTGGAACGATTCTTTTATCTCCGTAATCTGTATCTACTGTTTTTGTATTATATGGGTAGACATTGATAATTTTATTATCGCTAACTTCTACTTGTGCTTCAAAGAATTGTCCACCTAACCATACTTTTTTACTTTGTATAATCATAATATTCCTTCTTTCTCTCTATATTTTACTTTAATATTTAAACTTACGCAATAAACTTGATATCACTTAAATAATCATATATGAGATTTACTAATTTAAATCTTTCTTCAATTATTTTTGTATTACTACGATCTGGATAAGTTCGATTACATAATATCGCTACCGCAAACTCATGTTTAAAATCTACTAAAATCATTGGGCCACTAAAGCCTGTATGATAAATTAATCTTTCACTGTCAAAATCAAATCTTTCATCACTAATAATATAACCTAGTGTTCTATCAATATTTAAACTTTTAGTAAATGATTTTTTAAGTAAATTAATTGTCTCGCTCTTAAATATCTCTTGATTAAATAAACTCCCATTATTTAATAACATAAGCAAGTAATTACTTAGATCATTTATATTTGA
>CAYTTS010000001.1:0-27748 GCA_964440875.1 uncultured Erysipelothrix sp. | reverse complement strand
AACTCCCATTATTTAATAACATAAGCAAGTAATTACTTAGATCATTTATATTTGAGAAAAGACCAGCATTACCACTTAAGCCATTTAACATATGGGCCTTACCATCCATTACTTCCCCTAAAATCTTACCCCTTGTAGCGTGGATTTCGCTTGGAGCTATTAGATCTTGCTCAAGTGTACTTGGAAGATATGTTGTATTTAACATCTCTAATGGTTTAAATAGTATTTCACTTAGATAATCATTTATATTGCCTTTATAGTATTCAATAATAAAACCTAATAAATTATAACCAAAATCTGAGTACTCCACCTTTGATCTTGGTTCATAAGTTAATTCTAGGTCAAAGACAAATTTACGGTAATCACTGCTATTTCGATAGTCTTTATCATCGGCTGGTAGTCCTGATTGATGTAGTAGTAAATCTAATACAGTACTATCATACTTATAATCAACTAAGATATCCTTTACTTTTGTATCTAATGTAAAGTATCCTTCTTCAATCAATTTTAATATTGCGCTTAGTGTACCTACAACTTTACTAACGGAAGCTAAATCATAAATTGTATTTAGTGTTGCTGCCTTATTTTCTTCGCTTTCTCCAACAAAAAAGAGTTCTCGACTCTCTTTTGTAATTATCGAGCAAACCATACCTATCACAGCTTTATCATCAATCAATTGATTTATAAAATCGTATATTTTAGTTTGCATATTTTTTTACTCGTCTTCATCGTCCATATCAGCTAGTTGAGCTTTTATGTCAATAATTCCATTTTTAGCTTCATTAATTAAGAATTCAGCATCAACACCTGGTGTTAAGACTGCCGTTAAAACCATAGGGAAGTTAACTCCTGAAATGATACTAACATTTTCCTTAGCTGCAAGTTGCATAAAGACTGTGTTTCCTGGTGATCCACCGAATAAGTCAGTAAAGACAAAAACATCATCATATTTTTCT
The DNA here is from genome assembly GCA_964440875.1 of uncultured Erysipelothrix sp. GTDB lineage: Bacteria > Bacillota_I > Bacilli_A > Erysipelotrichales > Erysipelotrichaceae > JAAZDN01. Next base: position 26,792 of record CAYTTS010000001.1, on the reverse strand, counting down.
AACTCTGGTAATATTTCAGCTAATTTTCCTTCTAACTCACTTGGTCCACCTTCAGGTGTTAATCCTAAAGCGTAAACTTCTTCACGAGCTCCGGCAACCATTTCAACAGACATTTTCATTCCTGCTGCTAAGTCACCATGACTTACTATTAAAAATCCTCTCATACGATATTTCCTCCTATATAAATAAAAAAGGGAGAAGCGATTCTCCCCTTTGATTGATTAACTATACTAAGATTTCTAGAACAGTGTATTGTCCAAGAGCAGCTAGTAATAAACAAAGAACGATAGTCCCCATAATTAATTTATTTGAGTTCATTCCTTCTCTACCTAATAACCAGTAAGCAAGTGCAACAACGATTACTGAACCAAATCTTGGCATTATTTTATCAAATAATGCATCTTGTAAGTTTAATAAGTAATCTGGTACAACTGTTTCTACACCTTCAGCGTCAGTAAGAACTTTAGTTCCTTTAACACCGTTTCTAACACCACCGAATTTAACGTTAACCATTGTAGCAATCATACCACCGATAACTGTAATCCCAAGTACAGATGCAGCATCAGTAAATGCGTTTAATTGTCCACCTAAAGTAGTGATTAGGTTTGTACCTTGTTTGTATCCTAAGTCAAAGAAAATAGGACGAATAACAAATAGTACTGCTAATGACCAAGCTACTAATAAAACTAAACCTACGTAGTTTCCAGCAACTGAGAAGTCAACAGCTAATGCTCCAAAGATAGTTGAAGCGATCATTCCGAATACTGTATCACCAATTCCTGCGAAAGGTCCCATTAAAGAAGTTTTAATTGCTGCTGCAGTATCAATAACGTCAGCACCATTTGCATCTTCTTCAAGAGCAATATTCATACCTACAATAATATCAGCCATTGCTGGTTGAGTATTAAAGAATTGAGCATGTGTTCTTAGAGCTTTTTCCATTAATTCTGGGTTATCACCATATGAATCTTCTAGAACTGGAAGCATAGTCGTTAAGTATCCAAGACCTTGCATTCTTTCGTAGTTCCATGCAATTTGCATATTCCAAATTCCACGCCAGTGTAATTTCTTTAACTCTGCTTTAGTATATCTTCTATTCGTCATATTCGTCATCTCCTCCTAAGTCAACAGATGTCCCGCCAGCTACAACTACAGTTGATGCTTCAAGATTTTGACGGTATACAACTAATGCTGCTGCAAGACCAACTAATGAGATTCCTAATATAGGAATGTTTACGTAAGCAGCTAATACAAATCCAATAATTAACCAGCTAAAGTGTCTCTTAAGTGGTAAGTATTTTAATAAGATCGTGAACCCTAGACCTGGTAATAATCTACCTGCGATAGCAAATCCACCAGTTAACCAAGGTACATAAGTTGCGATCCAATTAGTTACAGCTTCAACAGCTGGTGCTCCAAAGTATAATGCAACGAACATTGGAATAGCTCTTGAAAGACCCCAAGGAATAGTTCCCATAGTGTTCATTCTTGCAATTCCTGCTAAATCTCCTACTTCTACATAGTTGTCAGCTTTTCTTTGGAATAATGTATTTGACATTCTCCCTAAGATATCAAACTGAACACCTAACGTCGCCAGCGGCACCCCAATTAATGGAATTAGTGTCTCCGCACTTGCCGTGTCTGTTCCTAATGCTGTAACTAGCATTGCTGCTGAAGTCCAGTTAGGAATAGAAGCTCCACCATATGTACCAATCCCTAGTGCATATGATTGTAAAGTACCACCAACAACTAATCCTAGTTCTGGTCTACCTACAACTAATCCTGTAACAACACCCGTTTGGATAATTCCGTTAAGTCCAACGTTAAATGATAAACCGTCGACTTGCGCAATTCCTGAGTAAATCGTTAGGATCAGAATTTGAAGAATATTCAATTCATTCATCAATAATACCTCCCTTTTTTTTCAAATCTATTAAATTACTAATTTTACTCGAATAAATCGTCTTTCTCGATTATAGGAATAAAATCAACAATTTCATCATCTGGAATCATCTGTGCAGTTAGTTTAACGCCGTGAGAAATTAAAATCTTAAATTGCTCAACGTCTTCTTTAGTTACTCCAACTGAACGTCTGACTTGTACGCTTCCGAATTTTGAAGACATGTTTCCAACGTTTACGACATCCATATGATATCCTGCGTTGTATACGTCAACTAATGTTTTCGGATTTCTGACTATTACAAATACATTGTCTCCAACATATTTTTCTTCAATTAAATTTTTTGCTGCCGTTTCTACCGTTAAGATAGATAACTTAACACCACCTGGTGTCGCCATTTTTAAAGCCATTTTTTGAATTTGATCTTTTGCTGCATAATTGTCAATTACTAAAATACGGTTCGCATTTAAGTTTCTTGTCCAATAAGCTGCAACTTGTCCGTGAATTAACCTTTCGTCAATTCTGATATTTACTACCTTCATAATAATCCTCCTCAATAAATGAAACGTTTGTAAAGCGTTTACACTAACTAAATTATAGCACTCCAGTTTTAATGTGTAAAGTATTTATAACTTATTTGTTAAGTAAAATTTTGGTAAAATTTACTAAAACCCCGTTTCAAAGGCTTATTTCAAATAATTTTTAACCAAATTTACAACCGAATTAAATGTATCTTCTGATATTTTAACGTCTTCATCGCTTGCAACATTAGATATTTCATATAAATCATTAAACTTATCTGCCACTGTTATCATTACGGCATTATCATAGTAATGAAGTGGATTGTTAAATAAACCATTCTCATCTAACGCAAATAAATCAAGATCTCTATTAGCTTTAGCAATATCCTTTGCAAACTTTAAGTTACCTTCTTTATACGCTAAGACAGTATGCTCACCATTACCAATTGCCGAAAGATAGATAACCTTTTTACTATCAATTGTCTTAGGTAAAGCTTCTCTCACCATTAAATCACCAAGATTATCTACAAAGAAACGATCTGTTAAAATAAACGCCGTATCCTTTGGTTTATCTTTAGCTAATTCTAATAAAGCTAAAACACCAGATGTATTTAGGTTTGCACTTACCTTACTTGGTGCTCCCTTTAAAAAGATATATGCCATCCCTGTCATTAATACTGTAATAACTAAAACGAAGATTCTTCGCACTGCTTCATTAAATGGGATGTACATTGTTCCTAAAAACATTATTACTGCCCCAAGTAAAATTATCTTAATCGCACGTTCTTTAGACTTCTCATTTAATTCACGTTCACTTAACTTACGATTAAATGGTAAATACTTATAGTCAGGATTAAATGAGTCTTTACAAGTATCATAGTTTGCTATTACTAAATTTTTAGCATTAGCAACATCACCTATATAACAGTTAATACCTGAAAAGCGTTTATAATCTTTTCTTAGTATTTTAACTTCATAGCCTAAACTTTGAAAATCTTTACCAATATTATTTAAGAAGTTTACCTTATCGGGTTCACTATATCTAATACCCCCAATAACTCCATACTTAATTACTAATTCATCAAATGTCATAATTATTTTCCTTTCTTAAATAATTTTAATGAAGAACCACGGGCATTCTGTTCTTGTTTATAAATCTCCTGTGCATTCTTATCAAAAGCAAATTTTCTAAAATATACCGCAACCTTAGAAATACCAAACATATCTATTGTGTAGTTTAAATCATCTTTTGTTTCAATTAATATTTGATCTTCCGCAGTTGAGCTTAATCTTAAATCCCAAGATTTAATATCATCCCAGCGAATTAAAATCGTACGATCATCCTCAAATGAAATAATATAATCTTCATAGACACGTGCTATTTCTTTCTTTTTAAACCTAAATGCGACAAATAATGAAAAGGCGATAAAGAAAAGTCCAAATATTTTTAATAAGAGTTGACCAAATAACATTAATACGCCAATGATAATCGGAATAATAAATGTTCTATTTTGACGATTGTCAAAACTCTTTAATAATTTCGACTCAGGTATATCATTAATATCAACAACTCTAATGTCATCCTTACTCATTACTATAGTCCTTTTTCTTTGTAAAGTTCTTCTAAGTCAATATTGTATTGAACGTTAGGTGGAAAGTTTACACTACCTAAAATACCTGGAGTTAAGCCTAATTCTAATAGATTTTCTAAAGTATCACTCATAATTGCCCACATGATAAATGCTGCTGATAATCCTGATGCTGGAATAAATGGTTGTTTAATTCCTTCAACATCTAACATACCATCACCAAATGGTGCACAGTTGTCTATTAAGACATCATTAACTTCAAATAATTTTTTATTACTTGGGTGTAGTGATTCTAACTCTTTTGAGTATGAAACAGCTGTAATAGCAATTACTTTAATACCCATCTCTTTAGCTGCTACCGCTAAGTCAACAACGTTAAATGAAATACCTGATACTGATCCAATGAATAAAACATCGCCTGCATATATGTTGGCACTCTTAAGTGCATACTTAGCGAAGCCTTCCATATCACGATCTTTATTAGCTTCATGTTCACTTTGAACTCTAGCTGTTGATGTTAAATTTAAATTATACTTAAACTGACGTAGTAAGTTAAATCCACCAGCACGGTTAAATAATTCCGAGTCAATAATATGACCTGTATCATACAAGTGTATCGTGTGACCGCTTGCAATTGCTTCTGTACAAATCTTAGCTGCATCGCTTATCGACTTATCTTGGCTTTCCTTAATTTCCTCAAATAATTCATCCACTGCATTATAAAATCTATCTCTTAGCATAGTAATGCCTCCCTCAATTTACATTAGTATTTTATCACATAAAATTAAAGATATCTATTTATTTAGTTTTCACATAATTTTTGTGATATAATTTTGAAAGGAGTGATAGAGATGGATATGAATCTAATAATTTTCGCAATGACCGTACTACTTATGGGATATATGGTAGTAAATAGAGTTAATATGTTTATTGATCATAGAAAGGCATTAGAGGATATTAATCATCGTGGTGACTTTAAGAAAATGTTTACGGGACACTGGATACTAGCTATATATGCACTTGCATTCACTGTATCAGTATCTGCGTTTATCGTATTTTATATTAACCGTGACTTATATGAGAACTATGTATCATGGTTACTTGTATTTGCCGTTATTGTAGTTACCTCAGCTACAGACATGCTAAGAACAGTAATTATTTATACTACTTATTATAATGACCAAGGAATCTTCCACAATACTGATTTCTTTAGATATAACAGTGTTAAAAACTTTAAATTAAAAAGACCTGGTCTTTCAACAGAGGTCTTCCTATTTAATGGTAATAGTTACTTCATCCCAACTAAAGGCTTAAAGTTTTTAGAGGATCGAATCGTTAAATCAATTGATGATAAAAATAATAATCGTCGAAAATAAATCAAATTAAAAGTTGGAGAAATCCAACTTTTTTAATTATCATCACTAACTTTACTATACTCTAAGTTATAGAATCCCTTAATATCAAATGACTTATTCATTAAGATAAGAACAACGAAGAAGTATAAACTTTGAGTAATAAAAAATAGTAGTGGAATAGCTATGTATTGACCTAAAAAGCCATAGAGCAAACTACCAACGATATTAGCAAAGCCCATCAGCATACCAAAGACACCATTGACCTTACCACGATAAGCATTGTCAACACTTGCCTGAACAGCTGTATTTCTTATATTAGCTGAGTTCATACCACATAAACCTAAGATAAACTTCATCACTAACATTGTTGAAAACGGCATTAATAAAAAGGTTCCATCAAAGACAACAAATATCATATAGATTGTTATTGCCGCAGTGAAGCGGTGTTTTTTAGCTATTTCAACAAAGTAATGGAAGAAGCCACCAAACATATAGCCAAGTGAGTTAACAGACATTAAAAGTGCGTAATTTTCTAATGTTAAGTGTGAACTATTTGCAAAGTATGGATAAGTAAGTAAACTGACTCCATTAGCAATTGTCACAAAGGTAAAGAAAATAAAGACAACCTTAATTTGTTTATAATTATTTATATAAACTAAGCCTTCCTTCATATCGTTTATAGTCTCTTTAAAACTATTCTTCTTATCTTTATTAAACTTAAAATTATGATCAATTCTTGATTCCAATAATAAATCAATGATTGATAAGATTATATAAATTAAAAGTATTGCGGAAATACCATAATTTTTATAAATGATTAATGATATTGGCGCAACAACTACAGAACATAGTGGATAAATAGTCGACATTATTGAATAGCCTTGAGACATAAACTTAACGTCCATAAGTTGTGCGGTAATACTTTGACCAGATACTTCACTAATTACATTAAGTGAAGATATAATTGAGAAAAGAACTAAATAGACAATATAGTTAAATCCATAAAAATAAGTAATTGAAAAAGCAATACCATAAATAAATAATAGTAGTGTTTCATTTTTTAATAATAGCTTAAGTGGATTATTTTTATCCACCACAGCCCCCACAAATAATGGTAGAAGTAAATGTGGTAAAGATAGTGCTGCCGTAAAAATACTACTTAATATCGTTGAATTTGTTTGATCGAAGATAATAACTCCAATCGCAACATTTAAGCCAACTCCACCAAGGGCACTAATAACATTTCCTAAAAACATTAATGTAAAATTCTTTGTCCATAAAGTATCTTTCACATTTATCACCTTAGTTAAGTATACACTATTTAAAAAGACGCTACTATACTTGCGTCTTAACTTACTAAATTATTTAACTCTTCTTCACCTAAACTATAGTTTAAATTAATTTTATCGTATTCAGCATTCAAATTATCATAAAATTTAATGCTGGACTCATTACTCTTTAAACATGTCCACTTCATATTACGACAATCATTTTCTAAACTGATTTTTGCTAAATGGTTAATAATCTTTTTACCATAGCCACCACCACGGTATTCACTATCAACAAATAGATCTTCAATATATAAACTTGGTCTTGATTTAAACGTTGAGAAAGTGAAATAGTATATTGCCATTCCAATCTCTTTACCATCTTTCATTAGAAAGATTACATTTCCAACCTGCTTATCAAAAATCCATTTTCTTAATGTTTCTTCTGTCGCAAATACCATATCAGTACGACCTTCATGCTCCGCTAGTTTATATATAAACTCTAAAATTAATTTTGTATCTTCTTCTTTTGCTATTCTAAACATATGCCTACTCCATTTGAAAGGTATGATTACTCATACCTGATTTCTATATTTTTAATTTCCCTTTTGCGCCACCTGCATAATTACTTAAAATATTTGATTTGTAAGTAAATGTCATTTGACTATTTCTTCGCTCACGATCAATTGCCTGTTTAACAAGATTGTCCATAATTTCATTGAATGAAACATCTTTTTCACTCCATAAATAAAATGCAAGTGATCCTGGCATTGAGTTAATTTCATTAACATATAATTCTTTTGTCTCATCATTTAGCATGAAGTCGATACGACATACTCCTGATGAGTTTAGTACTTTAACTACTTCTTTAGATAATGCATAAACACGGTCTTCAATATCTTTATCTAAGTTTGCCGGAATATCACGTTTTGTACTTGCCATTCCTTGTGACTTGCTACCTTTAGCATTACTTAAGTATTTATCATCAAATGATAAGAAGTCTTCACTTCCAACTTCTTCAATTACTGAGACATCATTACTATATATATCTCCTAAAACAGAACAGTTAATTTCGCGTAAGTTGGCAACTCCCTTTTCAACAACAATTTTCGGATCAAACTCACTAGCAAGTTTAACAGCATTAATAAAATCTTCATCATTATCAACGATACTAATACCAATTGATGAACCTAAATTAGCTGGTTTTATAACTACTGGATAACCTAATTCCTGTGCTTGCTTAATATACTTATCTTCATTATTATCTAAGTCAAATGAGTATAGCCAAAACCAGTCTACAATCGGAATATATGAGTTTTCAAATACATGCTTCATAATTACCTTATCTTGACCAATAGCTGATGCTGTTGTATCACTACCTGAAAATGGTACTTCTAACATTTCTAGATAGCCTTGTAATACCCCATCTTCCCCGTTTGTTCCGTGCATAACCGGTATAACAACATCTATTAAGTCTTTCTTATTAGAAAATAGTTTTTGTTTAATTGGGCTCATATAAACGTTGTTTCCATCTTTATAAAGATGGACTGCCGCAATCTTTTTAACAAGTTCATCTAAGTCTGTATAAGTATTTATATCAAGTAGTGAGTCATCACTATATAGTTGACTCTCTTTACTAATATAAATAGGTAGTACATTATATTTATCTTTATCTAATGCTTCAATTGCTTGTAATGCTGAAATGATACTAACCTCGTGTTCAACACTTCTTCCTCCAAACATTACTGCTACATTAATTTTCAATTTATTTCCTCCTAATCGAAATACACATCTAAGTTATTTTTTAATACATTGTATGCGATCATTAATTCTTCTTTAGTTGCCTTAGTCGCAAGCTCAGGCAAATCATTAATATTATAGAACTTTGCATCTAAAACTTCAAAGCCAATATTTATTTTAACATCATTTTTAACACGCGCAAGATAATATGTTACATAATCAGAAAGGTTTGTATTTGGATTACGATACTTCTCTCGTAAAAATGTCGCTAACATACGCTCAATTGTTATATCGAGACCAACTTCTTCACTAACTTCCTTAATTGCATTTTCCTTTGATGATAAAAAGAGGTCACACCAACCACCTGGTACTGTCCATTTTTTCTCATCTGCTTCTTTTACAAATAAGATTTCATCATCTTCGTTAATTATCATAACTCTAACTGAAACATTAGGAGTTGGATAAATATCACGAATAAAGATACTCTCATCAATGGGATCTTTAAAGTTAGTATTTAACATCTGTAAACTTAACTTTTCTAATTCTTCATAATTCTCGATTGCATAACTATCAGTGCTATATTTTAAACCTATTTTAGAAACACTTAAAACTTTTGTAATAAACTGTTCAATTGTCATAAGATCATCCTTCTAATTGTTAAATGCATCAGGTAAATCATTTTCAAGTAAGATTATATCTTTTTCACTTGAATGTTGATATACATAAGATAATGCTTCTTTAACAGTATCAAAGACGACAACATTATCCATATTAAAGCCACTATCAAGTAAACCTCGATAGATTGGTTCACTTTGGTTTCTTCCAACTAAAAGAACATAGTCAACCTTATCCTTCATATTAAAGCCAAACTTATGGTTCTCTTCCTCTTGAATTACACCCAGATCAATCATACCTGGGGTAATAATAAAGCGGTTTTTTGGCATTAATGATAGTACTTTTAATGACATTGCGGCACCTTCAGGATTTGAATTAAAGGCATTATCAATAAATGTTCGATTATTGATTTTCTTTAACTCAAGACGGTGTTCAATAAACTTAACCTTACTTACAGCTAATATTAACTTATCCCAAGCGATATTTAATTCTCTACCAAGGGCAATTGCGCTTAGTATATTAAGAACGTTATGTTCACCTAAAAGGCGTGTCTTAAAGTCATATACTTCATCATTATGTTTAACTTTAAATGATGATCCTTCAATACTATATTTAATATCATATGCTAAGTAGTCTACATCTTGATTTTTTATTCCATAGGAAATACTTTTAACAGGATTTTTAATCTTGTATTCATTAATATATTTATTATCTTTATTTAAAATGGCAACACCATCTTTAGGAAGTCTTTCAACCAAGGCCATTTTCTCATTAATTATATTATCTAACGATTTGAATGTCGCTAAGTGTTGTGGTCCAATTGAAGTAATTAAGGCATACTTTGGTTGAACAAATTCACTTAATTCAACTATATCCCCCACCTTATCAGCACCCATCTCAACGATAAAGGCTTCATGGGTATTCTTTAGTTCATTATTAATCGTTAAAGTTATCCCCATTGGCGTATTATATGATGAAGGTGTTGTCAGTGTATAGAGATCTTCACTTAAGACTTCATGGACAATATTTTTACTTGATGTTTTTCCATATGAGCCTGTAACTCCAACTGTTATTAAATTTTTATTTGAAAATAATTTATTTTGAGCTTTAATAATAAATTGATCTCTAAAGAATTTTTCTATTGGATCGGTAATAAAGCTAACTAGATAAATAATAAAATAAGGTAGTATTAATGAAAATAACATTAAATACATCATTAAATTAAAACTAGTATTATAGGCAGTTACTATTAATATTAAATAGATTAAGGACATCGTTACTACTTGTCTTTTAACACGATTAGTAAATACTAATGGTTTAATATATTCTATTTTTAATTCTTTTTCAATTAATGTAAAACTATATAATATAATTATTAAACTACTAATAAATGGATTTAATAAATATCCAAGTAAGTAGGCAATTAAGATAACTAATAATGTTATATTAATCTCTTTACCATTATTTTTTATAAAGTCTTTAAACCACATTGTATACCTACTACGTTCATAACGATTTTGTTGAAACATATGTAAAACTTTTTTACTAGGTATTATAAGGGCAATTATTGTTGTTAGCGTTACTATATTCATTCTTTATCACCTTCTAAAAATATATCGATCACACTTAAAAATCTTGGCATTTGATTAAAATAAGCATAATGCCCATCATTTTCAAAGATTGCCAGACCACTGTTTTCGATATCTCTTTCCATTTGTTTAGCCATCCATAGTGGAGTTGCATCATCGTCTGATCCCCAGACTAATAAAACTTCACTCTTAATATTTTTTAATTCATCACTTAAATCTAAATTAACTATTTTTGAGAAACTTGCTTTCATAACACCATCTAAAGCACGATAATCTTCACTACCTGCATTTTTAGATAACTTATCCTTTAGCTTATTTAAGCCTGGTAAACTTAGGATATTCTTTGCTAATTTGTAAGAGTAAAGTTTACTGTAGTAAGCTAGTCCTCGCTTAGGTCTAATACCTGCCCCACCTGTAAAGACCATCTTTGAAACATTATGATCTTTTGCATAGTGAATTGCAACACGGACTCCAAATGAGTGGCCAATTATTATCGGATCATTTAAACTATGTATTTCAATAAACTTAGCCAGCATATCACTATATTCTTCAACACCCCAAACAACTGTTGGTGTAGCACTTTTTCCAAAGCCTGGAAAGTCAATATTATAAACCGTAAAATACTCTGATAAATGATCAGCTATCGGTTTCATCATTATTGTATTTTGACCCCAGCCATGGAGTAAAATAACCGATCTCTCTTTATCGCCGGTTTTTTCAAAATAAACTTTTACATTATTAATATTAACTTCCATAGAACGCTCCTAATCCTTGTCTATTATAGTATATTTCACATACTTTTTAAAGTTTTGAAAATACACTAGTTATCACTAGTGTATTCCTTATCAATTCTAATCATTACACCATCTTTAGTATTATAGGCATAGACGCGATATCCATAAGCGTCAACAACACGGTGGACAATTGAAAGTCCCATTCCAAAACCACCATCAGTACCTTTTTCATATGGTTTAAACATTGTTCGCATAACTTCTTCACTTAAGAATTTACCATCATTCTCAATACTTAAGTAAGTATCGGTTAATGTTATCTTAATATATGTTTCTGCATAACGTAAGGCATTGTCTAAAATGTTTTCACAAACAACACGCCATGATTCTTCTTCACCTTTAAACATCGACGTTTGTAAGTCAGATAAGATATCAAGTTCAGTATTAATTGGAATAATTGATACTAGTGTCTTATTAATGACAATTTCTAAATCAACTTCTTGACCATCATTATTAGAGACTAAATAATCCATACGATTTAATAATAATAAACTGTGAACTTTCTGTTCTAATCTTGAGGCATGTTCAATAATAACGTCTACTGACTTCTCAAGAGTATCATAAGGATAAATACCATCTTTAATTGCTTCTCCATATGATTTAATCGTTGCGATTGGTGTTTTTAAGTCGTGTGAAATATTTTGGATAAGTTCCGCCTTAACTTCTTCTTGACGGTGCAGTTCATCATTCATATATACTAGGGCCTTGGCGACCTCGCCTATCTCATCTTGACGCTCAATTACTAAACTAGCTTTTTCATCCTTAGTTACCGCATTAATATAGTCTTGAATCTTACTTAAGGACCTAATTATTGACGATACCCAGGTTAACATTAGGGTAAATAGTAGTAAGACGATAACCATTACGGCATTTAAGACACTATTTACTAAACGATTTCTAAGCGCAAAACTGACATCTTGTGATAAAGCACTTACGACAGTAACATTGTAATCATAATCATTAGTTAATCTTATTAAATAGTCACCTGCTGGTGATTTGGCAATAAAATTAGAATAAATTTGTTGTTGTGATAATGATTGAATTCTTGCTAATTCAATCTCATTACGGATCTCTGATGGTAACTCGCGATAACTAACAGTTTGTGTTGTCCCAAAAAGATCCCAAACCTTATGACTAATATCTTCGTCATTATTCGCTAGATTAAATGGCCTATCTAAGTTAGCTGAGTAATGATAGGAATCAATTATGGCATTATGGGAAACACTTAACTTAGTATCCATCTCAACACGGACAAAGTTATTAATATTACGGTTTAAATATGTAAAGAAAAAAGACAAAAACACTACGACAAACAAGAAGATGATTCCTATTAATTGTTGCGTAAGTGTTAAGTGTATTATTTTACTTTTCTTATTCATTAATGCCTAACCTATAGCCAAATCCATAAATAGTACTAATATTTAAAGATGGCATCTTTTTTCTTAGTTTTCTTAAAGTATCATCAATTACACGATCAGATACATAGTAAGAGTCTTCTTTCCATACTTGCTCTAATATTTGCTCACGAGAGAAAGCAGTTTGTGGATGTTTAACGAATAATAAAAGTAATTCAAATTCTTTCGTCGTTAATTCAATAATACTCTCACCCTCATAAACTACGCGTGCTTTTTCATCAACCTCATAAGTATCAACACTTAAGCGTTCGCTTAAGTCACTACGATATGTACGTCTTAAAACAGCATTTACTCTTAATACTAATTCTTTTGGACTAAATGGTTTGGTAATATAATCATCACTTCCACGCTCTAGTCCAATTATACGATCAAAGTCTTGATCTCTAGCACTCATAAAAATTACTGGAACTTCCGGATTTACTATTTTTATTTCATCAATTAAGTCAAATCCGCTCTTATCATCTAACATAATATCTAAGATCCATAGATCGATATCATCATCATTGATTGCCCCAAAAGCTGATTCATATGTAAAATATTGACGCACTTCATAACCATCTTGTTCTAAATATCTTTTAACAAGTTCATTTAAGTCCTTCTCATCCTCTACGATACAAATAACTTTTTTCATTTTATCACGCCTCTATTTGTTTAATTGTTTCTATTATATAAGATACATGTTTAGAACATAGGTCTTCACTTTCAGCTTCGACCATAACTCTAACTAATGGTTCTGTACCACTTGCTCGTACTAATATTCTACCATTATCACCTAATTCAGATTTAACTTCTTCAATCCTTTTAACAACTTCTTCATGTGTCAGTACATAATCTGTATTTTTAACATAGGTATTTTCTAAAAGTTGTGGATAAATTTTAAGATCACTTAATAATTCATTAAAGCCTAAGTTTAATTCACTCATTATTGATAATATCTTTAAAGTAACTAAGATTCCATCTCCCATATTAGAGTGTTTTTTAACGATGATATGGCCGGATTGTTCACCACCAACGATGTAATTATCATTAACCATCTTCTCAAAGACATTCTTGTCTCCAACATCTGTTACAACAACATTAATACCAGCACGATCTAAGGCCTTATGAAGTCCTAGATTACTCATTACAGTAACTACTGATGTATTATTTTCTAATTCGTTTTTCTCTTTATAGTAAGTACTTAAGATATAAATAATCCCATCACCATCAACAATATTATTGTCTCTATCAACAAATACTAAACGATCTCCATCTCCATCAAAGGCAACTCCAAGATCAAAGTCTTTATCTTTCATAAATGCTTGTAGAAACTCAGGATGAGTTGATCCACATTTATCATTAATATTAATGCCATTTGGCTCATTATTAATGATTGTCGCATCCATACCTAATTCACTAAAGATTCTTGATAAATCATAAGCTGATCCATGAGCTGCATCAACACAAATTTTAAGCTGGCTAAAGTCTTGAGTAAAGACTGATTTTAAGTAATTAACATATGACTCTACTAAGTCTATACGATGTTTTAATACTCCAATATTTTCATTGATAGCATATGGTATTTCAATCTTTCCATTTAAGTAATCTTCTACTTCATCTTGTAGAAAACTATCAATTTTCAAGCCATCACTACCCATAATTTTTAAACCATTATCATAGTATGGGTTATGACTTGCAGAAATCATAATTCCACCGACATAATCTTCTTCTTTTAAAATATGTGATACTAACGGTGTCACCACAACATCAAGTAAATCGACATCTAATCCTGATGCCATTAATCCTGATGCTAATGCTGACTCTAGCATTTCTCCTGAAAGTCTTGTGTCACGTCCAATTAAGAACTTACTATCTTTATCCACCTTCAATTTATATGCCAAATATCGACCAACTTTATAAGCTAACTCTGGTGTTAACTTTTCGTTGGCTTTCCCCCTAATTCCGTCTGTTCCAAAATATTTTGTCGACATTAATTCTTCACCACTTCCATTGTTATTTCATCAAACTCTAGCTTATATGTTATTAAATAATATTTAGTATCCACAAGTAGTGCTAGTGTTACCTCACCTGGCGCAACATTTGCCATGTCAAAGTATATACGGCCAAAGTTTTCTTCCGTTATTTTTTCAATGACACTTTCTGCCCCATAGATAGTTACATCTATATCTGCTTGTGTAGAGTCTATTAATCTTGTTTTATAACCTTCGTTATTATTTTCAAAGGCTACAGGAAGTCCTACTAAAGTTTTCGAAACTGTTTCTGCTAACTTAACTTCCATATTAACCATCTTAACACTGGCTTCTCTAATACCATTTGGTAAGACGATATTTTCATATAATTTTGTATCGCGTTCTAATTTACTTGCGTCAATATTAACTAATAACTCATCTGTTGTATCTAAGACGGTTGGACTACCATATAAAACGACTGAGCTGTGATCTAAGGTAATACTCTCAATACTCATATCATTTGGAATAACTCCCTTAGGTACAACAGTGACTTTCACTGTTTTTGACGGTGAAGTAATTGGTACTTTAACATTAACTATCTTAGGTATGATATCTACATCCATACGTTGGCCTTGTGAATCATAAGCGTATAATGGTGCTTCTACTTCAAAGTCTGTCGTTGCTTTTTCAACATCAATTAATGCTTTTACATAGGCAATTTCATTTATAGTTTGTTCTGGTGCTCTAACTAATACTTCCGTTGAATCAAATGTCGGTTCTCCTGGATAGTATTTTTCATCCATCTTATTAATATTTAAGTACTCATGAGTAATCTTAAAGCGTGCTGTCTCTTTCTTACGGATGGTAACAGTCGCACTTTCAGGTCTTGTCGTTACACTAACTTTATTTGAAAAGTTTGTTGGTGTAAATTTAACGGTATGTGTTCCTGTTTTTAAACCACTTAAGTCTAATTCAACTTTAGTATTAGTTTGAAGACTTGCCGTTTTAACATCATTAGCACTTCTTCCTGTTAATACTACGTCAACATTTTTATCATAACCAGTAACTTCATAAACATCTAAGTCCGCTTTTAAAGTAACTGCGTGATTCTTTATCGTATATGTTGAATCAAGTGCCACCGGTCCAGCATTATTAAAGTTAATTGTCGCATATAAAATAAATGCTAAGGCAATTGAGATGACTTTGTCATACTTACGACTAAATAAAAATTTATCTACTGTTTTTGAAAACCATGAAACAACGCGTTTAACTGATTCTTCAAGTGAGTCGATTGATGCTCTTACAGACTCTTTTCTTGCTTTAATCTTTTTAGCACGTTCTAATCTTTCAAGATCTTTTGCTTCTTGTTTTTCTTTTTGAAGGTTATCTAACTCTTCTTTGCTAAGATTTTTATCTTTTTTATTCGACATCTTCATCACCTTCTTTAACTTCTGATTTAACTTTTGTAAATTGTTTAATAATTCTCTTTGTTTCTAAATCTTCAATTTGTTTACTGCGTATTTCACTTTCGATTTTAGCAACCTTGGCTTCTGATGCATCAACTTCTTCTTTTTTAACATCATATTCTGTTGATACTGAGAAAATGATTTTTTCTAAATATTCTTTTAATTCTTTAACATTAATTAATGACATACGACCATCTTTAGCAACTGATATTAGTCCTGTTTCTTCAGAAACAATAATTGTTACTGAGTCACTTACTTCACTGATACCAATACCGGCACGGTGTCTTGCCCCATACTTAGCTGGTAGCCACTCTTCTGTTGGTGGAAAGAATGCCGCTGCCGCAGCGATTTTATTTCCTTGAATAATAACAGCCCCATCATGTAGTGGTGTTCCCACAACAAAAATTGACGTTAATAATTCACGACTAACATCTGAGTTTAATGCTGTTCCCGTACTCACAAAGTCATCTAAAGAAATATCGCCTTCGATTGTAATTAAAGCTCCAGTCTTCTCTGCTGATAATTGATCAACTGAATCAACTATCTCTTTAATTAAATGATCACGTTCTGATAATGATAGTGATGATTTAGAGGAGAAGAAACTACTTTTTCCAAGACGCTCTAATACCGATCTAATTTCTGGTTGGAAAATAATGATAACGGCTAAAACACCCCATGTCATAAATATTTCCGTGAAATTTCTAACTGTTTCAAAACCGAAAAGTTTCGCTAACATATTTGCTATAAAAATAAATAAGATACCTTTAAATAATTGAACAGTTCTAGCATTATTTCTGATGATACGCAATGCGTAATAAATAATTACCGCCATTATTCCAATGTCTAGTAATACTTGCCCAAACTGTATTAATTTTGGGAGAGTTATAAATTCGAACATAAAAACCTCCTATAATATATAGAGTATTATACCATAAACAAAGTGTAATAATTGTGTTTTAAAAATATAAAGATTACTTTAAAGTAATTTTTTTCATTAATATGCTATTATTTATATATCGAATAAATGATTTAAAAAGAAAGAGTGATAATATGCGAACAATCGTTTTTGGTGGTGGTTGCTTTTGGGGAGTACAAGCATACTTCAAGCAAATTGAAGGAGTACTTTTTACAGAGGTAGGTTATGCAAATGGAAAGAGTGTCGATCCTTCATATAGAGAAGTGTGTGAAGGAAGCGGACATACAGAAGCTGTTATGGTAACTTATGATACTGAAGTTATAACTACTAAGCGATTAATTGATCTGTTTTTCGACATTATTGATCCAACTCTTTTAAACCAACAAGGTAATGATATTGGTATTCAATACCGTACTGGAATTTACTATGAACATGGTAATCAAATGGCTATTGCTGAAAAAGAGTTAGTGAAACTACAAGAAAAATATAATGAGAAGATTCACGTTGAACTTGAACCTTTAGTAAACTTCTACCGTGCCGAAGATGAACATCAAAATTATTTGGAAAAGAATCCTAATGGATACTGTCATATTCCAAAGTCAAAGTTGGAAACATTTATACCAGCATAAACAGTTACCTATACATAATCGTATAGGTTTTTTTATGTACTTTTAGCTATTAAAATGTTATTCTTAAACAGTAATAGAATATAGGTGAAAAGATGAATAATGAGAATATTCACACAATCGAATATAATGGTAAAACAATTATTTTAGTTGGTACTGCCCATGTTTCAAATCAAAGCGCAATCTTAGTAAAAGAGGCCATTGAGCACTATCAACCAGATACTATTTGTATAGAATTAGATAGCGATCGTTTAGAGTCACTAAAAAATCCAAAATCATGGCAAGAAACAGACTTAAAACAAGTTCTTAAAGATAAGAAGACAACACAACTATTAGCATCACTAATGTTAAGTTCTTACCAACAAAGAATGGCAAAATCTATGAACAGTGAGTTAGGGCTTGAAATGATAACAGCAATCAATTTAGCAAAAGAAAATAACATTAGACTTGAGTGTGTTGATCGTAACGTAAATGTAACTTTTAAACGTATTTGGAACTCATTAAGTTTTAAAGAGAAAACTGATCTACTTTACTATGGATTTTCATCAATCTTTGAAGATAATAGTGAAGAAATTAGTGAAGAAGAATTACATAAAATGTTAGAAGAAGATATCTTAAGCGCTGCCTTGAGTGAAATCCGTGAAAGTGTTCCAACAATCGCTAAAATATTAGTTGATGAAAGAGATCAATTCTTAGCTAATAAGATTAAAAACGCTAAAGGTGATCTCATCTTAGCCGTCGTTGGTGGTGCCCATGTTCCTGGTATTAAAGAGGAAATATTTAAAGAACAAAATATGCGTGAAATTAATAGTATTCCAGAGAAGAAGTCAAATATAAAATGGTTTAACTATGGCTTTATGGCAATCATTGCCATTATCCTAATACTACCCTTCTTTAATGGTTTAGAGCATGGTTTAGCCGCCTTATTAAAATGGTCATTTTACTCAGGACTTGGTGCATTTATCGCAACTTTAATTATTGGTGGTCATATTATAACAGCCTTAGCAGCTTTCGTTAGTGCTCCCTTTGCCGCAATACACCCGCTTATAGCAGTTGGCTTTATTGCTGCTTTTGTTGAGGCAAGTATTAGCGTACCGACAGTTGATGATGTTAATAATTTAAGTGAAGATATTAAAACCTTTAAAGGTTGGAGAAAAAATCGTTTCATTAAGGTATTAGCGCTAGTCTTAGTTGCTAACTTAGGAAGTATTATTGGTCAGGCTATTGGTGGTGGCTCAATCATTAAAAATCTATTTAGATAGGAGCTTGTATGAAACTATATATAAAACAAAACATATTTACCTTAGGTGAGAAATTCTATGTTAAAGATGAAGCTGGTAGAAATATTTATTATGTTGAAGGTTCGTTTTTAAGAATCCCCAAAAAATTTAAGATTTATAATATGAATCAACAATTAGTAGCTACTATTGAAAGTCGCTTATTTAAAATAATGAGTCATTACGATATTAAAACGAGCAAGAAAGAGTTAACAGTTAAAGAAAACTTTACCTTTATTAAAAAATCACTTTCCATCGTTAATAGTGATTGGAAACTTCAAGGTAATTTAACTTCTCATGAATACGCTGTCTTAAATCATAGTAAACCTGTTATGAGATTAAGTAAGAAATGGCTTACTTGGGGCGATACCTATGAGTTAGATATCCTAAATGAAGAGGATGCTTTAGTTTGTCTTGCAATCGCCATTATCGTTGATAATGTTTTATTAAAATCAACAAGTGGTGTCAATGTAACAGTCCAATAAAAAAATTCAAGTTATCTTGAATTTTTTTTACTTATGAGCTAATCCAACTACATCATTTATATCAGCTATATTATGTTTCTTTAATAATTCTTCTAAATCTTTAATTATATTCACGCAAACAAATGGGTCATGGAAGTTTGCCATACCTACTTGAACTGCACTTGCTCCTGCATAGAAATACTCGAGTACATCTTCTGCATTTGCAATACCACCAACACCAATTATCGGAATATTTACTGCCTCATATACTTGATAAACCATCCTAATACCAATAGGTTTAATTGCAGGTCCACTTAATCCACCCGTTTTATTTGCTAATAAGGGTGCTTTTTTATTTAGATCAATCTTCATACCTAATAGTGTGTTAATTAAGACAATTCCATCTGCCCCTGCTGCTTCTACTGCTTTAGCAATTTCGACAATGTTAGTAACATTAGGCGATAGTTTTACATATAAAGGCTTTTTAGCAATTGTTTTAGCACGTCATGTTATTCTTGCTGCATCTTCTGCACTTGCACCTAGTGACATACCACCAAGTTTAACATTGGGACAACTAATGTTTAACTCAAAGGCACTAACTACATCTTGATCATTTAACTTTTCAATAACAGCTAAGTAATCTTCTTCACTTGAGCCAGCTATATTAGCTAGTATTTCAGTATCATATTGACTTAGAAATGGAAGTTCAGTTTCTATTATTTTATCTACTCCTGGATTTTGTAAGCCAATAGCATTTAGCATACCTTCACTTGTTTCAGCTATTCTTGGCGTTGGATTTCCAAAGCGTGGCTCAATTGTCGCACTCTTAATAGCAATTGCCCCTAACTTACTTAAGTCATATAATTCAGCATATTCTCTACCAAATCCAAAACAACCACTAGCAGGCATAATTGGGTTCTTTAAATTTAATCCCGGAAGTTTAACTTTCAACATTATAACTCCACCTTTCCGATTTCAAAGACAGGTCCTTCTTTACAAATACGATAATAAAGTTCATCAGCATTACTTGCCTTACAAACACAGCTCATACAAGCACCAATACCGCAGCCCATTCTCTCTTCAAGTGATATATATCCTTTGCGATACTTTTCTTGAATCGCTTTTAACATTATTTGTGGGCCACAAGCATAAACAAATTCTTCTTCAATATTATGATATTTAATCGCATCTAAGACATTACCTTTAACTCCAACACTACCATCATCTGATGATATGTATACTCTTGCCCCTAAAGCTTAAAATTCTTCCTCATAGTAAACTGAATCCTTGCAATCAAAGCCTAGGATTACAGTTATTTTAGCTTTCAGTTTTGCATACTCTTTTGCTAACTCATATAGTGGCGCAATTCCAATACCACCACCTATGATTAAGATTTCTTTTTGATCTTTCTCGATGCTAAACCCTCGGCCCAGTGGTAGTAATACATCTACTTTAGAGCCTACACTTACCTTACTTAAGATATCAGTGCCCTCTCCTAAAACTTTATATAAAATTGTATATGTATCCTCATTAATACTAGCGACACTAAATGGTCTTCTTAAAATCTTTCCTGCTAGTTTAATATTAATAAACTGACCGGCTGAAATAGCCACCATCTTCTTAGGTTTTAAGATCATTTCATACGTATCCTTTGCTATTAAATCATTCTTAATAACTTCTATCATTTCAATATTCATACTATACCTCCTATATAAAAAGGTCCTGTTTTTTTGTCAAAATATATTTAAAGTTTTCATTTTAAATGAAAAATGAAAGATCATTTGGTGTGCGTGAGTTTATAGTACACCCTTTAATAGGAGGATATATGAGAAACTTTTTATCAGTAGAACAATTTAATAATGATGAGGTATTAACCTTAGTCAATCGTGCGCTTGACTTCAAGTATGAGCGAGATACATTTGTAAGTGATGCTTCGATTGTAAACATGTTTTTTGAGAATAGTACTAGAACAAAGATGAGCTTTGAGATGGCACAAGTTAAAATTGGAATGCAAAGATTCAACTTTGATACAGAAACATCATCACTTAGTAAGGGTGAAAGTTTATATGATTCACTATTAACTATGCAGGCTATTGGAGTTGATATTGCGGTAATCAGACATACTGATAAAAACTATATCAATAAACTATTAGACTTAAAGATTCAAATTGTAAATGCTGGTAGTGGTAATGGACAACATCCTTCACAATCTCTCTTAGATATAATGACGATATTTGAAGAGTTTAATGGCTTTGAAAATGTTAAGGTTGCTATAATCGGTGATTTAGTCCACTCACGTGTCGCTAAAAGTAATATGATGTTACTTAAACAATTAGGTGCAAGCGTTCTGTTTGCAGGACCTAGTGCTTACTACGATAAAGAATTTGATAAGTATGGAGAGTACAAGTCAATTGATGAGGTTGTCGCTGAGGCTGATGTTGTAATGATGTTAAGAGTTCAACTAGAACGTCATGGTGAGAGTGAGCCTGAATATACAAATGAAGAGTACTTATCAATGTATGGCTTAACTTTAGAGCGTAAGAAGATGATGAAAGATTCAGCAATTATCATGCATCCAGCTCCAGTTAATCGTGGTACTGAAATAGCTAGTGAACTAGTTGAAGATAAACAAAGTAGAATAGTTACTCAAATGAGTAATGGTGTCTATATGCGTATGGCAATATTAGAGTGGGTTCTTGAGGGGAGAAGACAATGAGATTAATATTAAAGAATGCAAATATAATTAGTAAAGATAATGATTTAAAACTTGTTGATATCGCGATTGAAGATAATAAGATTACTGAGATTTCAAGTGATTTATTTGGTGATAAAGTTTATGATTTAAATGGACAACTTGTAACTCCTGGTTTAATTGATATTCATGTCCACTTTAGAGAGCCTGGCTTTGAGTATAAAGAAACAATTGAAAGTGGATCTAAGGCTGCTGCAAGAGGTGGTTTTACTGTCGTTGGAGCAATGCCAAATACTAATCCAGTTCCTGATACAGTTGAAAAGTTTGAAGCAATTAATAAGCATATTAAAGATACGGCAGTTATTGATGTATATCAGTATGCTCCTATTACTGCCAAACTTAATAGTGATAACATAATTGATATGAAAAACTTTGATGCCTTTGCATTTACTAATGATGGCATCGGCGTTCAAACTGCTAAAATAATGTATGAAGCAATGAAGTTAGCAGCAAGTTTAGATAAGCCTATCGTTGCCCACACTGAGGATGATAGTTTATTATATGAAGGTGTCATGCATGAAGGTATTAAAAATAAAGAACTTAATCTACCAGGTATTATGGGTATTACTGAGAGTTCTCAAATAGCACGTGATATCCACTTAGCAGAAGAAACAGGCTGTCACTATCATATCTGTCACATCTCTGCTAAATCTTCTGTGCAAGCTGTTAGAGATGGTAAGAGAAATGGAATTAGAGTTACTGCCGAAGTTGCTCCCCATCACTTAATATTAAATGAAATGGATATAGAAAGTGATGATGCAGTTTGGAAAATGAATCCACCGCTAAGAGGTATTAGTGATCAAGAAGCTCTTGTTGAAGGTCTTCTAGATGGTACTATTGATTTTATCGCAACCGACCACGCACCACATTCAAGTGAAGAAAAAGCAAAGGGCTTTAAAGACTCTCCATTTGGTATCGTAGGTATTGAAACTTCATTTGCCCTAATGTATACTCACTTCGTTAAAACTAATAAAATGTCATTAGAATTTCTAGTCGA
Organism: uncultured Erysipelothrix sp.; assembly: GCA_964440875.1. Lineage (GTDB taxonomy): Bacteria > Bacillota_I > Bacilli_A > Erysipelotrichales > Erysipelotrichaceae > JAAZDN01. The sequence continues at coordinate 3,562 of CAYTTS010000001.1, read as the reverse complement.
TAGAATGAGTAAAATACCGGGAGAAATGTTTAAACTTCCTTATTATGATATTGAGGTCGGAAGTATCGCAAATCTTGCTGTATTTGATGTTGATAATGAATATACAATTAATCCAGATGATTACTTATCAAAGTCATCATCAACACCATTTAATGGAACTAAAGTATTTGGTATGTGTAACTTAACTCTTTACAACGGAGAAGTTGTTTATCAGAGTAAATAAACTAATAAAGACGTAATCTTTGGATTACGTCTTTTCCATTAAAAAAACCGAGCTAGTCGGTTTAATTATTATTTATAGTTTATGCCCATAAATCATGTGGGTATAATTTTTCTTCCTTCATTTGCTCAAATTTAGCAACTACTCCAGGCTTATCTGCAGCATAAGTTACACCAAACCAAGCTGATGAACTATTTAATACTTTTAGATTAATACCTTTAGTTTTCATTAAGTGTCCAATATCATTTGGTAGTAATGCTTCTGATTTTAATGGATCAGCTTTAACATCACTATTTAAGAAGTCAATGAATCTTTCTTCTAATAAGCCAATAACATCTGGTGTAAATGCCCAGAAGTTCATTGAAGCTAATAATGTACTATCTAAGTCTTCCCAATTTCCTTCTTCGTTTTCAAATTGTAAAACGCCGTCATTTTTTTGAATTTTTGAAACTTCTTTAATTTCTTTTAAGAATCCGTCTTCTACTTCACAAATAGCACGAGTAACCGCTCCACTATCACTTAAAGTATTCTCTAATTGATAACCCATTAATGCGTACTCATTTGCTGGTACTTCATTACTTAAGTACTCATACATTTGTACAAATGCATCTTTACCATAGTAGTCATCTGCATTTAAAATAATAAATGGCTCAACAACTTGTTTTCTAATTGCAAGAAGTGCATGTGTTGTTCCCCATGGTTTTTCTCTTCCTTCTGGAATACTAAATCCTTCTGGAATATCACTTAAGTCTTGGTAAACATATTCAACTTCAATATGTTTTCTAATTTTATCCCCTAATTCTTCATCAAAAGCAGCTTCATGCTTTTCTTGAATAATTAAATAAACTTTTTTAAATCCAGCTTCAATCGCATCATAAATTGTAAAGTCAATAATACTCTCTCCGTTATTACCAACAGTATCGATTTGTTTTAAGCCCCCGTAACGACTACCCATTCCTGCCGCTAGGATAACTAATGCAGGTTCCACTTTTACATTATTACTCATCAAATCTCTCCTTTTATATCAATCACTAACATTATAACTTATTTATTAAATTAATTCTTCTTTTTACTAAAACTTTTACTAGTTTTAGTAATATTCCCCTAATACGCTTACAATTTACAATAGTTCATAAAAAAAGGGCACTTATGCCCTTATATGTATATTAATTTATTGCTCTTTTTCGTAGAGCAAATAATAAAACTAATGAAACCAATAACGCAAACATGTAATATGAGTTATTATCACTAGCACCAGTATTTACGTCATCTTTTACTTTATCAACAACTTTTACTAACTGAAGGTTATCATATGCATTTTGTAACTTAATTGTTGCCTCATCAATCTGTTCTTGAGTGTATGATTTACTTTCAAGTAAATCTTTCGCATATTCATATTCTTTTAATAAGATATTATATGATTCTTCTGTGTATTTTTCTTTATCGATCAAATTAAATTTTTCCATAAGACTATTTAGACCACTGATGTCAACTATCTCTTCAACATCCTCAACTTCAACAGTTAATTTCAACACTAAATCATCTATGATTGATTGTGTTGCAGTATCGTCTTCTACAATTAAACTCGCATAATTATAAAGTTTATCATTCACTCCTTTATCTCGTTTAGAAATTAATGCAATAAGGTCATCTTTATTAGTATCTAAGTGACCAATATCCAAATGTTCAGCATCATTGTTTAAACTTTCATTAATGCTAATAATATCGGATTCTAGATTATCTAACAAATAATTCAATGCTTTATCATTACTTTTTGCATAATCTTTCAATACTGTATATAAAGCACGCAACTCATTTCTATTACTAATTGTATCTTTATTATTAGATACCTCTTCTTCTATTAAATTTATCAAGTAATCTACTGCATCTATATCACTTCCAAGATTTAATCCTTCGTATACCAATGTAGTAATAGTACCATAATCATTTGTTCTAAATGCTTTTGTAAAGAAGTCATTCTTGTCTGGTCCCATGATAGGACTGTTTCTAGCATTTGTAAATAATGCAATTACAATATTATTCACTGGATCAATTTGAGTAATTGTTCCTGTCCATCCAGTATGTCCTAATGTATTTTCATCCGCATAGTTTGAGAATGCCCATCCATAAGCATTATTTGCACCTTGTCTTCTCCAACCATAAGCATATGTGTCATTAAGAGCACTTCCGACGGAAAACTCATCAATAGTCTCTTGACTAAAATATTCAATATTATCTCTCTGGCCACCCTCTAACATTAGGTTAGCTAAACTAGCAATATCAGTTGCACTTCCGAACAATCCTGCATGTCCTGCAATTCCTTTAAATGTATAGAATGCTTTTTCATCATGAACAACTCCTGTGATTACTTCACTCAAATAATTATTGAAAAGGACTCTACCTCCACGTGTATTTCCATGAAGTTCTGAAGATGTGGTATTATTTTTAACGAATCCATTTTCTAAAGGATTGAACGTTATATTTTTCAGGTTAAGTGGGCCATAAATATTATCTTTTAGAAATTGATCGAAAGTAAGACCGCTCACTTTTTCAACTATTTTGCCAATCAACATAAAGTCAACATCAGAATATCTTACTTTCTCTCCTGGCATATATTCTAATGGCGTTAATAATAGTTTTTCAAGGATCTCATCTGGGTCTTGTGTATATAGCCAGTTTTCTTCTCCTTCTTTATTACCAAGATTTCCAGTAAAAGTATTATCATGATATTTAGGACTAGCTATAAATCCTGAGTCATGACGTAGCAAATGGCCAATAGTTAATTCTGATTGCCCATCTACACCTATACCATTATATTTATATTCATTAAATATTTCATTTACCTTCGTATCTAGTGAAAGTATATTTTTTGAGATTAAATATTGAATTGCATAGTTTCCTGCATACATTTTTGTATTACTAGCAAGATCAAATAATGTATCATCTGTAACTGGATTTCTTTCTTCACGTTTAATAACTTCATAGTCTCCTAATATACTCTCTCCATTATTATCGTATACATTATTATAACTGTTGGTATAACCATAAGAACTTTGTTTGATAACTTCACCATCTTTCATGACAACTAGTTGTGCTCCAGATAATCCATAGTCTATCTCAGCTTCAATTATTTTATCAATTAATCCAAACATTTCATTACTATCATTTTGGGCATTAATATTAAGTGATAATCCTGCTGTTATAAGCATAATGCTTATAAACTGAATAAATACTTTTCTTAATCTTTTCATTCTTCCTCCTTTTAGTCATGACAATAAAAAAAGCTGAAAAGAAATATTCTTTTCAGCTAATGCTCTTGCGATGACACGCTTCATGTCAATA